>CAYVOW010000017.1:10134-37258 GCA_964453585.1 uncultured Micropruina sp.
GCCGAGGACGCCCAGCACCACCCCGAGATCGACCTGCGCTACAACCGGGTGCATCTGGCCACCTCGAGCCATGACGTGGGGGGCATCACTGTCAGGGACACGAGGCTGGCGAACGCTCTCTCCGACCTGGCCGGACGGTGGGGTGCAGTCGTGGAACCGGCCAGTTTGACCGAGCTGGAGATCGCGATCGACACGATGGACCTCCAGGTGATCCGCCCCTTCTGGAAGGCGGTGCTCGGCTATCAGGAGGACGGCGACGACGCGCTGGCCGACCCGCGGCTGCTCGGGCCGGCCGTCTGGTTCCAACAGTTGGCGGAGCCCCGTCCAGTCCGCAACCGGATCCATCTCGACGTCACCGTCGCTCACGACGAGGCCGAGGCCAGGATCGCGGCCGCCCTGGCCGCGGGCGGCCGACTGGTGTCGGACGAGGAGGCCCCCAGCTTCTGGATCCTGGCCGACGCCGACGGCAACGAGGCCTGCATCTGCACCTGGCAGGGCCGCGACCCCGGCTGAGTCCTCGCGTGGGACGATGGCGGGCATGCTCCCGATGCTGGCCACCCGTGGCACCCGGATTCCCACCGGGCCTCAGTGGCTGCACGAGGTCAAATGGGACGGGATGCGGGCGCTGGCGTCCGTTGTGGCGGGCCGCCCGGTGGCGCTGACCAGCCGGCGGGGCAATGACGCCGCGGTGTCCTTTCCAGAACTGCAATCGCTGGCGGACCTGGGTGACCGCGGCGGAGAACTGCTGCTCGACGGCGAGCTTGTCGCCTTCAAGGGTGGCCTGCCCAGTTTTGCGGCGTTGGCCGAGCGAATGCACGTCAACCGTCCCGCCCGCGCGGCCGAGTTGGCCGGGCTGCATCCGGTCACCTTCGTCGCCTTCGACCTGCTCCGCCTTGGTGGACGCGACCTGACCGGCGAGCCGCTCAGCCAGCGCCGGGCTCTGCTGGAGGCGCTGATCGACGTCGCTCCGGGACGACAGGTATCGCCCGCCTATCCCGACGGGGTCGCCCTGTTCGACGCCACCCGCGACCAGGGCCTTGAGGGCGTGGTCAGCAAGCGGTTGGACTCCCGCTACGAGGCGGGCGTTCGCTCGGGCGACTGGTTGAAGTTTCCGCACCGGCTGGCGTCGTCCTGGGTGGTCGGTGGGTGGCGCTTCCAGACCGGCTCCCGGGTCAGTCTTGGCGCGGTGCTGGTCGGCGAGCCCGGCCCTGGCGGCCTGACCTATCGGGGACGGGTGGGCAGCGGGATCGGCCAGCGGCTCGGCGAAGTGCTGAAGGAGGTCCTGCATCCGCTGGCGCTGCCGGAGAGCCCGTTCGCCGACGAGGTGCCCGCGGTCGACGCCGCCGGCGCACAGTGGGTGGAGCCCCTGCTGGTGGTGGACGTTGAGGCCCTGGGGCTGACCCCGCAGGGGAGACTGCGGCAGCCGTCCCTGCGTGGGGTGCGGCCGGATCTGACACCGGACGATCTCGAGGGCTGACCGTCCGGCCGTAGGGGCTTGGCGGCGTCCACCGCTCCTGGCCACCGCTGTCGCGCTTCCAGATCAGGGCGCGGCGTCGTTAACCCCCTGGTCACAGCGATTTCTCAGAAAGTTCGCGTCGGAACGCAACCTTTGGGGGGTGAGCAGCGTTAATCAGGGTGTGACCGTCACTACCCCACCCCGCCCCGGACAGACCCTGCTGCGGGTCGCGGCGCTCACCTTGGCCACGGTCCTCGCCTCGGTGCTGCTCCTGTCGACGCTGCTCTTTCGCTGACCGGGGGTCTAGGCCGGGTCCAGTGACTGGGCCCGGCTCTGGACCGAGCGCCGATGCCAGGCCAACGCCGCCACCGCCACCGCCACCGTGGCCAGCAGCGGCCACCCGGTGAACATCAGCAGCACCAGGGTCGCCGCGAGGCTGATCAGGGCCGAAAGCCACACCCAACTGCCGCGCGGCAACAGCCGGAGTGCGGCGGCGCTCCCGATCACGTAGACCAGCGCCAGGCTGCCGGTGACGAACGACAGGGCCGTCTCGGTGGGACGCTGCAGCAGCGCCAGCACCCCCAGGGTCAGCATGCCGAGGCCGCCGACCACCGACAGCGAATGGCGTGGCACCTCGCCCGCGCCACCGCCTTGCCCGAACCAGGCCGGCAGCGAACCGCTCCGGCCTAGGGCCGCCCCCAGTCGCGACGTTCCGGCGAAGTAGGAGTTCATCGTGGCGATGGTCAGCAGCACGGCGGTGAACGTGATCACCGGACGGGCGGCCGTCCCGAACCCCAGGACGAGCAGGTCGGCCAGCGGCGCCGCGCCGGGCCGGGAGCCCAGCACCGCGACCGTGGCGAAGGCCGTCCCCAGGTACAGCACGGCGATGGTGACCAGCGCCATCGCGGTGGCTCGCGGGATGTCGCGCGCCGGGTTGTGATACTCGGCGGACAGTGAGGTGACCACCTCCCAACCCGCGAACGCCCAGATCAGCACCGACGCGGCCGCCCCCACCGCCAGCCAGCCGTGCGGCGCGAACGGGGTCAGGTTGGCCGGGTTGGTATGCGGCAGCGCCACCACGGTGGCCAGGCCGAGCAGCAGGGCCAGTCCGCCCGCCACCACCAGTTGGACTCCGGCCGAGACCTTGATCCCGAACCAGTTCAGCGCGGTCACGCCGAGGATCAGCAGACCCGACGTGCCCAGCTGGATCAGGTGCCCGCCACCGAGCAGATCGGCGACGTAGGCCCCGGCGAAGCCGGCGGCCACCGGGGCACCGGCGGCCACCGCCAGGTAGAAACACCAGCCGATCACCGTCGAGGCGCGATCACCGAAAGCCAGCCGCGCGTAGTGGGCGACCCCGCCGCCGTGCGGGTGTCGAGCGCCCAGGGCCGCGAAGGTCGCCGACAGCGGGACGCTGAGCAGCACCATCAGCAACCAGGACACCAGCGACGCCGGGCCGGCCACGTCGGCGGCGATCCCCGGCAGAGACAGAACTCCGGTGCCAAGCACCGCCCCCATGGTCATGGCGGCACCCTGGGTTACCGAGAGGCCGCGGGTCGCAGGGGTAGTCACGGCTGCACGCTAGCCGAGGCCACCGACAGTCCTGGAGGATTGTGGCCGGGTTGCCGCGGATCAGCGGCGACAATCTGTCCGGACCGCCCGGACCCCGACTGCTCGCTGTGCTGCCGGCAACCGGCGCAGCCTGACCAGCGGGGCTTTCTTCGAGGGAGCCCGCTATCTGGCCAGCGGTTTCGAGCGCAGCGTAAGTTACGGTAGCGTAGGTTGTGTTCAGGGAGACGGAGGCCGCATGACCAGAGCGAACCCGGTGATCATCCAAGGGGGGATGGGGGTCGCTGTCTCGTCGTGGCAACTGGCCCGCGAGGTGTCCAAGGCTGGCCAACTCGGCGTGGTGTCCGGCACTGCGCTCGACGGGGTCGTGGCCCGCAAGTTGCAGGACGGCGACCCCGGCGGCCACGTGCTGCGGGCGCTGGAGCACTTCCCGTCCCCGGCGATGGCCCAGCGGGTCATCGATAGCTACTACCTCGAAGGCGGACGCCAGGACGGCCAGCCCTATCGTCCCCACCCCACCCTGACCATCAGCCCTAGTCGGGCGGCCATTGAGTTGTCGCTGGTCGGCAACTTCGCCGAGGTCTGGCTGGCCAAGGAAGGCCATGACGGGGTGGTCGGGATCAACCTGCTGGAGAAGATCCAGACGGCCAATCCTTCCGCCGCACTGGGCGCCATGCTGGCCGGAGTCGACTACGTCTTGATGGGTGCGGGGATCCCGAAGGAGATCCCGCGGCTGCTGACCGAGTACGCCGCCGGACGTCCCGGCCACCTGACCATCGATGTGGTGGACCAGACCCGTCCGCACATCGCCGTCCTCGACCCCCGCACCTACCTTGGCGACGAGTTGCCCGACCTGGTGCGGCCAAAGTTCCTGGCGATCATCTCGCTGCACGTGCTGGGCGGCTATCTCAATCGGGACGCCGAGATCCGTCCCGACGGTTTCGTGGTGGAGGGCCCGGTGGCCGGCGGCCACAGCGCTCCGCCGCGCGGGAAGATGGTGCTCGACGACCAGGGTCAGCCGATCTACACCGACAAGGACATCGCCGACCTGAACAAGATGGTGGACATCGGGCTGCCGTTCTGGATGGCGGGCGCCTACTCCACTCCGGAGAAGGTCGCCCAGGCACGCGCCGCCGGCGCCGAGGGCGTCCAGTGCGGCACGCTGTTCGCGTTCGCCTCATCGTCCGGATTGACTCCCGAGTTGCGGGGTCGGCTGTTCTCGGAGCTCAAGGCGGGCACGCTGCACGTGAAGAACGATGCCCTGGCGTCGCCGACCGGCTTCCCGTTCAAGGTGGCCACCCTCAGCGACACCATGTCGGAGCTCGCGGTGTACGAAGCTCGGGAGCGGATCTGCGACCTCGGCTATCTGCGCGGGCCGGTGGAGAAGGCCGACGGCAAGATCATCTACCGCTGCGCCTCCGAGCCGATCCACATGTACCTCAAGAAGGGCGGCGAGGAGCAGAACACCGTCGGCCGGAAGTGCCTGTGCAACATGCTGATGGCCAACGTCGGGATGGGCCAAACCCGCAAGGACGGCTACGTCGAGGAGCCGGGCCTGACCCTGGGCCAGGACCTGGAAGGCCCGCAGGAGTTGCTGAAGCTCTACCCGGACGGCTGGAACGGCACCCAGGCCGTTGAGTGGCTGATGAGCGAGGTGTCCTCCGAGGTCGGTTGACCGGAGACACCTGAGGGGTGGCGCCTGACGGGCGCGTCAATAATGGAGCCATGACCACTCAGGTTGCCTTGGCCCTTGGCGCGGGCGGAGCCCGCGGCTACGCCCACATCGGCGTCGCCCAGGTGCTGGCCGAGCGAGGGTTTGAGGTTTCCGCCGTCGCTGGCGCCTCGATGGGTGCCCTGGTCGGGGGGTTGCTGGCGGCTGGGCGGCTGGACGCCTACACGGAGTGGGTGACGTCACTCAATCAGCGGGAGGTGTTACGGCTGCTGGATCCGGTGTTGCCCGGCGGCCCCGGCGCGATCCGCGCCGAGCGTGTCCTGGCCAGGGTGAACGAGATCCTGGAGGGGGTGTCAATCGAGGACCTCCCCATCCCCTATACCGCCGTCGCCACCGATGTGATCGCCCGGCACGAGGTGTGGTTCCAGCGGGGCCCGCTGATCACCGCGATCCGGGCCTCAATCGCCCTGCCGACGGTGATCACGCCGGTGGTGGTCAACGGCCGACTGTTGATGGATGGCGGGATCCTCAACCCGGTTCCGGTGATCCCGTTGACCCCCTTCCCGCGCGATCTGACGGTGGCGGTTTCCTTGGCCGGCTCCAGCGAGGTGGCCTCGCCGGTGCTGGAGACCGCGGCGCCACAGCCGCGCGGTGAGTGGCTCGATCGGGTCCGCCGCGGCCTGCTGGACAACGACGTGTTCCGCCCGTTGGTCGAACGGTTCGTGGAGGAGCCGAGCGAACCGGAGCGTCCCGCCTACGAACACCCCGTCGGCCTCAACGTGTTTGACGTATCCAGCCTGGCGCTGGACACCATGGGCGCCCTGATCGAGCGCTACCGAATGGCTGGCCATCCGCCGGACATCCTGATCACCATCCCCCGTGACGTGTGCGGCGTCCTCGACTTTCACCGGGCACCCGAGGTCATCGAAACCGGACGACACTGTGCCGAGCGGGCGATCAACGCGTTCCTCGGCGAGCACCCGCAGTGGAGCGCCGAGGCGCCCTCCCCGGAATCCGAGCAGCAGGACGAGGGCGATCCCGAGCCCGAGCAGGCGATCATCGGCTGGTGACCGCCCTTCCGGCCGCGGTGTCCTGGGGCCGATCCCCGAATCTGGTGATGGCGTGGGCTTCCCCACGCCTCGTTGAGGCGGCGGTTGTCCCATGGCATCACCAGATTCGCGGCCTACCCCCTAAGACCAGGTGGGCCCTCCGTGGGGAGAAGCCGACCCGCCGCTCTCCCGCTAGGTTGGTGGCATGCGGGTACTCGTTGCTGACAAGTTCGAGCAGTCGGGTCTGGACGGCTTGGCCGTCGCCGGTTGCGAGGTGCACTACGCCCCCTCGGTCAAGGACCAGGCACTGGTCGACGAGGTGACGAATCTGGCCCCGGAGGTGCTGATCGTCCGGAGCACCAAAGTTCCCGAGGAGGTCCTCGCCGCCGGGCCGCTGACCCTGGTCGTCCGGGCCGGGGCGGGGTACAACACGATCGACGTCGCAGCGGCGTCGCGGCGTGGCATCTACGTCTCGAACTGCCCGGGCAAGAACTCGATCGCCGTCGCCGAGTTGGCGTTCGGCCTGATCGCCGCGCTCGACCGCCGGATCGCCGACAACGTCGCCGACCTGCGGGCCGGACGCTGGAACAAGGCCGAATACTCCAAGGCCAAGGGCCTGTACGGACGAACCCTCGGTCTGATCGGCCTCGGTGGCATCGGCTCGGCGATGATTCCGCGGGCCAAGGGATTCGGGATGCCGGTGATCGCCTGGAGCCGCAGCCTGACCCCCGAGCGCGCCGAGGAACTGGGGATCACCAGGGCTGAGTCGCCCCTTGAGGTGGCCGCCGCCGCGGACGTGGTCAGCGTCCACCTGGCGTTGTCGGCGGACACCCGCGGGCTGATCGACGCCGCCTTCCTGGACGCGATGCAGCCCGGCGCCTTCTTCATCAACACCAGCCGCGGCGAGGTGGTGGACGAGCCCGCCCTGGCTGCGGCCGTCGAGTCCAAGGGTCTGCGGGTCGGGCTGGACGTCTTCGCCGGCGAACCCTCGACCGGGACGGCCGAGTTCAGCCCGGCGATCGCGGCTCTGCCCGGCGTGTACGGCACCCACCACATCGGCGCCTCGACCGACCAGGCCCAGGAAGCGATCGCCGCCGAGGCCGTCCGAATCGTGAGGGTCTTCGCCGAAACCGGACGGGTGCCGAACGTGGTCAACCTGGCCCGGACCTCCCCGGCCACCTCGATGATCGTGATCCGGCACCTGGACCGCCCCGGAGTGCTCGCCGGCACGCTGGACGCGATCAGTGACGCCGGGCTCAACGTCCAGGAGATGGAGAACGTGGTCTTCGACGGCGGCGAGGCGGCGGTCGCCCGCATCAACGTCGAAGGCACTCCGGACGAGCAACTTCGAGCGGCGATCGGGGCCAACGAGGCCGTGCTCGACGTCCAGGTGATCGAGCTGTAGTCACCCACTAGGGTGAAGTGATCGCTGGGTGGGACCACCAAAATCGGGGAACCGCCCGACCACGACTCAAGGAGGAGTCCGATGACCAACAACCCGCCGATCTTCCCGCAGCCCGGCTTCCAGGACAGCGACGACCACCTGAGCCCCGAGTCCCCGGCCAGCCCGGTTCTCGAAGACAGCGCCGACAGCCCGTCCTCGCCGTCCAGCCCTGCGGAGTATTCCGATGCCAAGGAGGCCGCCGAGGCCGACGGCATCTCGATCATTGACGCCACCGAAGTCGACGGCGGGCAGGACGTCCAGCCCGAACAGTGACGCCCACGCCGCCGCCTGCCGACCTCAGCGCGTGGCGGCGACCCGCTCCACGAACTGGACCGACGCGTCGAACAGCAGCGGCGCGTCGTTGTCCAGGGTGGCCACGTGGTAGGAGTTCTCCAACGGCATCACGGTGACGTCGGTGCTGGCGATCCGGGACAGGAAGTACTGCCAACTGATCGCCGGGACGACGTGGTCCTCCAGCGAGTGGGCCAGCAGCACCGGTTGATTGAGCGAGGGCAGCCCCTCGCCGACGATCCGCCACAGCAGCGTCTGGGAGTACATCGCCTGCAACGGATTGACCGGGTACGCGAGTTCCACGACCCCCGACTTCTTGATGTCGCCGGCGATCCCGGGGAAGAACGGGATCACGTGCCGAAGGGTCGGCAGCAGCGGCAACGCCGGGTTGTCGTGTTTGAAGATCGGGTTGACCAGCACCAGCCCGGCCAGGTCCGGATGGTCGATCCCGAGCTTCGCCACCAACAGGCCGCCCATCGACAGCCCCATGGCGAACACCCGCTCACAGCGACCGGACAGCGCGACGTAGGCGTCCTCGATGGCGCCGTACCAGTCGGTCCAGCGGGTCTGGTTCAGGTCCTGCCAGCGGGTGCCCATCCCGGGGAGCAGCGGAAGCCGGACGCTGTAGCCCTGGGCTGCCAGCTGCTCGGCCCAAGGCCGCATCGACTGAGGGGTGCTGGGGTAGCCGTGGGACAGCACGACGCCGATCGAGCCGCCGTCGTGCTGGTACGGCTCGGCCCCCAGCATGACCCCCATCGGACTACTCGGCGAAGGTGGCATCCAGGGTGATGTCGACGCCAGCCAGGGCCTTCGACACCGGGCAGCCGGCCTTGGCGCCGTCGGCGAACTGAGCGAACTGTTCGGCGGTCAGCCCCGGAACCTTGCCGACCACGGTCAGGTGGCTGCCGGTGATCCCGACGCCGGGCTGGAACGACACCTCGGCCTTCGTGTCGATCGACTCCGGAGGCGTCCCGTTGCCGGCCAGGGCGTGCGAGAGCGCCATCGAGAAGCAGGTGGCGTGGGCGGCCGCGATCAGCTCCTCGGGGTTGGTGGTGCCGGCGCCGGACTCGGCGCGCTTGCCCCAGTTGACGTCGAACGTGGCCAGCCCGGAGGTGACCAGCTCGACGGTGCCGGCGCCCTCCATCAGGCTGCCTTCCCAATGAGCCTGCGCAGTGTTGACGGTTGCCATGGGGTTCTCCCTTCCTCTGCGTGCAACGTACAGGGTGGGTCCGCCTCGGCGACACACGTGGCCGGTCGGTCTGGGCGCCGACTTGGTCGCCCGGCCCGCGTCCGCCAAGGTGGACCCATGGCTGTTGGCCCCTGGTTGGTGGTGATCGATCCGCAACGGATCTTCGCCGATCCCGCGAGTCCCTGGGGTGCGCCCCGCTTCGGCGAGATCGTCGGCCCGATCCGCGACCTCGCCGCTGCCCACCAGGGTCGGACGATCGTCACCCGCTGGCTGCCCCCGACCGAGCCCTACGGCTCCTGGGAGCCCTACCTGGACGCCTGGCCGTTTGCCAAGGTGTCCGCCACCGACCCGCTCTACCACCTGGACGCCAGGCTGGCCGACCTGGACGGTCTGGTGCTGAGCGCGTCCACCTTCGGCAAGTACGGGGTGATCGAGCGGGTCACTGGGACCGCCCCGGAGCTGATCCTGGCCGGCGTGGCGACCGATTGCTGCGTCATCTCGACCGCGCTGGCCGCTGCCGACGCCGGAGCCACGGTGACCGTTGTCACCGACGCCTGCGCCGGGTCGAGCGATGACAACCAGGCGGCCGCCCTGACCGTGATGGGGCTCTACGCCCCGCAGATCCGGCTGGCCACCAGTGCCGAGGTGTTGGCCCGGTGAGGGTGATCCACACCGGGCAGGCCCTGGTGGACGTGGTCCTCGACGTCGCCGACCTCCCCCAGCGCGGCCAGAACGTGATGGCCGGCTCGGCGATGGAGTACGCCGGGGGAGCGGTCAACGTTTTGATCGCTGCCGCCCGGGCCGGCGCCGAGACGGTCCATGCCGGTGCGATCGGCACCGGGCCGCGCGGGGACCTGATCCGAGCCGCGCTGGCCGCCGACGGCGTCGCGGTGGCCGCTCCGGCGATCCCGGACGCCGACACCGGAATCTGCGTGGTGCTGGTCGAGCCATCGGCGGAGCGCACCTTTGTCACCACCCTCGGGGCCGAACGGCGGCTGAGCGTCGCCGGGCTGGACGCCGCTCGTCCGGCAGCCGGGGACCTGGTCTGCCTGACCGGCTACACGCTGGTGATGCCGGCCACCGCGGAGCCGCTGCTGGCGTGGCTGCCGATCTTGGCGGACGGCGTTGACGTGGTGCTCGACCCCGGTGCGGCCTTCGCCGGCCTGCCCGCCGACCTGCGCGACCGGACGCTGGCCGCCACCACGGTCTGGACCAGCAACGCCGAAGAGGCGGCCGACTTCCTGGCCGCCGTCGGCCATCAGCGCCCGCCGCACGATCCGGACGCCAACGACCCGACCGAGATGGCCGACCTGGCCCGGGCGGTGGCGGAGGTGCTGCCGGAGCTGGTGGTGATCGTCCGCGACGGGCCAATCGGCTGCGCCCTGGTCGTCCCGGGGGCGGAGCTGCTGGTGCTGCCCGGATACCCGCAACGACCGGTCGACACCAACGGGGCCGGCGACACCCACACCGGGGTGCTGGTTGCTCAACGCAGCCGCGGCGTGGCCTGGGCCGAGGCCTGCCGCCAGGCCAATGCAGCCGCCGCGATCAAGGTCACCCGCCACGGCCCGGCTACCGCTCCCACCGCCGCCGAGGTGGCCTCCTTCCGGGCCGCGTGGGTCGAAGCACCACCCCGATAGCCGGGCCGGGGACAGATCGGACTGGGTGTCGTGGTGGACGCCGTCGCCACCCCCGCGCAGTGCGGGATAGTGAGGGAGTGCATCCCTGGGATGAGGCGACCGCCGGGTTGCCGGCGCCGCTGGCGGTGGTCGACCTGGACGCGTTCGACGCCAACGCCACCGACCTGGTTCGGCGGGCTGGCGGACTCCCGATTCGGGTCGCCACCAAGAGCGTCCGCTGCCGGCCCCTGCTCAGCCGGGCACTGGCGCGTCCAGGTTTTGCCGGGCTGATGGCCTACTCCGCTGCGGAGGCGGTCTGGCTGGTCCGGCACGGGTACACAGACGTCTTCGTCGCCTATCCAACTGCCGACCGGGCATCGGTGGCCGCCGTCGCCGCCGACGCCGAATTGCGATCCCAGATCACCTTGACCATTGATTCCGCCGAGCACCTCGACTTCCTGGAGGGGGCTCCCGGCCTTCGGCTGGCGCTGGACCTCGACGCCTCGCTGCGGATCGGGAAGCTCCACCTTGGTGCCCGGCGCTCCCCGCTACGCACCGCGGCTGACGCCCGGTCGCTGGCCCGGGCGGCGACAGCCCGCGGGCATCGGGTGGTCGGGCTGATGTTCTACGACGCCCAGATCGCCGGGGTGCCGGACGGCTCGCCCCCGGTTCGGCTGATGCAGCGCCGCTCGGCGGCCGAGCCGCTGGATCGGCGGGCGGCAGTGGTCGCGGCAGTTCGGGAGTTGGCTGACCTGGAGTTCGTCAACGCCGGTGGAACCGGCAGCTTGCACCGCTTCGGCGACGACCACGTGGTGACTGAACTGGCCGCCGGTTCGGGACTGTACGGGCCGGGGCTCTTCGACCACTATCGCGCCTTCACCCCCAAGGTCGCCGCCGCCTTCGCGCTGCCGGTGGTGCGTCGTCCAGGCCCAGGTCTGGTCACCGTCTTCTCCGGCGGCTACCTCGCCAGCGGGCCGGCGGGGGCGTCCAGACTGCCTCGTCCCTGGCACCCCGAAGGCCTCAGCCTGCTGGCCGCCGAGGGCGCCGGGGAGGTGCAAACCCCCTTGTCCGGGCGGGCTTGCGAGGATCTGCGGATCGGTGATCGGGTCTGGTTCAGGCACGCCAAGGCCGGGGAGTTGTTGGAGCGGTTCGACCAGGTGCACCTGGTTCGCGGCCGAACCCTGGTCGACACAGTGCCGAGCTACCGAGGCGATGGGCGGAACTTCGGATGACCTGGACGAACTGGTCGGGCCGGGTCCGGGTGAACCCGGCCGACGTGGCTTCGCCGTCCTCGGCACAGGAGCTCTCCGCCTTGGTTCGGACCGCCACGGAGCAGGGCCGCCGGGTGAAGGCGGTCGGCTCCGGGCACTCGTTCACCCCGATCGCCGCCACCGATGGACTGTTGCTGCGACTCGATCACCTCACCGGGCCGATCGCCGTCGACCTGCCGGCGCGCCGCGTCCGGGTCAGGGCCGGCACGCCCTTGCATCGGCTGAATCGACTGCTGGACGAGCTGGGCCTCGCGTTGCCGAATCTGGGGGACATCGACCGGCAGACGATCAGCGGCGCCATCGCCACCGGCACCCATGGCACCGGCCTCGGGTTCCAGGGAATCGCCGCGG
Source organism: uncultured Micropruina sp. (assembly GCA_964453585.1). GTDB lineage: Bacteria > Actinomycetota > Actinomycetes > Propionibacteriales > Propionibacteriaceae > Micropruina. Next base: position 22,043 of record CAYVOW010000017.1, read on the forward strand.
CGGTGGTCGGGCTGACCCTCGTCCTGGCGGACGGGGCGCAGCTCACCTGTTCGACGGACGAGCACCCGGACGTGTTCGCCGCCGCCCGGGTGTCGCTGGGCGCTCTGGGCGTCATCACCGAGGTCGAACTGCAATGCGTCCCGGCCTTCCGGCTGCACGCCCGGGAGTCCGTCGAGCCCCTCGACGCTTTCCTGGAGGGTCTGGACGGCGACCTGGCCGCCCACGACCACGTGGACTCGATGTTCTTCCCGCATTCCGACCAGGTGCAGGTGAAGCGCAACCAGCGGTTGATCGGTGGCGGCGGGCCCGCGCCCCTACCGGCCTGGCGTGCCTGGACCGAGGACGAGGTGATCGCCAACGCCGGGCTCGCCCTGGTCAGCCGGGCCACCGCGGTCGCCCCGACGCTGACCACCCGGATCAACCGGGTCAGCGCGGCGCTGTTGTCGCAGCGCGAGTACGCCGATGTCTCCTGGAAGGTGTTCTGCTCCTCGCGCCGAGTGCGGTTCGTCGAGTCCGAGTACGCGGTGCCGCTGGAGTCGGTGCGTCCGGTGGTCGCCGAGCTGCGGGCCTGGTTCGAGCGAAGCCGAACCGCCACCCCCTTCCCGGTGGAACTCCGCTTCCTCGGCGCCGACGACTGCTGGCTGTCCACCGGGTTCGAGCGGTTCAACGCCTACGTGGCCGTCCATCAGTACACGGGGATGGACGAGAGGGGGCTGTTCGACGCGTTCGGGCGGATCGTCGCCGAGCATGCTGGACGTCCGCATTGGGGCAAGGTGCACGAACTGGACGCCGAGCGGCTGGGGCCGCTCTATCCCCGGTTCGCCGACTTCCTCGCCGTCCGGGACCGCCTCGACCCCGGCCGCACCTTCGCCAACCCCTACCTCGACCGGGTGCTGGGCCGCTGAATAGCCGCCGGGCTGGCATAGGCTCGCGGCCATGGTGGACGCAGAGGTGCTGAGGGTTCCGGGTCCCGAGGGCACCCGTGAGGTGAGGCTGACCAGCGCTGACAAGGTGCTCTGGCCTGCGGCAGGGGCGTCGGCAGCCGTCACCAAACGCGACCTTGCGGACTACCTGCTGGCCGTGGCCGAGCCGTTCCTGCGGATCAACGGGGATCGGCCGATGACCTTGCAACGCTTCCCCGACGGCATCGAGGGCGAGGAGTTCTTCGCCAAGCGGCCGCCCAAGGGCGCGCCGTCCTTCCTTCGGACGGTGTTGTGCACCTACCCGAGCCGGCGGCGTCACGACCAGCTGGTCTTCGACGAGCCGGCCTCCCTGGCCTGGGCGGCGCAGATGGCGACGATCACATTCCACCCGTGGCCGGTGCGGACCGCGAACCTGGACAACCCCGACGAGTTCCGGATCGACCTCGATCCTCAGCCCGGACGCGACTTCCGCGACGCGGTGACCGCCGCGCTGGCGCTGCGCGAGGTGATGGCCGAGGTGGGGCTGACCGCGTACGCCAAGACGTCCGGCAACCGCGGCGTCCACGTGTATGCCCGGATCAGGCCGACGCACGAGTTTCAGGATGTCCGTCACGGCGTGATCGGGGTCGCCCGGGAGTTGGAGCGGCGGCTGCCCGACCTGGTCACCACCAGCTGGTGGAAGGAGGAGCGCGGCGAGCGGGTGTTCGTCGACTTCAACCAGGCCAACCGCGACCGGACCATCGCCGGGGCGTACTCGCCTCGCCCGCTGCCCGGGGCGCCGGTGTCCACGCCGCTGTCCTGGGACGAGTTGGCCGAGGCCACCCCGTCCGATTTCACTGTGTGGACGGTGCCCGGGTTGCTGGCCGATCGGCCGTGCCCGTGGGCGTCCATGGGCGACGAGCCGGGGGAACTGGCCGGGGCGCTGGGGTTGTGGGAGGCGGACCTGGAGCGCGGGTTGGGGGAGCTGAACTTCCCGCCCGATTACCCGAAGATGCCGAACGAGCCGCCGCGGGTGCCGCCCAGCAAGCGCCGCACCGACCGGGCCGAGGAGGACTACCTGGCCCCGAAGGCGGAGCGGGACGCCGAGTGGGGGATGCCGATCACGCCGCCGTTCGGGCCGATGCTGGCCAAGTTGGTCAAGGAGTTCCCCAAGGCCGACGTGCTGTTCGAGCCGAAGTGGGATGGCTTCCGGACCATCATTTGGCGTAGTGGCGACCTCGTTGAACTGGGCAGTCGGAACACCCGGCCGATGACCCGGTACTTCCCTGAGATCGTCGAGGCGGTGAAGGCGAGCTTCCCCGACCCGTGCTGCATCGACGGTGAGATCATCCTGGTCGATCCGGCCGCTGGCGACCGGCTGAACTTCGAGTTGTTGCAGCAGCGGATCCACCCGGCGGCGTCGCGGATCAAGCGGCTGGCGGCGGAGACCCCGGCGGCGTTCGTGGCGTTCGACCTGTTGGCCTGGGGGTCGGTCAACTACGCCGAGAAGCCGTTTGCTGAGCGGCGGGAGGCGCTCGTCCGGGCCTTGGGGACCGCACAGCCGCCGATCTACCTGACCCAGGCCACCGCCGACCGCGACCTGGCTCGGGAGTGGTTCACCCAGTTCGAGGGCGCCGGATTGGACGGGGTGATCGCCAAACCGCTGGCCGAGCCGTACGCCGAAGACAAGCGGGTGATGTGGAAGATCAAGCACGAACGGACCGCCGACTGCGTGGTGGCGGGGTACCGCACCTACCGCAACGAGACCGACGCGATCGGGTCGCTGCTGCTCGGCCTCTACACCCCGGACGGGACGCTGAACAGCGTCGGCGTGATCGGGGCGTTCCCGATGGAACGGCGGCGGGAACTGTTCACCGAGTTGCAGCCGCTGGTGGTCGACTTCGCCGACCACCCGTGGAACTGGGCGGCCCCCGACACGTCGGAGGACAACCGGGACGCGTCCTTTCCGAGGACGCCGTCCGCCGCGGCCGGCAGCCGCTGGAACGCCAACAAGGACCTCTCCTTCACCCCGCTCGACCCGGAGCTGGTGGTGGAGGTGCGCTACGACCACATGGAGGGGGCGCGGTTCCGACACACCGCCCAGTTCGTCCGCTGGCGACCAGACCGGGAACCGTCGAGTTGCACCTATGAACAGCTGGACGAGCCGGTCAGCTACGACCTGAAGGACGTCCTCGGCGGGTAAGGGACCCCGGCGACCTTGGGCGACGGGCGTCGCCACCTCCGAAACACCGCAGAAAACGCGGGGCACTGCCACATCTGGCAGTGCCCCGCGTTTTCGCCACGTTTTGTGAGGGCCCCCGGCTCAGAGGTACTTCGGCGCCTCCGAGAGCACGCCGTGCAGGCGGGAGTAGATGTCGTCGAACTCGGCCGGCCCGCAGGTCAGCGGCGGGGCGAGTTGGACGACGGGGTCTCCCCGATCGTCGGCCCGGCAGTAGAGGCCGGCGTCGAAGAGGGCCTTCGACAGGTACCCCCGGAGCAGCCGCTCCGACTCGTCATCGTTGAAGGTCTCCCGGGTGGCCTTGTCCTTCACCAACTCGATCCCGTAGAAGAACCCCTCGCCGCGGACGTCGCCGACGATCGGCAGCTCCAGCAGCTTCTCCAAGGTGGCCCGGAAGACGGGGGCGTTGTCCTTGACGTGCTGGTTCAGGCCCTCCCGCTCGAAGATGTCCAGGTTGGCCAGCGCCACCGCGGACGACACCGGGTGGCCGCCGAAGGTGTACCCGTGCGGGTAGGACGTCAGCCCGTGCTTGAACGGCTCGAACAATCGGTCCGAGGCGATCATCGCCCCGATCGGGGCGTAGCCGGAGGTCATCCCCTTGGCGCAGGTGATGATGTCGGGGACGTAGCCGAAGTCGTCGCAGGCGAACATCGAACCGATCCGGCCGAACGCGCAGATCACCTCGTCCGAGACCAGCAGGACGTCGTACTCGTCGCAGATCTCGCGGACCCGCTGGAAGTACCCCGGCGGCGGCGGGAAGCAGCCGCCGGAGTTCTGAACGGGCTCCAGGAACACCGCCGCCACCGAGTCCGGGCCCTCGAACTCGATCGCCTCGGCGATCCGGTCGGCCGCCCACAAGCCGAACGCCTCGGGATCGTCGCGCAGGTGTTCGGGCGCCCGGTATTGGTTGGTGTTGGGCACCTTGTAGGCGCCCGGCACCAGCGGCTCGAACGGGATCTTCGCCCCCGGCAGCGACGTGATCGCCAGCGCTCCCTGCGGCGTCCCGTGGTAGGCGATCGCCCGCGAGATCACCTTGTGTTTGGTCGGCTTCCCGGTCAGCTTGAAGTACTGCTTGGCCAGCTTCCAGGCCGACTCGACGGCCTCGCCGCCGCCGGTAGTGAAGAACACCCGGTTCAAGTCTCCCGGGGCCATCCCCGCGATCCGGTCGGCCAGTTCGATCGCCCGGGGGTGCGCGTACGACCACAGCGGCATGAACGCCAGCTCGCGCGCCTGCCGGGCCGCGGCCTCGGCCAGCTCCTCGCGTCCGTGACCCACCTGGACGACGAACAGCCCGGACAGCCCGTCGATGTACTCGCGGCCGTTGATGTCGTAGATGTGATGCCCCAGGCCACGGGTGATGATCGGGACCGCCTGGTTCAGCCCGTTCTGCTCAAACACCGAATGCCGGGTGAAGTGCATCCACAGGTGATCGCGGGCGGCGTCGGAGTACGACTCGCCGGATGGCAGCAGTGCCGGTGCGGGGGTCAGCCCCTGCAGCGCGGCGGTCAGGTCGGTGTCGGTACTCATCTGGTCCCCCAGTCGTAGTGCTGCTTGTTGAGCCGTAGGTAGACGAACGTCTCGGTGCCCCAGACGCCCGGGACGGAGCGGATCCGCTGGTTGAGCAGCTCCAGGAGCTGCTCGTCGTCCTCGCAGACCAACTCGACCAACAGGTCGAAGCTGCCGGCGGTGGTCACCACGTAGTCGGCCTCCGGGATCGCGGCCAGCGCCTCGGCGATCACGGTCAGGTCGCCGGACGCCTTCACCCCGATCATCGCCTGCCGCCGGAAGCCGACCTGCATGGGGTCGGTAACCGCGACGATCTGGATCACCCCGGTGTCCCGCAGCCGCTGGACGCGCTGCCGCACTGCAGCCTCGCTCAGGCTGACGTCCTTGGCGATGGTTGCGTAGCTCTGCCGCCCGTCGGCCTGGAGCAGTTCGATGATCCGTTTGGACACGTCGTCGAGGCCGCCGACTGCACGCTGACGCTCGCCGGTCTCCTGGCCCCCCTTGGTCATGGGGCGATCGTGCTCCTTTCTGCGGCTTTCGGCAACACCCCGCCCAACGATTCGGTGGCCGAGTCCATCTGAAACGAACCTTTTCGAAGTTCGTAACCCGAGGGGGTGTTGATTCCGTCGTTCAATCGTTAGCCTCTGCGCAGGGAAATCACCCGTGGGAGGCGGGTGTGGGTCAGGAATCCGGGGCGCCGCCGGGCCCACACGCCCCAACCACGGACGGTCGGACGAGGGCGTCCGGCCCAGCCGAAAGGGAAATCGGATGTCCGGTAAGCGACCACTGAGTCAGCCCGCGCGAGAAGTTCTCGCGGCGATGGGCGGCGGGATGTCCCGCCGCAATCTTCTCAAGCTCGGTGGTGGGGCGGCCGCGGCCGCCGCGCTGGCTGCCTGCGCGCCGCCGATCCCTCCGGGAGCCGGCCAGTCGGGACCGGCGGCCAGCCCGTCCATCTCGCTGCCGCCCGACAACAGTGCGACCAGCAAGCTGGTGAACTTCGCCAACTGGACCGCCTACATGGACTACGACGAAGAGGCGAAGACCTACCCGACGCTTGACGGGTTCACCAAGAAGACCGGGATCAAGGTCAACTACACCGAGGACGTCGACGACAACGACACCTACTTCAACAAGATCGCGCCCCAGTTGCGGGCCCGCCAGGACATCAACCGCGACCTCTTCTGCTTCACCGACTGGATGGCCAACCGGGTGATCCGCGAGCAGATGGCGCAACCCCTCGACCAGTGGGCGATGCCTAACGTGGTCAGCAACCTGCTGCCGTCGCTGCGGCAGGTGTCCTTCGATCCGGGTCGGAAGTACTCGGTGCCGTGGCAGGGCGGCTTCGGCGGCATCTGCTACCACAAGAAGAAGGTCGGCCGGGAGCTCAAGACGATCGAGGATCTGTGGGCGACGACCTCAAGGGGCGGATCGTGGTGCTCAGCGAGTTCCGCGACACCGCCGGCCTGATCATGCAGAGCCAGGGCGTCGACATCACCGGCGACTGGGGCAAGCCAGAACTGGAGAAGGCGTTCGCCGAGGTCAGCAAGCGGATCAGCGACGGCAACATCCGCCGGGTCAAGGGCAACTCCTACCTGGAGGACCTGAAGACCGGCAACGCCGTCGCCGGGATCGTCTGGAGCGGGGACATCTTCATCCTGCGGGCCGAGACCGAGGACGACAACTGGGTGTTCCTGACCCCCGAGTCGGGCGGAACGCTGTGGACCGACAACCTGATGATCCCGATCACCTCCCAGCGGCGGACGAACGCGATGAAGCTGATGGACTACTACTACGACCCGGCCGTCGCCGCCGAGTTGGCCGCCTGGGTGAACTACATCTCGCCGGTCCTCGGCGCGCAGCAGGAGTTGGAGAAGTCCGACCCCGAACTGGCCAAGAGCCCGTTCATCTTCCCGACCGAGGACTACATCAAGGAGCACGACATCCAGGGCCTCCGGGCGCTGACCGCGGAGCAGGAAGCCGAGTACGGCGCCATGTGGGCACGAGTGATTGGGAACTAGCGATGGCTCTGTTCGGGGGGAAAGCGAGCGCCGCTCTGCGGCAGGCCAAGGGAGACCTGGTGCTCGAAGGCGTCACCAAGAGCTTCGGCGACTTCACCGCCGTGGACGACCTTTCGCTGGTCGTCCCGCGCGGGTCCTTTTTCGCCCTGCTCGGGCCGTCCGGCTGTGGCAAGACGACCACGCTGCGGATGGTGGCCGGCCTGGAGCAGCCGACCGAGGGACGGATCCGGATCGGCGACACCGATCTCACCGGGTCGCGCCCCTATGAGCGTCCGGTGAACACCGTGTTCCAGAGCTACGCGCTCTTCCCGCACCTCACCGTCCGCGAAAACGTGGCCTTCGGACCGAAGCGGCGCGGCCTTACCGACGCCATGCAGTTGGCCGATCAGGCACTGGAACTGGTCCAGATGAGCCACCTGGCCCAGCGCAAGCCGGCGATGATGTCGGGCGGCCAGCAGCAACGGGTCGCCGTCGCCCGGGCGCTGGTCAACCGGCCTGAGGTGCTGCTCTTGGACGAGCCGCTGGGCGCCCTGGACCTCAAACTCCGCCGCCAGATGCAGGTCGAGTTGAAGCGGATCCAGACCGAGGTCGGGCTGACCTTCATCCACGTCACCCACGACCAGGAGGAGGCCATGACCATGGCCGACACCGTCGCGGTGATGAACAAGGGACGGATCGAGCAGATGGGCACGCCCGCCGAGCTGTACGACCTCCCCGCGACGGCGTTCGTGGCGAACTTCCTCGGCCAGGCCAACATGATCGACGCCAAAGCGGTGGCGCAGGAGGGTGACTGGCTGGTGCTGCAGGCGGCCGGCCATACCCTGCGCGCCCCGGCCAAGCGATCGGCGATCCGTCCCGGCCAGTCCGGCTCCTTCGGCGTCCGGCCGGAGAAGCTGGTGGTCCACGAAGCCTTGCCGGACGCGGTGCCGGCCGGTCACGACATGGTCGGCCCGGGCGTCCTGACCGACGTGTCGTTCACCGGCGTGTCCACCCAGTACCTGATCGACATTCCCGGACTGGGGGTGTGGGGGGCGTTCGAGCAGAACCTGGACGTCGAACCCGTGCGCTCCAAGGCCGGCGACCAAGTCTGGGTGTCGTGGGATCAGGGGCACGCGTTCGTCGTCCCCGACGACGCCCCGGCGGGCCAGGCGTCGGCATGAGCGCCCTGGCCCACGTCCCGGCCACCGGCCCGGGCGGCGCAGCGGCCCCGATTCCGGCCGCCGACGAGCAGCGTCGCGGCGGACGCAGGCTGACCCCGTACCTGCTGCTGATCCCGGGCCTGGCCTGGCTAGTGGTCTTCTTCGTCGTCCCGATGGTGCAGCTGGCGCTGGTGTCGCTGCAGTCGGACTACCCCGGCTTCCCCGGCTACTACTACCTCGACGTCAACGTCGGTAACTACGCCCGGGCGCTGACCGAGTTCGGCTGGCACTTCGGCCGCTCGTTGTTGTTCGCCGGTCTGGCCACCTTCTTCGCCTTCCTGCTGGCCTATCCGCTGGCCTACGCGATGGCGTTCAAGGCTGGCCGCTGGCGCAACGTGATGATGATCCTGGTGATCGCCCCCTTCTTCACCTCCTTCATCCTGCGGACGATCGCCTGGCGGCAGATCTTGGCCGACGAGGGTTGGATCGCCTCCACCCTCAACTTCCTGCACCTGCTGCCCGGCGGCCGGATCACCGAGACCTGGGTGGCCGTGGTGGCGGGCCTGACCTACAACTTCCTGCCGTTCATGGTGCTGCCGATCTACTCCTCGCTGGAGCGGGCCGATCCCAAGGTGATCGAGGCCGGCGGCGATCTCTACGCCAGCGGGTTCACCACCTTCCGGACGGTCACCTTGCCGATGTCGATGCCGGGCGTGCTGGCCGGGACGCTGCTGACGTTCATCCCGGCGGCCGGTGATTACGTCAACGCCGAACTTCTCGGTTCCGACATCTCCACCAAGATGGTTGGCAACGTGATCGAGAGCCAGTTCTTCAAGGTGCTCGGCGGCTTCCCCGACGCGGCCGCCCTGTCGTTCACCCTGATGGCGCTGATCCTGTTCCTGGTCTTCCTCTACACGCGTCGCTTCGGGACCGAGGAGTTGCTGTGAGTGCGTCCGCTTCGACGATCAGCGCCGGCACCCGGTTGCGCTACTTCATCGCCGACCGGTGGGTGATGACCACCGCGATCCTGGTGCTGCTGTACCTGTTCCTGCCGGTGGCCTACACGTTCGTGTTCTCGTTCAACAACTACCGGAAGTCGAACATCTCCTGGAACCCGGAGGGGTCGCCGACCCTGGAGCACTGGATGAACCCGTGCGGCCCTCCAGGGATCTGCGAGTCGCTGGTGACCTCGCTGCAGGTCGGCTTCATGGCCACCCTGGTGGCAACGGTGCTGGGCACGATGATCGCGTTCGCCCTGGTCAGGCACAAGTTCTTCGGCCGGGGAGCGACCAACTGGCTGGTCTTCGTCCCGATGGCGACCCCCGAGGTAGTGCTGGGCGCGTCCCTGCTGACGATCTTCGTGCAGGGCTACTACCGGGTCGGTCTGACCCTCGGCTTCTGGACGATCGTGATCGCCCACATCATGTTCTGCATCTCGTTCGTGGTGGTCACGGTGAAGGCGCGGCTGCAGAGCCTCGACCCGCGGATGGAGGAAGCGGCGGCCGATCTCTACGCCAACCCGACGATGGCGTTCCTCAGGGTGACCTTCCCGCTGGTGCTGCCCGGCATCGTCAGCGCGGCGATGCTGTCGTTCTCGTTGTCGTTCGACGACTTCATCATCACCAACTTCGTCTCCGGCGACGCCAACACGTTCCCCAAGTACGTCTACGTCTCCTACCTGCGCGGCATTCCGGCCCAGGCGAACGTGATCGGCTTCTCGCTGTTCCTGGTCGCCGTCCTGCTCACCGTGGGTGGCCAGGTGGTCGGCAATCTCCGATCCAAGAAGGGATGACCCGATGCGGATTCTGATGATCGGAGCCGGTGGGGTCGGTGACGCTGCCGCCCGGATCGCCGCCGAGCGTGGCTTCTTCGACCACTACGTGGTCGCCGACTACGACCTCTCCCGCGCCGAGCGGACGGTCGCCGCGGTGGTCGAGCGGCACCCGGGCGAGGAGCGCTTCGTGGCCGCCCAGGTGGACGCCTCGTCCGCCGACGCGGTCACCGCGCTGGCCCGGGAACATCGCGCTGACTACGTGTTCAACGCGGTGGACCCGCGGTTCGTGATGCCGATCTTCGACGGCGCCAAGGCCGCTGGAGCGGGCTACCTGGACATGGCGATGAGCCTGTCTCGTCCGCACCCCGACGAGCCGTACGCCAAGACCGGGGTGAAACTCGGCGACGAGCAGTTCGCCGCCGCCGACGCCTGGGCGGCCGACGGCCAACTGGCGCTGGTCGGGATCGGCGTCGAACCGGGCCTGTCGGATGTGTTCGCGCGCTACGCCGCCGACCACCTGTTCGACCACATCGATGAGCTGGGCACCCGGGACGGCGCCAACCTGGCCGTCTTCGACGAGGCGGGCAACGAGATCTTCGCCCCTGGTTTCTCGATCTGGACGGTGATCGAGGAGTGCCTGAACCCGCCGGTGATCTGGGAGAAGGAGCGGGGCTGGTACACGGTGCCGCCGTTCAGCGAGCCGGAACTGTTCGACTTCCCCGATGGCATTGGGCCGGTGGAGTGCGTCCACGTCGAGCACGAGGAGGTGCTGCTGATGCCGCGCTTCGTCGAAGCCGACAAGGTCACCTTCAAGTACGGCCTGGGCGAGCAGATGATCGGCATCCTGCGGACGCTGCACGAGTTGGGGCTGGACCGCACCGACAAGGTGTCGGTGAAGGGGGTCGAGGTGTCGCCGCGCGACGTGGTGGCGGCCTGCCTGCCCGACCCGGCGACGATCGGGCCGCGGATGACCGGCAAGACCTGCGCCGGACTGTGGGTGACCGGGACCGGCAAGGACGGCCAGCCCCGTCGGACCTACCTCTACCACGTGGTCGACAACGCCGACTCGATGCGCGATTACGGCGCCCAGTGTGTGGTCTGGCAGACCGCGATCAACCCGATCGTGGCGCTGGAACTGCTCGCCAACGGCACCTGGTCCGGCGCCGGCGTGCTGGGCCCGGAGGCGTTCGACGCGGTTCCCTTCCTGGAACTGCTGGCCGCCCCCAAGCCCGAGGGCTACGGCTCGCCGTGGGGGCTGGAGGACCGGTAGGGGTCAGCGCTCGTCCGTCGCCATCAGGCGCCGGACGAAAGGGCCGAGGATGAACCCGGCGAACGCGAGGCCAACGATCAGCCCGCCCACCAGCAACCAGGTGCCGGCGAACCCCCGTCCCCACAGTGGCTCGCCGAAGGCGACCCCGAACCCGTACAGGACCGCGAGCAGGCCGGTGATCCGGGCCATCCTGCCGGCCACCGTCTGCCGCCAGGCCTCGCCGGCCGTCATCGTCCTGCCCCCAGGACCCAGGGCAGGATCACCAGCAGGACGAACGCGCCGAGCAGGACGAAGGTGCCGATCCGGCTGAACGAGCTCCAGGCGGCGGCCCGATCTGATTTGACGCCATAGCTGACCGCCAGGCCGTAAACGACGCCGAGGGCGCCGACGATGATGGCACCGGTTTCGGGTTTCATGGTGCTGCTCCTTGGGGGTGGGTGACGAGCCTCAGTGTGTCATACGGGCCCACGAAACGTGACCAAGTTCGAATCAGTTATCACGGCGCACCAGGTTGTGGTGCGGAGACGCGGCCAGCACCCCGGCCACGTAGCGGTCGACGGCGGGCCCGAGGTGGCGGGTCACCTCATCCATCAGGGCGAACAACTCCCCGCCCGGCCAGTCGTCGGGGAGCAGCTCCGGGGGCAGGTCCCCGTCGTTGAACCGAACGTCGACCACGGGTTGGATCACCTGGTGGTAGCGGCGCAGCGCCTCAGGATCCTCGGGCGCCGGGTTGGCCAGGGCTGCGCGGAGCGTGCCGATCGCACGCTGGCGGGAGGCGCGGTGCCGGTCCAGGTCCCAGGCCGTCCGAGCGATAGCTCTGGCCTCGTCCAACTCGACCGACAGCCAACCCATGACGCAGCGGAGCCCCGGCTCGGTCGGCTGCTTCAGCGCGGCCGATTCGTCCGTCGGTGAGATCAGCACGCCCGGCCGCAGCGCGCGATAGCCGGCTCGGAACGCCTGATTGCGCAGCTGGTCGCGGAGCGGCCGGTGGCTCTCCGGGATGTCGTAGATGACGCTGTGAAAGGCGCCGGTCCAGGCCAGGGGAGTCCGGATCCTGCCGTGATCGCGGACGGCGGCGAACCCGGCCAGCATGGTGCCGGCGAGTCGGTACACGCCCACCCGCCCCTGGCGGGTGACCTCGAGCATCCCCAGGCCGACCATCCTGTGCAGCAGCGACTTGACCGCCGCCTCGCTCAGGTCGTCCATCGCCCGAATCAGGGTGATCAGGATTGGCCCCGGAAGGGCGCTGGCGTCCGCGACCCCGAACGCGAGCGGGGCCAGGCCGAACGCTGCGGAGTAATGGGGCGCCTCGGTGGACATGCCGCCACCCTAGGGGGCGGCGCGTGGAACTTTCGCAGCACTGAACCGCCCAAAAGGCCCGAAAACGGGCGATGTGCGCAGTTCAGCGCTGGCAAAGTTCCGCCGGTGGCCAAGTGGGCTCGGGTTCACACCAAGTGGTTAGATCAGCTAATGAGCTAGGCTAACCATCGTGTCGAACGCCGAAGCCAACCTCCGCCTGGCCGCGGACCTGCGCCTGGCCTGCCAGCAGGTGTCCCGCCGGGTCCGGTTCGAGGGCAGCCAGGAGGTGGCGCCGCACCAGGTTTCGGTGCTGGTGAAGTTGCTGGACGGGCCGCGCCGGCCCTCCGAGCTGGCCGTGGCCGAGCGGGTCAGCAAGCCGAGCATGTCGCGAACCATCGGCGGCTTGGAGAAGTGCGGCTGGGCGGTGATCAGCGACGACCCGGACGACGGTCGTCAACGGCTGGTCTCGTTGACCGAGCAGGGGCGCGCAGCGCTCGCCACGACCCGCGCGGAGCGGGACCACTGGATGCTGCGCTCCCTGGAGGGGCTGACCCCGCAACAACGCTCCCTGCTGCGGGAGGCGGCCGAACTGCTCTCGCAGATGATGGCCCGATGACGGCGGCGATCGCCCCGTCGGATCGCAACCGGGTACCGCTGTTCGCCTCGCTGGCGCTGCTCAACTATCGGCTGTTCTTCTTCGGCGGCATGGTGTCCAACGTCGGCACCTGGATGGCCCGGGTGGCCCAGGACTGGCTGGTGCTGACCCAGCTCACCGACCACTCCTCGGCCGCGCTCGGCCTGGTCACCGGATTGCAGTTCGCCCCGATCGCGCTGCTGTCCCCGGTGGCCGGCGCGCTGGCCGATCGGGTGCCCAAGCGGCGGATCCTGATGGTGACCAACCTGGCCTCGGCCGTGTTCGGGCTCGTACTGGCGGCCCTGGTGCTGACCGGCAGGGTGGAGCTGTGGCACGTCTTCGTGCTGGCCAGCCTGACCGGAGTGAGCGCGGCGTTCGACGGTCCGGCCCGGCAGGCGTTCGCCTCCGAGATGGTCCCCGGCGATCTGCTGACCAATGCGGTCGGCCTGAACAGCACGTCGTTCAACGCCGCTCGGCTGCTCGGTCCGGGCGTCGCCGGATTGACCATCGCCGCCTGGGGGGTTGGCCCGGCGCTGCTGATCAACGCGCTGAGTTTCGCCGGCCCGATCGTCAGCCTGTCGCTGATGCGCCCCGACGAACTGCACCCGGCCCCGCTGCGCCGCGGCCGCGGCGCCATCGTCGAAGGGCTGCGCTACGTCCGGAACCGGCCTGACCTGATCACCATCATGGTGATCGTGTTCATGCTGGGCACGTTCGGCCTGAACTTCCAGCTGACCAACGCGTTGATGGCGACGAGGGTGTTCGGGGTGGGCCCGGACGCCTACGGCCTGCTGGGCACCATCCAAGCGGTCGGGACGCTGGGCGCCGCGCTGATCGCGGCCCGTCGCCGACGTCCCCGACTGCGCCTGATCGTTGCCTCGCTCGGAGTGTTCGCCCTGGTCACCATGGGGTTGGCGATGACGACGAGCTATCTGCTGTACGCCGTCCTGCTGGTTCCGGTCGGGCTGGCGGCGCTGACCGTGATGACCGCCGCCAACGCCCTCGTGCAGCTCTCCACCGAGCCCAGCATGCGGGGGCGGGTGATGGCGCTCTACATGGCGATCTTCATGGGCGGGACGCCGGTCGGCGCGCCGCTGATCGGCTGGGTCGGCGACGTCTGGGGGCCACGCTGGACGCTGCTGGTCGGCGCGTTCGCGACCGGGCTGACGTTCCTGGTGGTCGGTGGCTATCTGGTGGCGCAGCGCTGGCGCTCCGACCGGATCGGGGTCTGGGAGCCGGCGGTGGTGGAGACCGGGCCCGTCGAACAAGCGCGGTAGGCGTTTACAGAGCTTTTACGCGCCGCCGGGAGGGTGTGGTCAAACCCCACCGATTGGAGCCGCGATGAACCTCTCTCAAGTCCTCGACACCGGAATCGGGACCCTGCTCTTCCTGGTCCTGTTCTCGGCCACCGCCTCGGCCCTGCTCGAGTTCGGGCAAGGATTCGCCCGTAGCCGGGAGAAGGACCTCGCGGCAGCGGTCACGGCGATGCTCGGCGAGGCGGCGTATCAGAAGTTCCGCGAGTCCGAACCGGTCTCGTCCGCCATCGCGGCGGAGCCGGTGGCGGGGTGGCTGCCCGATTTCGTGAAGCGCCGGGCCACGGCCGGGCAATCGCGACGCCTGCCCGCGATGTCGCCCGAGACCTTCGCCGACGGCGTCTTCTCCGCGATCCGCGCTACAGAAGCCCCGGGCTCGCCACAACTGCGCAGGGCTGTCCGGATGGCCATCGGAAAACCGCCGGACGGCGCCGCAGTAGACATTGACCAGGCCCGTCTGGCGTTGCAGGAGTGGTTTCGGCGCGCCATGGCGGAACTCTCCGCGCAGTACCGATCGGCCAGCTTCCGCAAACTGGCGTTGACCGGCTACCTGGCTGCGGTGGTGTGCAAGGCGTCGGTCGCCGACGTGGTGTTGAGCCTGTGGAAGCAGCAGCCCCTTCGTGAGGCTGCGCTGACTGCCGCCAGGGCTCAGCCGACCCCAACGGCGAGCTCAAGCGCCGGTGCCTCGTTCGTGCAGACCGTGGTCGACCAGGTCGACCAGGTCAAGCAGCTCGACTTCCCGATCGGCTGGGACCAACTGCCGTGGACGGTCCCGTTCTCGCTGGACGGCTTCCTCTGGTACTCGGCCTGGTTCCTGGTCACCGGCGCGCTGGTCGGGTTGGGCGCGCAGTACTGGTTCGACCTGATGAAGAAGCTGTTGCTGGTCCGCGACCGCGTCCTCGCGGTGGCCGTGCCCGAGCGCGGCTTCGCCCGGCTCGGCTCAGGCGCGACCGGAGAGGTCGCCTTGGCGCTCACCCTCCGGGCCGACCCGGTCGGTTCAGCAGTGGTCGGTTCAGCAGTGGTCGACAAGGAACTGTCCGACAGTCTGGCCACGCTGGCTCGAGCCACATGACCACCCAGTCCCCCGGCCGGGGAGTTCCAGCGGGGGTGAGACCTCCCCGG
>CAYVOW010000018.1:0-19899 GCA_964453585.1 uncultured Micropruina sp.
ACTCGCCGAACATGTCCAGCGGGTGGTAGAAGCCGGTCAGCGACTGGATCTTGCCCGTGTAATTGCCGCTCTTGGCGTACCAGAGGGTGCCCAGGGCGCTGAAGGAGAGCTTGTTGGCCAGGCCGTTGGGGAAGACGTCGGGCAGGTCGAACAGCGGCTTGGCGTTGAAGGCCAACGGGTCGGCGGCCAACTTCGGGGCGTGCTCCTGCAACTCGGCCAGGGTGGCCAGAGACCCCCGCGACAGCGCGGCCCGGCCGAGCTTCGGGGCCGGCGAGATGGCGTCGAACCAGGCCGACGAGTAGTCGTAGCGCGACTCCGACCCGTCAGAGTGGACGGCGATGGTCTCGTCCAGCGTCCTGGTGACGATGCCGTCGGCGAGGAAGTAGGCCGTCTCGGTCCGGGTCATGTTCAGCACGACCCGCAGGATGATCCCGGTCAGACCGACCCCCCCGACGGTCGCCCAGAACAGCGAGCCGTCCGGGTCATCCGTCGAACCTTCGGGGCGAAGGGAGAGCACCCGCCCGTCAGCGACCAGCAACTCCATCGACGCCACGTGGTTGCCGAAGGAGCCGGCGCTGTGGTGATTCTTGCCGTGGACGTCGCAGCCGATCGCCCCGCCCACGGTCACCTGACGGGTGCCGGGCAGGACCGGAATCCAGAGGCCGTGAGGCAGCGCCGCGCGCATCAGGTCGTCCAGGCTGACCCCGGCATCGACGTCAACGGTGGCCGCGTCCGGGTCGATCGCATGGATCTGGTTCAGGGGGGTCATGTCGACCACCAGGCCGCCGCTGTTCTGGGCGACGTCGCCGTAGGAGCGGCCAAGCCCGCGGGCGACGATTCCTCGGCGCAGATGGGCAGGGGCGTCGGCGTTGGCGTCGGCGACCGCGCGGACGGCGGCCGCGATCACGTCGGTGTCGGGGGTGGACAGCACCTGGGCGATGGTCGGGGCGGTGCGTCCCCAGCCGACGAGTTGCTGGGTGGTGGTGGGCAGGTCGGGCGCAGTGGTGGTCATGGCGGCACTCAGTCTAGGGCCGCCACCCCTTGGCCCGGGTGTCGGATCAACGGCACAGCGCCAGCCTGGCGGCGGCCGGGTCGACCGGGATCCTCAGCATGGTCAGCCGAGGTGCCAGCAACACGTTCTGGAAAAACCGCTGTGGCGTCAGCGGTTCCGAGACCGCGGCGATCAGGGTGGGTAGGTCACCGCAGCTCAGGGTTGCTCGGGCATCGCGCAGGGCCGGATCGTTGATTCGGTAGCCGGGCTCGGTATACCGGGCGATCGCCCACACCACCGGCTTGTAGGCGTGCCCGACACGGTACGTGGCGTCCGGGGGCAGGACCAGCCGCGACCCGATGGGATCACCCAGTGACGGCGGATCGACCATGGTCACGTCCAACCCGGCAGCAACGCCGGCGATGCCGAGCGAGTTGATCACCACGATCACTCCCCGGCCATCGTTGGTCGGCACCCTCTCGTCCGGGTTCATGATGTCGAGGAAGTAGGACCGCCCGGCCGCGAGGTCGGCCGCGGCGCGCTCGGTGATCCCGTAGCCAATGTCGGCCGACCAGTTGTCGGCGACCACCATGGCGCCCGGAACGTCCGGGACGAAGGTTGAGTAGTAAGTGCGCTCGTCGGCGATCATCCCATTCCACAGCGCGGGACGGAGCCAGACCCCGGCGACCACCGCCCAGATCAGCACCGGGATCGCCAGCAACGCTCGCCACCGGGAGCCGTCGACCACCGCCACCGGCGCGAACAGCAGCACCGTGGCCGGAAGCAGGAACCGGGCGTGCATGAAGTCCCCGCCCACCGAGACCACGAACCCGCTGTGGATCACCGCGGCCAGCAGCGGCCCCACCCACAAGGCCGCCAACCCGCCGTCGCGGAGTCGTCCGGCGGTGACCAGCCCGGCCACGACGACGATCAGCGCAAAGGCCGCCGGGAGGTAAAGGTGGTACGTCATCACGTAGTCCAGCAGATAGGTGACCCCCTGAGCCGGCGAGGCGTTGGCCTTGGCGAGGGCCGTGTTCGGCACCAGGGCGGCGTAGTAGCCCATCCGGAAGATCTCGTAGCCGACCGGGATGGCCAGCGCCACGCCCGCCGCCGCCAGCCATCCCTTGATCCGCCGTTGGCTCTGGCAGAGCAGGACGATCCCGAAGATCAGGCTGACCAGCGCCAGGTCGGGACGAACCAGCGGTCCCAAACCGATCAGCGCGGCGACCGGCCACGGACGCCAGGCGGGCAGCGGGGTGCGGGCCCGTCGCTGCCAGCGCCTGGCCAGCGCCCACCAGCAGGCCGCGAGCCAGCAGTAACTGAGGGACGTCTCCAGGCCGGAGGTGCCGAAATCCCAGAACGGCGTCAGCGACGCGATCACGGCCAGTCCCAGCGGCAGCACCGCGGTGGCCCGCTCGTCCACCACCTTGATCGCCCCGAGCCCGAGCAGCAGCATCGCCAGCACCGATAAGGCGGTGCCCTCGACCACCATCACCTGACCGGTCTCGGCCTGTGGGAAGATCGCCTTTCCGGCGGCCACCAGCCACAGCCACAGCGTGGAGGTGCCCACCTCCACTCGTTCGCTGAGGTTGTACAGGGGTCCGTTGCCGGCCACGATCTGGTGGATCACCCGGACGTTGATGAAGCCGTCGTCGGAGACCCAGCGGCGTCGCCAGACCTGGACGCCGACGATGGCCGCTGGCACCAGGACTGACAGCCAGACCCAGAGGCCGCGACGGGTGGCGGCGCTCATGGTTGGCCCCTTTCGACGGAACGCTCCATGATGCCAGCCCCGGACCGGGTCAGCCGACCGCGCGCCCCGGGCGCTCGTCCGGTTCACCGGGTCGTTCCAGCGGCTCGTCGACGACCACCGGAACCCGATCCCGCGACGGAGCCACCGGTGCGGACAGGTCGATGGTGCGGACCGTCCTCGGCGCCAGCGGCTTGGAGACATAGGTCGGCGCGGTGATCGGGATGGGGTCCCACAGCGACCCGCCGGACGGGATTGGTCCGCTCAACTCCACCGACGCGGCCGCTTCGGCGGACGGCTCGACCACATCGATGGAGACCGTCTGCTCGTCGCCGGCACGGTTGATCCGCTCGCGGCGGGCGTCCAGGTGCCGATGCATCGCCCGGACGCTGAGCCGGGCGACCACCACGAAGCCGAGCACCAGGGCGGCCGGAACAGCCGGCGCCCACCACAACAGCAGCCCGGCGATGGCCAGTCCACTGACCAACACCTGGACCAGCAGCAGGAAAATCAGGGTGCGCCGACGGCGGGTAGCCGCCTGCTCCTCGATCTGGCGCAGCTCGCGCAGCGCTGCCCGCCTGGTCAGCGGCGTCGACACCACCGCCGTCCCGTCCGGCGCGGCTGCCAGGTCGGCGCCCCGGCGGACGATGGTCACCGAGGCGCTGAACGGCGCCACCGGATCGACCTCGGCCTCCTCGTCGGCGTCCGCGCGGGTCAGGAAGTAGGGGACGAGATACACCAACCACGCAGCGGCGATTACGCCGAAGATCACACCCGTCAACCCCACACCCCCGACCGTACGGGGCGGCTGCGGCGGACCGGCCGAGCGGCGGCGGAGTGTCGGGGGATGGGCCAGGTTTCGGTTCCCGATCAGCGCAACCGCGAGACGATTCCGTGCGGCGCCTCCTCGGCGGTGACCACGAAGACGTCGTGGTCGCGCCAGTCGCCGTCGACGTGCAGATAGCGACGACGACGGCCTTCGAGGCGGAACCCGAGCTTCTCCACCACCCGCAGGCTCGCCGCGTTCTCGGGTCGGATCGCGACCTCCATCCGGTGCAGGCCCAGGGTGAGGAAGCAATGGTCGGTGGCCAGCGCGAGCGCGGTCGGGATGACCTGTCGTCCGGCCCACCGCTGGTCGACCCAGTAACCCGCCTGCCCCCAGCGCGCCGAGCCGTAAAGGATGCCGCTGATGGTCAGCTGGCCGGCCAGCACCGGACGGTCACCCGGGTCGTACCAGACGCCCCAGGGGAGCATCGCGCCGCGTCGGGCGGCCGCGTTGAATTGGCGGACCATCGCCCCGTAGCCCAGCGTCGGCTCGGGCGCTCCGGGCGGCCGGGTGGCGTCCCACGGTCCGGTCCACTGGCGGTTGGCCGTGCGCAGCCGGTCCCAGACGACGGCATCGCGTCGCCGCAGCGGACGCAGCGAGACCGCGCCGTGGCTCAGGGTGACCGGCCAGCGGACCGGCCCCGCGATCACCCGCGGCCGGCCAGAATCAGGCACTCGACATCGCTGTGCGCGGCAATGCCGTCGACCTCCGGCGGAATCACGGCCAAGCCGTCGGCGCGGGAAAGGTCGTAGGCGAGTTCGCGTCCCGGCTCACCCAGCGGCTCGGCGCCGCGCGGAGTGAACCGGACCGGCACCAGCTCGGTGACGCCCATCGTGCCGCGGAAGTGGGCGCTGGCCGGCATCGGCACGGGCAGCGTCCGCTGGTCCTCGGTGCCGGCGAGCCGCTGGATCAACGGCCGGACGAACGCGTGGTAGCTGGCGTACGCCGCCACGGTCCCGCCGGGCAGGACGACCACCGGGGTGCCCTCGACGATCGCGAAACCCTGCCGCGCGCCCGGGTTCATCGCCACGTCGGCGAAATCGATCTCACCCAGTTCGGTCAGGACGTCGGGCACCACGCTGCCCGCATGGTCGTCCACGATCACGATCAGGTCGGCCCGGATCAACTGGTCGGACACCACCTGCTTGACCCGAGCCCGATCAGGAGGCAAGCAGGGCACAGTGAAGGTCTGAGCCCCGTCGGTGCGAGCGCAGGCAGCCAGCAGCAGCGTGGTCGAGTCATACCGTTGCCCGCGAGCGGTGATCGGGAAGCCGGGCGCAATCAAGTGGTCGCCCACGGTAACCACCACCACCCGGGGCCGCGGCCGGACCAGCACCTTGTCGATCCCGACCTCGGCCAGCACCCCGATCGCGCCGGCGCTGAGCACCTCGCCGTCGGTGAGCAGTTGGGTCCCCTCGGCGATGTCCGATCCGGCGAGGCGCAGGTTGGCCTGGTGCGAATACTCCCGCTCGATCACGGCGACGTCGTCGCCGGCCACCGCGTCCGCGGCCGGCACCACCAGGTCAGCACCCTCGGGAATCGGCGCGCCGGCGGCCACCCGGACGGCGGTCCCGGAGGTGAGCGGGGCGCCGCGATAGGCCGGCGACTCGAGCGTGTCAACGATTGGCAGCCGCGCGGGGTTGGTGGGTGACGCCCCGACCAGATCGGAGCCGCGGACGGCGAAGCCATCGATCCGTGCGCTGGTGTAGACCGGCAGGTCGAGGTCGGCGCGAATGGTTTCGCAGAGAGTCTGCCCGAAGGCCTCCAGGACGCCCATCCCGAAGGGTCGCAGCGGCTTCACCCGGGACACCAGGAAATCCCGGTGCTCCTCGATCGCCCGGCGCCCGGTGTCATCGCCGGTGGGACGCCCGGGTAGCAGCTTCGGCTGAGGGCCGGCGGGTTCCGTCGTGGGTGCAGCGGTCTTTCGTCCAAACAAAGCCATGTCCTTACGATAAGTGAATGGTTTCCGGCTCCCGGGCAGCCGACGAGCGCGCCGACGATCCGCTCGCCGCGGACAAAGAGTCGCTGCGGCGACAGATCCGCGCCCGACGAGTCGAGCGCGCCGAATCCGCTGCGGTGTCGGCTGAGCGGACCGCGCGGGCTCTGGAGCTGAGCTCGGGATACTGGGCCGTCGCCTGCTACGTCTCCCTTGGTTCGGAGCCCGACACCACCGGCCTGATCGACGCCCTGGCCGGCTCCGGGGTGCGGGTATTGCTGCCCGTGCTGGGACGGCGGGCCGACGGCTCGGTGCGTCGCGATCCGGATTGGGCCTGGTACGCGGGGCCCGATCGATTGCGAGCCGGCTTCCGGCAGATCCCCGAGCCCACCACCGCGCCGCTGGGCGAGACGGCGCTGGCCGAGGTTGGTTGGATCTGGTGCTCGGCCCTGGCCACCACCCCCGACGGGCGACGGCTGGGCACCGGCGGCGGCTGGTACGACCGAGCCCTGGGCTTCGCTCGACCCGGGTCCATCGTGGCGGCGTTGGGACGCGAGGAGGAGGTGCTGCCGGAACTGCCTGCGGGGCCTCACGACCGGCGGGTGGACTTCATCGTCACCGAGCGGCGGAGGATCGCGTGCGCGGAATACCGGTCGCCCGGCGGCCGTTGAGGCCGGTGATACTAAACTCCCTGCGTTCAGGCGTCCGCTGGAAAGAGACCATGCCTACCTATCAGTACCGATGCACCGACTGCTCGGCCGAACATGAGGTCGTTCAGCGCTTCACCGACGACCCGCTGACCGACTGCCCGAGCTGCGACGGGAACCTGCGCAAGGTCTACAGCGCGGTCGGCGTGGTGTTCAAGGGTTCGGGCTTCTACGCCACCGACAACCGCAGCAAGAACACCAGTTCGACCGCGGCCACGCCGCCGTCGACCAAGAGTGGCGCCTCGTCAGACTCTGGCTCGGCTCCGGCCGGCTCGGGGACCACGAGCGCGACGAGTTCGTCCTCGGCTCCGTCGTCCACAGCCCCATCGTCGGGGAGCACCTCCGCGGCCTGACCTGTGGAGAGTGACCGGTTGGCCGCCCTCCGGTCCGAGGGTAGGAGCATGAGGCTGCTCTCGCTCTTTTCCCCCCTGATGCGGTCGGTCCGTCGGCTTCGCCGCAGTCTGGCCGCGCTGTGTGCCGGGCTGGCGGTGCTGGCCGGCCTTTCCGCACTGTCCCAGCCAACCGGTGACCTCAGTTGGATCGTGGTCACCTCCCGCGCGCTGCCGGCTGGTGAGGTGCTGCAGGCAGATGATCTGACCAGAGTCCGCTGGCCAAGTTGGGCCTGCCCGCAGCAGCGACTGGACGACCCGGCGCCGCTGCTCGGGCGAGCCCTGGTGATCGCCCTGCCCGCCAATGCCGCTGTGGTCGAGGGAGCGGTGGTCGGCCCGACCGCGGCCGTCGGGGTTGGCCTGATGGTGGTGCCGGTTCAGTTGATCAGCGCTGCCGATGGCTTGATCCGGCCGGGCGATCGAATCGACCTGATCGGCATGACCGGGGATGGCGAGGCAGCCACGGTGTTGGCGGCCAAGGCCCGGGTGGTGGCACTGCCTCGCCGCGCGGACGAGGGCGGCCTGATCGCAACCACCGGCACCGCCAACGGGGTCCTGGCCCTGGTCGAGGTGAAACCCGCTGAGGCCGCCAAACTGGCGGAATCGTCGCCAGGACGCCCCGTGAGCTTCGCATTCCGCTAGTCACACCCCTCTGGGGATGTCAAAAGTGACAATCGCAGCAGATTTGCTTACCGTCGTAACTGAGCAATGTCCGCCCCAACCCCACGTTCTCCGGGGCGCTGCTCCCCTAGAAAGGAAGAGTCATGAAGGGCTTCAAGGAATTCTTGATGCGCGGCAACCTGGTTGACCTGGCTGTCGCGTTTGTTATCGGTGGTGCGTTCGCGACGGTCGTGACCGCTTTCACCAAGATCGTGATCGAGCTGCTCGCCAAGATGGGTGGCGCTCCCAACTTCGACCAGTGGGCCCCCGGTGGCCTGACCTCGGTCGGTCCGTTCCTGACCGCGCTGGTCGCCTTCGTGGTGCTCGCCGCCGTGATCTACTTCGGCGTCGTCAAGCCGTACGAGGCGATCCAGGCCCGCGTCACCAAGCCGGCCGAGGAGGAGGTGGCCGCTCCCTCGTCCGAGGAGCTGCTCGCCGAGATCCGCGACCTGCTGAAGAACAAGGCCTGATCAACACGCCTGAAGCAAAGAGCCCGTCCCCTCGCGGTGGCGGGCTCTTTGCCTGCTCGGGCTCAGGTGCCGTGATGCGGCGGCACGTCGCGCAGCAGTCGTCGCTCCGCGTCGGTCAGCGGGCGCGGCTGCGGCCTCGGCTGGTGATCGCCGAGCAATCCCCACTCCCGTCGCACCTCGTACAGGCAGGCCTGCAGCTGCGCAGCGCTCACCCCAGGTCGTCGGTCAGCCGGGACGAGCAGCGGCCAGGACTGGCCGATCGCCATCCGCCGGGCCGCCTCGGCCCGCGACACCTCGGCAGTGACCCCAGCGGTGGCCAGCACCTCAGCCAGCGGGCCTGCGGCAAGGGTGTGCCACGTCCCGGTGAGCGCGTAGGCCACCGCTTCGGCGAGGACCGACTGCGGGTCGGCGGTCATTCGCCCACGGTCGACGGCCGTCCCCGGTCGGGCAGTTCGAGGTCGCCCTCGACCTGGTAGGGCCGATCGAAGGTCCAGTCGCCGCGGACGGTCAGCGAGGTCGCCGCCGTCAGGGACGGGGGCACCTCGACCCGGGCCTCGAAGTCATCGACAAGGCGGTAGTACCGCTCGTCCAGGTCGACCCGGGGCACCCTGTCGACGGCCTGGGTGAGTCGCCCGTCCGGGCCGAGGTAGAAGACGTCGGAGCGCAGTAACAGCAACTCGTTGGTGGTCTTCACCGGCAGGAATCGGTCGCGTTCGACCGCGATCGCCTGGGCGCCGGCGAACACCTCGATCGCCGCACCCATCGCCGTTTCGAGTTGAACCACCCTGGGGGTGGACTTATCGGCGGGATCGACGGTCTTCTCGTTGCGGATCAGCGGCAGGCCCAGCACGGCACCCCGCTCGGTCAAGGTCGCCTCCAGGCGTTCCAGATCGACCCAAAGGTTGTTGCAGTGGAAGTACGGATGCCGGAACTCGTCGGTGAAGTAGTGCATCTCCTCCGGCGCCGTCTGCGCGGTGTCGCGCAGGATCAACTGGCCGTCGGCCGTCCGGATAGCCAGGTGGCCGCCCTTGCGGTCGTTGACCGTTCGGGGACACACCTCGGCCGCGTAGGGCGCACCACTGGCGGCAAACCAACCCGCCAGCCTGGCATCGGGGGCGGCGCCCAGGTTGTCCCCGTTGGCCAGGGACGCGTACTTCATGCCCGCCCGCAGCAGGTCGTGCAGCATCCCTGACCCGAGCAGCGCGGTGTACACATCCCCGTGTCCGGGCGGACACCACTCGAGGCTCGGGTCGGCCGGCCATTCGATCGGCGTTAGGTCGTCGGCCCGCAACTTGGGCTCGGCGTTCTGGAGGAAGTCGAGCGGCACCCCCTCGGTGGCGAGTTGCGGGTAGCGCGCCAGGTGCGCCAGGGTGTCGTCGCGGGTGCGGAAGGAGTTCATGAACACCAACGGCAGCGCCGCGCCGTAGGACTCACGAGCGGCCAGCACCTGCCGGACGATCAAATCGAGAAAGGTCAGCCCCGCCCTCACCGGCAGCAGGGTCTTGGCGCGATCCAGGCCCATGGACGTCCCGAGTCCGCCGTTCAGCTTGATGATCGCCGTCTTGCCGAGCGCCGCTCGCGCCTCGTCGGGGTCGACGTCGACGGTGCTCAACTGGGGAGGGTCGGTCAACGGGGTCAGGGTCGCTTCGCGGATGATCCCGCCGGTCCCCGCCTCGCACTCCCGGTAGTTGTGAATGAAGACCTCGATCGCGGCCTGGTTCACCCCGAAGGCCTGCATCTTGGAAATGGCGGCGGTCAATCCGGCGTCGCTCATGGCGTCATGGTAGTGGGCGACCGGCACCGGTCTGCTGCTGACGACATGCCACGAGCCCCCGGGTTGACCGAGGGCTCGTGACCAAGAAAACGAGGGTGACGCCGATCGAAGGGCTTGAAGCCGTCTACCCACCCCCAGGAGACATCATCGACCAGGCGTCACTCTCTGCCCGCAAGCATACGTCATCGCATCAGCGTTTGCACGCCCAATTGGTGCTCTCTTTGAGGAGTGTCCAAGGTTTCAACAACCAATCGGTCAGGAGTCGCGTTACCGCGGCCCCTCCAGGAGCGCGGGGATCCACGAGCAGTACACTGACCTCCGGCCGGTACTTCGCCACCAGGCCCCATAGCTCAGGGGATAGAGCAGAGGTTTCCTAAACCTTGTGTCGCAAGTTCGAATCTTGCTGGGGCCGCCGATCCACCGCGTCTTCTGCGTTCAGAAATTGAAGCGGCCCCTGCCCGGGGGGATGGGGCAGGGGCCGAGGTCTATTATGCGCACAACAAAGCCGCTTGTCACCCTCGCGGGTGACACTCGAACCGTGTCGCGCCAACCCTTCGGGTCCGAGGGAGCTACTCCGGAGAGTTAGCTTGCTCTTTCAACTTCTCCATATCAAGTGACTTCACCGCTGTTATGACTTTCTCCAACTGCGGAGCGTTCAGGGCTCCCGCCTCACGGAAGACCAGATACCCCTCACGGAACGCCATCAGCGTGGGGATGGACTGGATCGACAGCGCTTGGGCCAGTTCACGCTGGTCTTCGGTATCCACTTTGCCGAAGGTCACATCGTCGTGCTCGTCGGACGCGGCCTCGAACACCGGGGCGAACCGACGGCAGGGCTGGCACCACTCCGCCCAGAAGTCCACCAGGACGATGCCGTCCCCTTGAACCGTCTCGACGAAGGTGTCCTTGGTCAGGTCTATCGCGCTCATCACTTCCTCTCTTGACTCTCCCTGGTGCAAACGCGTCGACGACGAGGGCTATTCCACAGCCTGCGCCACGCCCAGGGCGGCCTCGATGCCGACCCCGATGTCTCGGATCAGCCGACCCGCAGCAACGGTTGATCCGGCGACGGCAGACACGAGGGCGCCCATCCCGGGCAGCGCTTCGGTGCTGCTGGATCCGCGCGCCTCGGTGAGCGGGTTGCTGCCATCGGGCCACGGGCTGGTCAGTCGAGCCCAGGTGGCTGCCCAGGCCTCCTCGATCTCATGGGACGAGGGGACACCGAAGAAGTGCCCCACGGGGGCGTGATGGCGCAGCGCCACCAGCGCGCTGCCCTGGTAGATCAACGCCAGCCGCACCCTGGCATCGAGGTCGCGGCGTTCGTCCAGCGTGCCTCGGATGGCCCAACCGCAGGGGTTCGGGCAGGTCTCGCCCACGTCGGGACGCTGGCCCGCCGCTACCGTGGTGTGGTTCATCGCGCAGACGGCCAACGCCGACCCCTGCCGGGAGTGGAATCGGTCCAAGTAGGCGGTGAAGCCGGCGGCATCCCCCTTGGCGGCGTTGACCGAGCGGCGTGCCGTCGCCCGTTGAGCGGACGTGTGCGGACAGGCGCGGTCGGCACTGCCCCAGCGCTCGCCGAGGTCGGTGGCCACCCGAAGCGGGTCCCCGGCATGGCCAAGGGTCGACTCCCATGCCAACTGCGGTAGGTACTCACCGATCAGGTGGGCGGTGACGACCACCTGCAACGGCTCATGTCGGGCCGCCCGCAGATCGAGCACCTCCAGCATCAGCTGATACAGCGGGATCAGCGACTCCAGGGCTCCGCGCTCGCCCGAGCGCGGCTGCTGCGGGAAACAGCACTTGGTCAGGCGGGCGGCCCAGGGCTGATCGGCGAACTCGGTGCCAAGGGCGGCAAAGTCTTCGGCGTCGAGGTCCAGCACCCGCTTCGCCGCCGTTGCCAGGCTCCTCGCCGGCCCCTGGACCCCGCCGGCGGTGAGCACCGCAGCCAGGGCGTCGTACCAGTGCCCCCGGAGTAGCGGTCGGTAGTCAGCGGGCTGCATCGACGAACAGCTGCTCAGCCACCGCGCTCTCGACCAGCACCTCGCTCTCGGCCCGCAGCCGCAGCGACACCCCCTGCTGGTCGGCGTCCACGATCGCGCCGGGACGGACGCCGGCCTCGGTGAGCAGGGTCAGCAGCTCGTCATCGCCTTGCAAGTATTCGCTCATCCGCCGAACCACCGCGCCGACCACCGGCCCGGCCGCGAGCAGGTCGCTCAACGGCACCACACCGTCCAGGAAGGCCGGGGCCGGACCCGCGCCAAGTTCGTCCAGGGCCGGAATCGGATTGCCGTAGGGGGACTCGACCGGCGACTGCAGCAGCGCCACCAATCGGCGCTCCACCTCGGTCGAGATCACGTGTTCCCACCGGCACGCCTCGGCGTGCGCCAGGGCGGTCTCCAAGCCGATCACGTCGGTGAGCAGCCGCTCGGCGAGGCGATGCCGCCGCATCACCCGGGTGGCCAGAGCCAGCCCGTGCGGGGTGAGCCGCAGTTGCCGATCCGCGTCCACCACCAGCAGGCCGTCGCGCTCCATCCGGCTGACTGTCTGCGAGACGGTGGGGCCACTTTGCTTCAGGCGCTCGGCGATCCGGGCGCGCAATGGCGGGACCCCCTCTTCGACCAGCTCGAAGACGGTGCGCAGATACATCTCGGTGGTGTCGATCAGCTCACTCATCGCCGCTCCGGTCCTCGGGGTTCGCCCAAGACTAGGACACCGATCACGTCGGCGGCGGGCAGCCCAAGCCGAGCGCTAGCCTCCAGGGGTGGTCGTCAGTCAGGAGTCCGGTCAGCCGGTGCGCGTGGCCCCTGAGCGACTGCGGGGCTGGCTCACCCGGTTCAGCGCCAGCCACGGCGCGGTGACCTCGACCGTCACCGCCGCGCAGGTCGTCGTGTCGGCGACCGACGGTGCGGTGGCGCGGTTGGGTCTGACCTGGGGGCCGCTCGCCGCCGACGGCGACCCGCTGGACGCCCTGATCGTCCAGGCCACCGCTGCCCATCGCTTCGGCGTGCTGCTGGTGCGCAAGGGAGCGCATGCGGTGGGTCTGTTCGACTCGACGACGATGGTCTGCCACCGCCGCGGTACGCATTACGTCCAGGGCCGGACGAAAGCCGGCGGCTGGTCGCAGCAGCGATATGCCCGGCGACGCCAGAACCAGGCCGAACGGTCGTACGCCAAGGCGGCCGAGGACGCCGCCGCGGTGCTGCTCGGCAGGGCCGGGATCGAGGCGCTGTTCACCGGTGGCGACGGCGCCGGGATCGCGGCCGTTCTGGCCAGCCCGAGCCTGGCCCCGCTGGGCCAACTGCCGCGGCCCGAACCCCGGGTGCTGCCGGTCGCCGACCCGACGGTGGCGGTGTTGCGCGAGTTCGGCGAGCGGGTGCGCTCGGTTCCGATCATCCTCAACGAGGCGGCCAGAGTCCGCCCGTCAACGCCGCAGCGCGACGACCGCTCCGGCGATCAGGCTGACTAACAGCGCCCCCGCGACGGCGAACAGCACCCCGCTGTTGTCCGGGTTGGGGTTGGTGCCGTCGTCGGGCGGGTCGTCGTCAGGATCGGCCGATGTGGTGGTGCTGGGCGTCCCACTCGGTGTTGCCGACGGCGATCCGCTGGGGCTGGCGGCGGTCGTGGTCGCCGCGGGAACCGGGGCGGGGGCGGCGTTGACTGGGGTTGGCTGCAGGCCCAGGATGGCCAGGGCCGCCACCACGGCCGCGACCAACGCCCCGGCCAGGCGATCTCGCACTCTCATCCTGCTCCCATCCAGCCGCAGCCTAGCGCTCCGAGCAGCGCCCGCTCAGGACGCCCCGGGGTTCAGCAGCGCCCCGATCACCACCAGCAACAGCATGGTGACCAGGACGCCGGTCACGATCAGCCGGCGGGTCCGAGGAGTCACCCCGCCAATCTAGGCGGGAACGTCGCGAAAGGCGTGCCCGCTGCGGCCACCCGGAGGGTGGTCTACCGTTGGCCCATGGGCAGCCTGCGACTGTTCGCCATCGGGGTGGACGAGGTCCGCGACCTGTTCGGCGCAACCGAGGCGGTCGCCGCAGACTTCCGGGCCGTCGCCGCCGAGGCGTTCCCACCGGCGCCGGTCCGCTCGCCAGGGCTTTTGAGCAAGCTGGGACCGCTGTTCCGACACCCGCCGGACGCCCCGGTGATCCGGCCAGAGGATCCGACCGAGACCGACGTGGCCACCCTCCTGGCCGGCCAGTACGTCCCACCCCCACGGCTGCTGGCCACCTGGCGGCTAATCGACGCGTGGTTGGCCGCCAAGAGCTGGGATCGGGTGGAGATCGACCTCGATGACGCGGGGTTCTCCGAGTTGGAGTTCGCCCTGGCGCGGGCCGGGCTGGCGCCACAGTTCGCCTTGGCGAAGTTGATCACCAAGCCCCTGGGGATCCCGCTCCGGCTGCCACCTGGGCTGGTCGCGGGGCACGCGAAGTACGCGCACGCGCTCGCTTCCCGGGAGGCCTGGCGCGCGGCCAGCGCTACCTTGGAGCCCGAGCACGCCGAGGTTGCCGACCGCTACCTGGCCTTCCTGGACACCTTCGCCGAGAACGCCGAAGCGGCCCCTCGTGGGGGCCGCCCGGTGCCCGATCTGGTCGGGCTGTTCCGCTCTCGTCCGAACTGACGGTTAGCGCGGCAGCAGTCCGACCAGGATTCCCTGGATGAAGTAGATGACGAACAGGCCAGCCACCAGGTACATCAGCGGGTGCACCTGCTTGGCCTTGCCCTTGAACAGCTTGATCGCCACGTAGGTGATGAACCCCGCGCCTATACCGGCGGTGATCGAGTAGGCGAACGGCATCAGCACCATGGTGATGAACGCTGGAATGCCGTCCTCGGGGTCCTCCCAGTCGACGTGGCTGACCTGGCTCATCATCAGGAAGCCGACGAAGAAGAGGGCGGGAGCCGCGGCCTCGGAGGGAACCATGTTCACCAGCGGGGCCAGGAAGAGGCTGACCAGGAACGCGGCACCGGTGACGACCGACGCCAAGCCCGTCCGAGCCCCTTCGCCGACACCCGCGGCCGACTCGATGTAGGAGGTGTTGGACGACACCGAGCCGAGACCACCGGCCATCGCGGCCACGGAGTCGACCACCAGGATCTCCTGGGTGTGCGGCGGGTTGCCCTTGTCGTCCAGCAGGTCACCCTCGGCGCCGACCGCGACGATCGTCCCCATGGTGTCGAAGAAGTCCGCCAGCAGCAGGGCGAAGATCAGCAGCACTAGCCCCAGGATCGTGCCGAAGCTGGCCCCGGCGAAGGCGCCGAACAGGTCGACCCGCCCGATCAGCCCCAGGTTGGGCGCGGAGAACTGGCCGAGGCTGGGCACGTTCAGCATCCAGCCGGTGGGGTTCTTGCCCTGGTTGTTGGAACCGATCTGCCAGACCGCCTCGATGATGGTGGCAAGGACGGTGCCGGAAACGATCGCGATCAGCATCGCCCCCTTGACCTTCCTTACGAAGAGAACGATCAGCAGCAGCAGGGTGATCAGGAAGACCGAGATCGGCCACCCCTGGAGCGTGCCCCCGATACCCAGTTCGACGGGGACGCCGCCCGGCGACTTGCGGACGACGCCGGCGTCCATCAGGCCGATGAACGCGATGAACAGACCGATGCCCACCGAGATGCCGGTGCGCAGCGACCGGGGCACGGCGTTGAAGACGGCCCGGCGGAAGCCGGTCAGCACCAGGATGGTGATGATCACGCCTTCCCAGACGACCAAGCCCATCGCCTGGGCCCAGGTCATTTGCGGCGCGATCACGAAGGCCAGCACCGCGTTCAGACCGAGGCCGGTCGCGATGCCGATCGGGAACCGGCCGTAGACGCCCATCAGGATGGTCATCAGTCCGGCGATCAGTGCGGTTGCGGCGGCGACCATGGCGATCGAGCCGCCGACGTTGGCTCCGATGACCTGGCCGGCGGCGTCCAGCTTGGGCAGTCCGTTGAGCAGCAGGCCGTCCTTGTCGGCCTGGGTGCCGATGATCAGGGGGTTGAGGGCGATGATGTAGGCCATCGTGAAGAAGGTGACCAGGCCACCTCGTACCTCACGGTTGACGTTGGAGCCGCGCTTGGTGATTTCGAACCAGTTGTCGAAGGAGGAAACCGGAGGCCGCGCTGGGGTGGTGCGCGCCGCTCGGGGAGAGGTATTGACCATGGGGCGCATGCTAACGGCGGCAGGACGGCGCCTAAGGTGTTGTCCGTGACCCAGAACACCCACCCCAAGCACCTACCGATCATGCAGGCGCCGGTCAAGGCGTTGGACCCCCACGGGCTCACCGTGGTCACCTTGGGCACGATCGCCTTCGCGGTGGGAGCCCTGGTCTGCTGGTGGCAGTTGGACGCCCTGGCCGCGATCGGTAAGGGCTGGTGGCTGACCTCGGCGCTGATCGGACTGGGGATCGGCGTGTTGGCCCTGGTGGTCCTGCTGGCCCGGCGGGCCCGGCAACAGAACCGCTCGGTCGGCCCGGACGCGTCCTCCTCCTAGTCCCTCGGTCGCGCGGCCTCGCCCCGACCCTCGTCGTCGGCGAGCGGTGCCTAGGTCAGCTTGTGGAGTCCGCGAACCTGACTGTGGCACCGCTCCCGGAGCTGGCTTCAGGAGGCGCCCCGACCGGAAGCGGGCACCTGGACGCCCCAGGTCGGATCAGCGCTCCTCGCGCGGCCTCCACGTCACGTTGGTCGGGCCGACATAGACCTGACGCGGCCGGTAGATCCGTCCCTTCGGATCGTCGTGGATCTCTTTCCAGTTGGCGATCCAACCCGGCATCCGTCCGATCGCGAACATCACCGTGAACATGTCCAGCGGGATCCCCAGCGCCCGCAGCAGGATGCCGGAGTAGAAGTCGACGTTGGGGTAGAGCTTGCGGCTGACGAAGTACTCGTCCTCGAGGGCCGCGGCCTCCAGTTCCAGAGCGATGTCGAGCAGCGGGTCGGTCTTGTCCTGCTGGCCGAGCACCTCGTCCACCGACTTCTTCAAGATCTTGCTGCGCGGGTCGAAGTTCTTGTACACCCGGTGGCCGAAGCCCATCAGCTTGATCCCGTCCTCCTTGTTCTTCACCTTGCTGACGAACTCGGACACCGGCATCCCGCTGTCGTGGATCTGCTGCAGCATCTGCACTGCGGCCACGTTGGCTCCGCCGTGCAGCGGACCCCACAACGCGCAGACACCGGCCGCGCAGGACGCGAACAGGTTGGCCTTGGAACT
This sequence comes from uncultured Micropruina sp., assembly GCA_964453585.1. Taxonomy (GTDB): domain Bacteria; phylum Actinomycetota; class Actinomycetes; order Propionibacteriales; family Propionibacteriaceae; genus Micropruina. Next base: position 16,699 of record CAYVOW010000018.1, read on the forward strand.
GGCCACCATCCGCACCGTCGAGGTGGAGCAGTTCTGCTCGTGGTCGGCGTGCAGCATCAGGAACAGGTTGAGCGCCGCCGCGATCTCGGGGGTCGACTCGTAGGGCCGGTAGGGCACCGAGAACATCATGTGCAGGAAGTTCTCGGCGTACTTCAGGTCGTAGCGCGGGTAGACGATCGGCTCGCCGACCGATGACTTGTAGGCGGCGGCGGCGATCGTCCGCACCTTCGAGAGCAGCTTTGCCGCGGCTCGCTCCATCCCCTCGGCGTCGCTGATCTCGCTGATCCGGGGATGGTGGGCGCTGAGAGTGTTGATCATCGCGGACATGATCGCCATCGGCGGGGCCGCCGGCGGGAAGGCGTCGAAGTGCTTGAGCATCTGCTCGTCGATCATCGCGTTCTCCGACAGCAGGCCGGCGAACCGCTCCCGCTCCTCGACCGTGGGTAGTGCTCCAAAGATCACCAACCACGCGGTCTCGACGAACGAACTGCGCCCGGCCAACTCCTCGATCGGGATTCCCCGGTAGCGCAGAATGCCCGCGTCGCCGTCGATGTAGGTGATCGCGGAGCGACACGACCCGGTGTTGCCGTAGCCGTCGTCGAGGGTGATGTAGCCGGTGGTGTCGCGGAGCTTGCTGATGTCGAGCGCCAGTTCGCCCTCGGTGCCTTCAACGACCGACAGGTCGTGGGTGGTGCCGTCGAGCTCCAGGCGAGCGGTGTGGGTCATCGGAGGCTCCCTTGCGTTGCGGTCGGTGTCGGACACGCTAGCGGAGCCGTCGCCAGCCCAGGAACGGCCTAGTCGAACAGTTGCTCGTCCATCACCAGGGTGTCCCACACGGGACGAGGCAGCTCAACGCCCCGGCTGACCTCGGTGATGTCGGAATGTGCTCCGCAGCCGTGATCACGGCTGACCACCGAGGCATCGGTGGGGGTGTACTCGTTGGCGCAGACGCCGAAGGTGCGGCCCAGCACCCCGGAGAGGGCGACGAAGTAGGCGCAGGTCTCGCACAGCCCGGGTGCCTGCGCGGTCATCGGGTTGTCCGGGCCACCGTCGCCGGCCAGCCAGCGTTCGGCGGCTTCGTCGCGGCCATAGGACGACAGCACCCGCTCCCGGCCGAGACCCAACTCGGCCACCACCGCGCGGGTTTGGGACGCCTCCGCTGGGTCGGCGCTCGGCGCAACTTCACCGCCGGTGAACCCCGCCTCGACCCGAGGGTCGTTGTCCGGGGTGGGCATCAGGATGCCGGGGGCGACATCGCCGGCCTCCACCCGATCGGCCCAGGGCACCCAGGTGGGGGCTAGCAGCGCTCCCTCGCCGGGGGTGAGGGTGACTTCGTTGACGGTGACCACCTTGGCCCGGGCGGCCCGGGCCACGGTGACACTCCAGTTCCACCCGGGGTAGCCCGGATGGTCGCAGTCGAAGTAGTGGGTGGCCACCCGGACGTCCTCGGCGACGACGGCGCGGTGGTCACCGACCCCCATCACCCCGCTGCGCCGGACGGCGGCCGCCCGGGCCAACTCGATCGAGTCGGCGCAGGCGGCGTCCAGCTCGGCGACCGGGCTCATCGGATCACAGCTCGAACTCGTCGGCGACGGCCCGAAGGACCGAGGCGACCTTGTCGGCGTGCTTGCTGTCGGGATGCCGGCCGCGGCGGTAGCCGTTACCGATCCCGTCCAGCATCTTGATCAGGTCCTCGATGATGACGGCCATCGTCTCGGGCGACTTGCGCTGCGCCTTGGACAGCGACGGGGGCGCCTCGACCAGGTGCACCGACAGGGCCTGCTCGCCCTTCTTGCCCTCGATCACGCCGAACTCGACCTTCTGTCCACGCTTCAGGGTGGTCACCCCGGACGGCAGCGCGGACGCGCGGACGTAGACGTCCTCGCCCCCCTCGTCCTTGGACAGGAAACCGAAGCCCTTCTCCGCGTCGTAATAACGCACTCGGCCTGTTGGCATGACAATCACTCCTACTGCGATCCGGCCCGCCGCCGGGCCGTCGGTCCAGCCTATAAGCGAGGGCCAAGGGACGCGACTCGCCTACGATGGCCGCATGGCGAACTGGACCGACGGGCCCGAGTACGCGCCGGTCGAGCGACCGGCGGCGTTTCAGAGCCCCGACGTCGCGCCTTTGGAGTCCCCGGCTCCGGCGGTCAGCGCGGTCGCGACGGCCCCTGTGGAAGCGCCCCGGTTCGAGGCACCTTCGAGCCCGGCGCCCGACCTTGCCAGCCTGGTCCCGGTTGGCGGGCCCCAACGCGACCCCCGACAGGCCTTCTCCGTTGCCCAGGCCGCGATGACCAGTTCGTCCGCGTGGACGGCGGCCCACTCGACCGCGGGGACGCTGCCCACCCAAGCCTGGGACCCACGGCAACCGCTGATCCAGTCGGCCACCACCACGGTCACCTATGCCGCGCCGGCGCCGAACTTCCCGCCTCCCCGGCAGAACCAGTCCCCCTTCCCCCAGCCCGGCACCGCCGACTGGTTCGCCCCGTCCACTCCGGCTCCGCAGCAACCCGGGCCGCGTCCGGTGACGGTCGCCCAGATGTGGCGCGCCGCCACCTCCGGGGTGATGGTGCCGCTCATCTTGGGGGGCTTCCTGCCGGGCCTGTCGATGATCATGCTGGCGCTGTCGTTCTCGCTGAGCAGTCGGGTGACCCACCGCCGCCGTCAGGTCCGCCTGGCCTACGGGATCACCGGGGTCGGCCTGCTCGCGGTCGGAGCGTTGTCGATGCTGGACTCCTCGATCGACCTGCCGATGTTCTGGGACGTGGTCTCGTCCTGGGCCCGGTGGGCCTGCTGGCTGCTGGGGATCGCCATCCTGTTGGTGGTCGGAGCCGGCCTGCGCAACGGCGAACCCGAGGAACGCCCGTTCTGACATCTCCCGATGCCGTCCACCCCCGGGCCAGACGCCCGACCACACACAAGCGAGGCAGCCGATGAGTGACTCCCCCGGGCTGGGACGGCCCGGTCCCTACCACCCGGACTTCCAGCAGGGTGGGGAGCAGCCGACAGCGCCTACGCCTCCCGCGACCCCGCCGAACTACCCGCCACCCGCCGGAAGCCCGCAGCCAGGTCCGGGCTACGGTCAACCCGGTCCATCCGCCTGGCCCGCGCCGCCGCAGCCGGATTCGCCCTGGGGCGGTCAGCAGCAGCCCGCCGGCTGGTCGGGGCGACCACCGGCGGCCTGGCCGCCTGCCCAGCAAC
>CAYVOW010000018.1:19999-35250 GCA_964453585.1 uncultured Micropruina sp.
CAGCCCGCCGGCTGGTCGGGGCGACCACCGGCGGCCTGGCCGCCTGCCCAGCAACCCGGGGGCTGGCCGCAGCCGCAACAACCCGGGGGCTGGCCGTCTGCCCAGCAATCCGGGGGCTGGCCCCAGCCGCAACAACCCGGCGCCTGGGGTGGACCCCCGGAGCCGTCGTCCCCCGGATGGTCGACCGCTGCCCCCACCAGCTCGTCCTATCCGCCACCGAGCGGGCCGCCCGCCGGACCGCTGGGACCCCCACCCCCGGCCAGCCGACGTCGAGGGACACGCAGCCGGGTGGTGCTCGGCGTGTCGGTGGTGGGGGTGATTGCGCTGGGCCTGGTCGGCGGTGCGTTCAGCTTTGTGAATCGCCCCGCGGGCCCCGCCCAGCCCACCGTCCCGGTCGCCGCCAGCCCCACCCCGTCGATCCTCAGAACTACACCGTCGAGCGCGCCAGCCAGCACCGACCCGGTCACCGGTGCCGGGGTGGGGCAACAGGTACCTTTCGCCAGCGGGACGTCGGCGGGCACCCTCCGGGTCACCAAAGCCACCTGGACCAACCAGGGATCCATCCAGCCGCCGGACGGCGAGACCTACCTGATCGTCGAGCTCACCCTGACCGTCACCAAGGGGCAGCTGACCACCGGGCTGATCTGGGCCCGGGTGCTGGACGAGTCCGGCGAACCGCACATCTTCGCCATCGGGCCGAAGCTGGACACGCCTTTGCCCACCGGGACGGTCCAGGCCGGTCGCCAGGTCTCCGGCCAGCTCGGCTACTCACTGCCGCGCGGCCCTGCGACGTTCCAGTTGCTGGACGAGCGGCTGGCGCCGATGGTGAGCGTGGAGATCCCCGGGTGAGTTCGCCGTCCTTTCGCGACCGCCGCTTTCGCAGCGTCGCCCCGCAGGACCGTCCGCGACGCACCCGCCGCGCCGTCCGGGTCGCGGTCACTGACGGCGAATCGGTGCTGCTCTTCGCCGACACCGACCCCGGGCTACCCGGGACCACGTGGTGGGTCACCCCCGGCGGCGGGATCGAGAGCGACGAGGACGCCCCGACCGCGGCCGTGCGCGAGTTGCGGGAGGAGACCGGCGTCGAGGTGTCAGCCACAGACCTCATCGGACCGGTGCTGACCCGCATCGTCACCCACGGCTACTCCGACCAGATCCTGGTCCAGAACGAGGTCTTCTTCGTGCTTCGGGTGGTCGAGCCGTTCGAGGTGGACGTCAGCGGACACACCCCCGAGGAACGCCTGACCCTCACCGATGTCCGCTGGCATCCCCTGGCCGACCTGGGCGACCTGACCGCCCCGGTGTGGCCGGAGAACCTGATCGAGATCGTCGCCCTGGCCGAAAGCCCCGACTCCTGGCCGATCGACGGCGGCCACTGCGAGGAGTCGACCCTGGCCGCCAACGCCGAGGCCGACTGCGCCGGGTAAGCTGACGCACCCGTCCGCCTGCGAGGAGCCATGTCCGACACCGCCTCAACAGCCGTTGCCGACCAGCGTTTCTTGGAGCGGTTCCTGTGGTTGTCGTTGGTCACCGCCCTGCTCACCGTGGGACTCAAGGCCACCGCCGCCCTGATCACCAACTCGGTCGGCCTGTGGTCGGACGCCCTGGAGTCGACGGTCAACCTGCTGGCGGCCGTGGTCGCCCTGTGGGCATTGCGGTTGAGCGCCAAGCCGGCCGACCACAACCACGATTTCGGCCACGGCAAGGCCGAATACCTCTCCGCCGCGGTCGAGGGCACGCTGATCTTCGTGGCTGCCTGCGCGATCATCGTCGGCGCCGTCGACCGGCTGATCCATCCCGTCGCGCTCGGTGAACTGGGCCTGGGACTGGTCCTGGCGACCGTCGCCTCGGCCTTCAACCTCGGCACCGGGCTGTTGTTGATCCGCGCCGGACGGCAGCATCGCTCGATCACCCTGGAAGCCGACGGCCACCACCTGATGACCGATGTCTGGACCTCGGTCGGCGTCCTAGTCGGGATCGGTTTGGTGGCCTTGAGCGGCTGGCATTGGCTGGACCCGATCATCGCGATGGCGGTCGGGGTGAACATTTTGTTCACCGGCTACAAACTCGTCCGGCGTTCGGTGGTGGGGCTGCTGGACGGGACGCTGCCGCCCGACGAGGTGGGCAAGGTCCAGGCGGTGCTGGATCACCTGACCGAGGACCCCAGGGTGCATCTGACCGATCTGCGCACCCGGGAGTCGGGACGCCAGCGGTTCGTCCAGGCAACCCTCACCGTGCCTGGAGACTGGACGGTGACCAGGGCCCATGACCTGGCCGACCGGGTCGAGGACGAGGTCGACCAGGCGCTGCCGGGAACGGTGACCTTCGTCCACGTCGAACCCGCGCCGAAGGCGTCGACCTCCGCCTGAGCTCAGGCCCGCGAGGCGTGCCGGACCTCGGTGTCGATCAGCGTCCGCCAGGAGCGGACCAGCTCCTCGTCGACGTAGGCCTTGTAAGAACCCTGGGGACGAGCGGGCTTACCGATGTGGAAAGCCCGAACCCCGGCCCTGGCCAGCCACGGCACCATGTCCGGGTGGAGGCCGCCGCCGGCCATGATCACCCCGGCCGCCCAGTCGTCCGACTTCGCCCGGGCGAGCAGGTCGTCCAGTCCGTGGTCGAGGTCGCGGGCCGACCCCGCGGTCAGCACCTGGTCGAGTCGCGGCAACCGCCGCATCGCCGCCCAGGCGTGGTCAGAGTCCAGGGCTGAGTCGATCGCCCGGTGGAAGGTCCACGGCCAGTTCCCCTCCGCGGTGAGTTCCCCGGTCACCTGCAGATCCACCTCGCCGAGCCCGTTGAGAAAGCCGAGCACCATCCCGTCGGCACCGGCGTCGGCGTAGCTGGCCATCAGGCCACGCAGTCGCACCGCCTCGCCACCGTCGGTGCCGAAACCGGGTCGCAGCCGCACCATCACCCGGACCTGGATCGAGGTGGCCCGGCGCACCTCGGCGACCAGCGTCGGGGTGGGGGACATCCCGCCGTCGTCGAGGCTTCCGCACAACTCAACCCGATCGGCGCCACCGGCCTCGGCGCGCTGGGCGTCCGCGGCGTGGAGCGCGATCACCTCCAACAGGCCAGCCATGAGCACATGATGACCGCTGGCCACCCTGCGTCGCTCAGGCCACGCCGACGTGAGCCTCGCGGCGCTGGTCGCCGGCGGCCTCCAGGGCACCGTCGATGTGCCTCAAGGCCGCCCCCACCCCGCCGAAGTACATGTGCGGTTCGGCGTACTCATGGCTGGCCAGGCCAACCTCGGCGATCGCGGCGGCGATCGCCGGGTCGCGCTCGTAGTCGACCCGGAAGCTCTGGTCGTCCATCAGTCGCAGGTGCAACCGCGGATTGGCAATCGAGGTGCCCAAATCGTCGCCGTGCAGGCAGCCCTGGCCCAGCACCAGCATCAGGGCGGTGGTGATCCGATCGGCGCCGGGTGACCCGATCGCCAGCACCCGGCCGTCCGAGGTGCGTCCGACCGTGGGGGCCATGTTGGACGCCAGCCTGGTCCCGGGAGCGGCGGCGTGCAGCCCCAGCCGGTTCAGTTCCACCTCGCCGAGCGCGTTGTTGAGCAGGATTCCGGTTCCGGGGATCACCAGGCCCGCGCAGTATCCGCAGCTCATCGTGATCGCGCAGGCGTTGCCGTCGGCATCGACCGCCGAGATGTGTGCGGTGGACGCCGACCCGCGCAACGCCGCCAGGCCTCGCTCGCCCACCGACTCCAGCAGGTCCAGTCCGTCGGCCTCCAGGTCACGGGAGAAGTCGTGGACGGTGCTGCGATAACTGAGCACCGCGCGCTGGATCTCGATCGCGTCGCGCCAGGTCCAGGCGCCGCGTCGGGCCAGCTCACCCAGCATGATCGCCAGCATCGGCCCGCCCACCGAGGGTGGCGGGTTCGTCCCCAGATACCAGTCCCCGGCGATCATTCGGTGCGCCGGACGAGCCACGGCCCGGTACTCCCGCAGGTCGGTCGCGGTGATCAGGCCGCCCTTGGCGTCCATGTCGGCGGCCAGCGCCTGGGCAACCTCACCGGTGCGGAACAGTTCGGGGCCCTCGGTGGCCAACGCCTCGAGCACGTCCGCCAGCTTGGGGTTGGAGGTCCGCTCACCGCCGGCCAGCAGGCCCCCGTCGGGGCGGGTGACCAGGGCGAATGCCTCCGGATCAGTGCCGAACAGCGGTCCGGCGGTGACCGAGAGGAACCGCGCCGCGGCCGGGCTCATCGGGTAGTCGCGGGCCGCTTCGATCGCGGGGGCGAGGAGTTCCTTCCACGGCAGCTTGCCGTAGCGGCGGTGCGCCTCGGCCAGCGCCGGGACCGCCCCCGGGGTGGCCACCGAGCCGTGTCCGGCGTAAAGCGTGACCCCGCCGCCGTAGGGCGTGACCACCTCGCGCAGACCCCCACCGCGCCGCCCCGGGTCACCGTCTCGCCCCGGCATCTCGACGTTGCCGTCGATCACGATCGGGTCGCGCTGGTTGGGCCAGATCGAAACGAAGCCGCCGCCGCCGAGGCTGACCATCCCCGGTTCGGTGGCCATCGCCACCAGGGCCGCCGCGATCGCGGCGTCCACCGCGGTGCCACCGGACCGACCCACCGCCAGCCCAGCCGCCAGCGCCTGGGCGCCGGTGGCGGCGACGGCGATCCGGGACGAAGTCACCGGCACATCATGGCAGGGACGCCACGAGGGCGGCCCCGTTGGGACCGCCCTCGTGAGTGTCGGACTGGATCAGAAGTCCATGCCGCCCATGCCGCCGTCGCCACCGGCCGGCATGGCCGGAGCCTTCTCCGGCTTGTCGGCGATGACCGCCTCGGTGGTCAGGAACAGGGCCGCGATCGAGGCCGCGTTCTGCAGCGCCGAACGGGTCACCTTGGCCGGATCGATGATCCCGGCGTCCAGCATGTTCACGTACTCGCCGGTGGAGGCGTTGAGCCCCTCCCCCGCGGGCAGGTGGGACACCTTCTCGGCCACCACGCCACCCTCGAGGCCGGCGTTGATGGCGATCTGCTTCAGCGGAGCCGAGACCGCGGTGAACACGATCTGGGCGCCGGTCGCCTCGTCACCGCTCAGGTCGCCGACCTGGGCGTTCTTGGCGGCCTGCAGCAGGGCCACGCCGCCGCCGGCCACGATGCCCTCCTCGACGGCCGCCTTGGCGTTGCGGACGGCATCCTCGATCCGGTGCTTGCGCTCCTTCAACTCGACCTCGGTGGCCGCGCCGACCTTGATCACGGCAACGCCGCCGGCCAGCTTGGCCAGCCGCTCCTGCAGCTTCTCGCGGTCGTAGTCGGAGTCGGACTTCTCGATCTCCTTGCGGATCTGCGAGACCCGGCCGGCGATCTGGTCGGACTCGCCAGCACCCTCGACGATGGTGGTCTCGTCCTTGGTGACGATGACCTTCTTCGCCCGGCCGAGCAGCTCCAGGGTGACCGCGTCCAGCTTGAGGCCGACCTCCTCGGAGATGACCTGGCCACCGGTCAGGATCGCGATGTCGGTGAGCATCGCCTTACGACGGTCGCCGAACCCGGGGGCCTTGACCGCGACGCTCTTGAAGGTGCCGCGGATCTTGTTGACGATCAGGCCGGCCAGGGCCTCGCCGTCGACGTCCTCAGCGATCACCAGCAGCGGCCGTCCGGCCTGCATGACCTTCTCCAGCACCGGCAGCAGGTCCTTCAGCGAAGAGATCTTGCTGTTGGCGATCAGCACGTAGGGGTCGTCCAGGACGGCCTCCATGCGCTCAGCGTCGGTGACGAAGTAGGGGGAGATGTAGCCCTTGTCGAAGCGCATGCCCTCGGTGAGCTCGAGTTCGAGGCCGAAGGTGTTGGACTCCTCGACGGTGATCACACCCTCCTTGCCGACCTTGTCCATGGCCTCGGCGATGATCTCGCCGACGGTCGGGTCGGCCGCGGAGATGGACGCCGTGGCGGCGATCTGCTCCTTGGTCTCGATGTCGGTGGCCTGCTTGGCCAGCTCGGCGACAATCGCGGCGACGGCCTTCTCGATGCCCTTCTTCAGAGACATCGGGTTGGCGCCGGCGGTGACGTTGCGCAGGCCCTCGCGAACCATCGCCTGGGCGATCACGGTCGCGGTGGTGGTGCCGTCACCGGCGACATCGTCGGTCTTCTTGGCGACCTCCTTGACCAGCTCGGCGCCGATCTTCTCGTAGGGGTCCTCCAGCTCGATTTCCTTGGCGATGGACACGCCGTCGTTGGTGATCGTGGGTGCTCCCCACTTCTTCTCCAGCACGACGTTGCGGCCCTTGGGGCCCAGCGTGACCTTCACCGCGTCGGCGAGGATGTTCATCCCGCGCTCGAGGCCGCGGCGCGCCTCGACATTGAATTCAATCAGTTTTGCCATTTCGGTTCGGCAATCCCTCTGTCTGTCCCGGGGCCCGGAAGGCCCCGATGCGTGGTCTAGGTTGTGGTGCCATCCGATGCCCGCGACGGACGATCGAAGTCGATCTCACCGGGGTGGCGATGGCACTCTCAGCCTGAGAGTGCTAACTCCATGTTTAGCACTCGACCATGGCGAGTGCAAACGGTTGAGACCCCCGATCACCTAACCTCGTGCGCATGTGGAGCCAGTGGAAGCGATGGATCGCCTACCCCCTCTTCTGGTGCCTGTTGATGCTGGCGCCGATGCTGTTCGGAAACTGGCTGAACGAGTCGGGCGCCCGTTCGAAGGTGAACGACTTCCAGATCACCAGGTTCGATGCGGTCTACCGGCCCTCGGTTCAGGGGACGAAGCTGGCGATCGCAGTCACCGAGACCATCACCGCCGACTTCCCCACTCCCTATACCAACCACGGCATCGAGCGCCGACTGGACGCCGACTACGGCCGCACCTCGATCGAGTTGAGCGACTACACGGTGACCGATCCCCGGGGCAAGGCCCTGCCGTTCTCGGTCCGCGAGGCCGACGACGGCGACCCCATCCTGCGGATCGGGAGCCCCACCAGTTACGTCTACGGGCCCACCACGTACGTGATCAGTTACACCATCGGCAACGGCATGGTCGGCTACCCCGATGGCGCCCAGGAGATCTACCTGGACGTCAACGGGACCGGCTGGTTGCAGCCGTTCACCCAGGTCAGCGCCACCCTCGACCTGCCCGCCGACCTGGCCGGACGCCTCACCGGCGCCAACGCCTGCTACCGGGGCCCGGCCGGGTCAACCGACCCCTGCACCATCACCCGGACGAGCACCGGTTTCACCGCCGCCGCCGGACCGCTCGGTCCCCGCGAGACGATGACCATCGCCGCCGGCTTCCAGCCTGGGACGGTGCAGCAGGTGGTCCCACCGCCCCGGACGGTGGGCCTGGGCTGGTGGGGAGTCGTCGCCATGCCGGTCCTGGGTCTGCTCCTGCTCGGGTTGGCGCTGCTCGTCCGGCGGCTCCGGAATCGGCCGCTGACCAGGGATGACGCTCCCGTCCAGTTCACCGCACCCGAGGACGTCTCCCCGCTGCTCGCCGCCGACTTTCTGGCCGTCCCGGAGCGCGGCGCCACCGCCCAACTGGCCGCCCTCGTCCTGGCTGAGGACGCCCGGATCGAATCCCCGGACGAGGCCGTCGGCACCGCCCCGCAGCCGCGAAGCGGCCTGACCGGACGGGAGCTCTCCAGGCTTGGGACCCTTGAAGTGGCCCTGACCGACCCGGCGCGGATCTCACCCAAGCGGCTGCGCAAGGTCTGTGTGGCGCTGTTCGGTGACGGCCATCCCCGTCGGCTCGGCAGCGCCACGAGGTCGGAGATCGACACGGCCACCTACGAGCGCCGCCGGCTGCTCGAGGACAGCGGGCTGCGGCAGGAGTCGCGTGCCGCCGGCTGGATTCTCGGCATCGGTTACATCGGGTTGGTGCTGCTCGGCTGGTTCCAACTCTTGGTCGGCCTGCCCGGCCTGGCCTGGCCTTTCCTCGGCTTCGGCCTCATGGCCGTCCTGCTGGTCGTGGCGGCGGCGCACTTCTACCCGCGGGTGGGCCGGTTGTCCGAACGCGGACGGGCGCTGATGAATCGCCTGATGGGCCTGCGGCGGTTCGTCCTGATGGCCGAGGCCGAGCGGATCGCCTGGATGCAGAACGCGGTCGACGCTCCCCGCCGGGGCACCGACAAGGGCAGTTACGTCGACCTCTACGAGCCGCTCTTGCCCTACGCGGTGATCTTCGGCGCCGAGCGAACCTGGCTCGACCTGCTGGGCGAGCAGTATCAAACCTTCGAGGCCAATGAGGCCGCACCTCGGCTCGACCTGGCCACACTGGGCTCGCTTTGGTCGAGCGAGGACGCCTCCACGAGCCCGATCCGGAACCTCTACGACCGCTCGGACCGATCGTCGTGGTGGGAGTCCCGGCCAACCTTCGGCGACGGGTCGCTGGCCCACGGCTGGTCGGGCTTCTGGGAAGGGGTCGGCGAGATGGCCGACGAGTGGGCGACCTCGTCCTCCGATGACGACGGTGGCGGTCGCAGCAGTGGCTGGAGCAGCAGCCGGTCACGATCGTCCTCATCCTCGTCATCACGTAGCGGCTCGTCTGGGAGGGGCTCGTCCGGCGGCGGCATTGGCGGCGGTGGCGGTGGCGGCTGGTGAGGTTGAACCCCCAGCCACCGATGACCAACACTGAGGCGGTGCCCGCCGACCTGAGCTTCGCCCTCCGCGCCCGGCGGCGCGGCAACTGGATCAACGGGTCAACCCCGGCCGGGCTGCTGCTCGCCCGGCTGGGCCGGGCCCGGGTCCGGCGCGGCCCCTGGGGGCTCTACCTGGCGGAGAACTATCGCTGGTCATTTCCGCGGGCCGGCGCCTTCACCGTCGGCAATGTGGTGCTGAGCACCTCACGGCTGGACGACCTGGCTCGCCTGCAGCCCGACGTCCTGGCCCACGAGAACGAGCACGCCTGGCAGTACTTCTGGTTCCTCGGCATCCCCTTCCTGCCGCTCTACCTGGCCAGCGCGGCCTGGTCATGGCTGCGCACCGGCGATCCGGCCTCGGCGAACCCGTTCGAACGCCATGCCGGGCTGAGCGGTGGCGGTTATCAGGAGAGACCTCGCGACAACGCCGGCCTACGGCAGTTGCGGGCGCGCTCGACCGGGTTAGTCCGGGGTCGTCTCCGGCCAAGGATGGAACGCAGACAGCGCTGAAGCGCCGAAATCAGGCCTGGGCGCGCCCTTTTCGCTCTTCACTGCTGGGAAAGTTCCACCCTGCCCCTCAAAGGTGTGTGGCTGACGGCAGCCCCAGCGGGTCAGACCTTGATCTGGACGCCGAGCCGGCGGGCCGAGCGCTCCCGCTGCCGGGCCGCCCGCTGGCGGCGCAGCCGCTTGACCAGCAGCGGGTCATAGGCGAGCGCTTCCTCGGTGTCGATCAGCGCATTCAGCCGCTGGTAGTAACGAGGGGCCGACAGCTCGAACCGCTCGCGGATCTCGTTCTCCTTGGTGCTGGCCAGTGACCACCACTGCTTCTCGAAGTCCAGGATCGCGGCGTCGAGGGCCGTCAGGTCCCCTTTGGGCGAGTGGGCCAGCGCTTCCATGGCGGCATTCTAGGTCCAAATGACAGCGGTGTCATTCGTCGCGAAGGGGCCTGTTGATCGTCCGATATCCTGGGTGGTCCCGGGCAAACCGCCTGTTTCGCCATGATCCGGACGACGACAAGGACTCTGATGGAACGACTCAGCGGCACGCTCCAGCGCTATGCCTGGGGCACCACTGACGCCATCCCCGACCTACTCGGCATCGCCGCCGACGGCGGCCCTTACGCCGAATACTGGCTGGGTGCGCACGAGTCGTCGCCGTCCACCCTGGGCGACCGCACCCTCGTCGAACATCTGCATCGCGGGCCGAGTCTGCTGGGCCACCAGTCCCGCGAGGCGTTCGGCGAGCAACTCCCGTACCTGATGAAGGTGTTGTCGGCCGCACAGCCGCTGTCGCTGCAGGCGCACCCCTCGCGCGACCAGGCCGAGGAGGGCTGGGCCCGGGAGAACCGGGCCGGGATTGCCCTTGATTCCCCCGAGCGCACCTACAAGGACTCTTGGCCCAAACCTGAGTTGATGATTGCGCTGGATGAGTTCCACAGCCTGTCCGGCTTCCGCGACCCACACGAAACCGCTGCCCTGTTCGCCGGGCTCGGCGTCTCGGAGCAACTGGCCTCAGTGATCGCTCCCTTGACCGAACGCAAGGGCGAGGCCGGGTTGGCCGAGGTCTTCCTCGACGTGCTCAGCCTCGGTGACGGTCGGGCCCACCTGGTGAACGAGGTGGTGGTCGCGGCGATGAAGCACCGCTGGGACGACGGCGAGGTCGGGGAGTTCGCCCGGACGACGCTGGAACTGGATGCCACCTTCCCGTCCGACCAGGGCATCCTGGCCGGCTTGCTGCTGAACCGGGTGGTGCTCCGACCGGGCGAGGCGATGTTCGTCAAGGCCGGCCAAATGCACGCCCACTTGCGAGGCACCGGGATCGAGGTGATGGCCAACTCCGACAACGTGATCCGGGGTGGGCTCACCCCCAAGCACATCGACGTGGAGGAACTGATCCGGGTGGTCGGCTTCTCGCCGTTGCAGCCGGAGGTGATGGCGCCGCTCAACACCCGGCCGGGGGTGTGGAAATACCAGACCCCGTGCAGCGAGTTCGAGGCCTGGTCGGTCCGGCTGACGCCGGAGCTGGGCCCGGTGCTGGCGCCCGGCAACGGCGCCGCTCGGATCCTGCTGGTGGTCGAAGGCACGATCACTTTGCGCGACGGCCGAGACCAGTTGCGGCTGCGGCGCGGCGAATCCGCGTTCCTGTCCGGGCTCGAGGACGAGGTCCACCTGGAAGGCCAGGGGGTCGCCTTCGGCGCCTCGTCCGGCTTGCGCTGACGTGGACCTCCACGGACTGGCCCAACACCTGAATCAGGACGCCGATCGGGCGGTCGTGCTGATCGACGGGGGCTCCGGCTCGGGCAAGACCACCTTGGCCGAGCGGCTGGAGGCCGTCTGGCCCGGCGACGTCCACCTGGTTTCCCTCGATGATCTCTACGCCGGTTGGTCCGGGATGGCCACTGGGTCACTCGCCGTCGGATCGCAGTTGCTCCGTCCGGTGGACCCCGGCTACTGGCGCTGGGACTGGTCCCGCTCGGCCTTCACCGAGTGGGTGGAGGTCGACCCCCAGCGACCGCTGATCGTCGAGGGCTGCGGCGCCCTCACCCCCACCAATCGACAACTGGCGACCTTCGGCATCTGGTGCGAGCTGGACCCCGATGAACGCCGCCGCCGCGCCCTAGCGCGGGAGCCCGGTTTCGCGTCCCACTGGGACGAGTGGGCGGCCCAGGAAGCCGAGCACTGGAGCATCAACCGTCCCTGGGAGTTGGCCGACCTGGTCGTCCCCGGCGGGTAGCCGGCCGCCGAGTCTCGGGTTATCGGGCGAATCTCGGGTTATAACACGAGATCCGCTCGACAAGGCGAGAGCGGGCCGTCCGGACGCACTCGGTCGGCTGAGCCCGACAGTCAATCCCCCCGCGCCGCCGGTACAGTGTCATCGCTGGCGGGCATCCGCCACGCCTCCGTAGCTCAGTCGGTAGAGCGCCCGCCTTGTAAGCGGATGGTCGCGGGTTCGATTCCTGTCGGAGGCTCGTGCAGGTTCTCCAAAGCGGCTGGGCGCGGATCGTGGCGGCCGACCCGGACCATTCCCGCCGCTATGTCGAACGCTTCCGCCGGTTGGCGGCCGACGGCGTCGATCTGGTCGGCGAAGCCCGGCTGGTGGACGCCATGGTCGGTCGCGGCAGCGTCGTCCTGGACGCCGGTTGCGGCCCTGGACGGCACGCGGGCTACCTGCATCGGGCCGGCCACACGGTCGTCGGGGTGGATCTCGATCCCGTGCTGATCGCCGCCGCCGAGGCGGACGAACCCGGGCCGCGCTACCTCGTCGGCGACCTCTCCGCGTTCGACCTCCCCGCCGATGCGCCCCAGGAGTTCGACGCGATCCTGTGCGCGGGCAACGTGCTCGGCTTCGTCCATCCCGACACCCGTCGGCCGATCCTGGCGGGGTTCGCGTCGCGGCTGAACGCGACGGGACGCGCGGTGGTCGGGTTCGGCGCCGGCCGCGGCTATGACTTCGCCGATTTCTTCGCCGACGTGGCCGCGGTGGGGCTGACCCGGGAGCACACGTTCAGCACCTGGGACCTTCGCCCGTTCGAACCCGACTCGGGGTTCGTCGTCGCCGTACTCGGGCGCTGATTACTCGTCCCGCACCCGCCAAGGCCGCGGCCCCCACACCCCCAACGTTGCGCGTACCAGCGCGCGGCCGGGTCTCGGCTACGGCTCAGACCAGACCGGCATCGTGCACCCTCATCGCCACCTGGACGCGGTTGGCGGCGCCCAGCTTGTAGAGGATCCGGGTGACGTAGGCCTTCACGGTGGCGGTGCTCATGTAGAGCTCGGCGCCGATCTCGGCGTTGGCCTTGCCTTGGCCGATGGCAACTGCCACCTCGTGCTCACGCTCGGTGAGCTCGGCCAACGCGCGCAGCGCCTCGGCCCGACGGACGTCGGTCTCCTGCCGGGTGGCCAGCGCGATCACCTGAGCAATCACCGAGGGCGACAGGCTGGTCTCGCCCGCGTCCACCGCCCGAATCGCCTCCACCATCCGCTCCGGCGGGGTGTCCTTGAGCAGGAAACCGGACGCCCCCGAGGCCAGCGCCCGCACCACCAGATCGTCGGAATCGAAGGTGGTCAGCACGATCACCTTGGGCGGATCGGGCTTGGCCAGCAGCGCGCTAGTCGCGGACAGCCCGTCCATTCGCGGCATCCGGATGTCCATCAGCACGATGTCGGGACGGTGCTGAGCGACCAGTCGCGGCGCCTCGTCGCCGTCGGCGCCTTCGCCGACGACCTCCAGTTCGGGGGAGCCGCCCAGGATCATGCCCAGCCCGGTTCGGACCAGCGGATCGTCGTCGATGATCAACAGCCGGATCCGGTTCTCGCTCACACCGTCCACGGTAGCCACGCCTCCACGTCGAAGCGGCCGTTGCGGGGTCCCTGGACCAGGCGCCCGCCGACCTGGGTGACCCGCTCCTCGATCCCGACCAGTCCCAACCCGGCCCCCGGGACCGACGAGGGGGCGGCCAGCGGGTTGCTCACCCGCAGGGTCAGCCCACGTTCCGGTGACCCGTCCAGACTGACCGTGACCGGGGCGCCGGCCGCATGCTTGCGGGCATTGGTCAGGCATTCCTGGACGATCCGGTAGGCATGCCGGCTCACCACCGGCGCGATCAGGGCGGCGTCGCGGTGATCGGCGACCTGCACCGCTTGACCGAACGATCCGGCCTCCTCGACCAGCAACGGGAGCGCGTCGAGGGTGGGCTGGGGCGCCTCGACCTCGGCGCCGTCGGGTGCCCGCAGGGACCGCAGCACGGCCCGCAGTTCGCTCAGCGAGGCGTGGGCGTTGTCCTGGATGATCCCGGCGATCTCGCGGGTCTGCTCGGCGCTCAGGTCCTGCCGGTAGGCGAGCACGCCGGCATGCATCGCGACCAGGGAGATGCGGTGGGCCAGCACGTCGTGCATCTCCCGGGCGATCCGGTTGCGCTCGTTCGCGACCGCCAGCTCGCGGAGCCGTTCCCGCTCCTCGGCCCTCGCTTCGGCGTCGGCGACCCGGTCGTGCCGGACGCCGACGTAGGCGCCGAGCAGGGCCATCAGCGTGGCCCAGACCACGCCGCCGATGCCGACCGTCCAGAACGGGGCCGTCCCCGGCAGGGAGTACCAGGGCAGAAACTCCCGGCCGATCGAGATCGCCACCGCCAACGCCGCCATGACGATGGTCTGCCGCCAGTGACGACGCGCGGCCAGCGACAGGAACGCCCACTGGGCGGGGACGATCGAGGTCATCGAGACCAGAGAGATAAGCCCGGTGGCGACGGCGACCGGCAGCGGCCAGCGTCGGCGGAACGCGACCAGCCCGAGGCTGACCGCACCCAGGATCAGGTCGGCGATCATCAGCCAGGGCGGCAGGAGCGGTACGTCGTCGTCGGCCTGGACGGCACCGGTCAACTGCAGCGCGAAGGTCAACCCCAGGAACAGGTACCAGGCGGCGGCCAGCCCCCAACGCCAAAGCAGCGACCGGACCTGCGGCCGCGGCGGCAGCTGTCGCTCGGGGCGGAACAGGCTCGCCCAGGTCTCTCTCACACCGGCAGCCTAGGGACGACCGGCCGGCGCGGGCTCGTCCGCGGGTCGGGGTTGAGGACGACCAAAGTCGATGGCCGCGCCCACACGCTAGCGGTGCAACCGGCTTGGCGCTGCGGCACGGCCCGGGTCCCCCGGCTGGCCAGGCGTCACTGGCGACACCACGTGGCGGCGGGTCGGTGGCGAAGACGACCGGCGCCGCCTCGTCCGGTCACCAGTGCGCAACCCTCAGCTCTTGGGCCCGAACCCGAGCGGGCCCATGGTCGACCCATTGCGGTTCTGCCACCAGAACAGCCCGATCATTCCGACCAGGATGGCCAGGGACACGTACCAGAGCCACTGTCCGTACTGCTGGATCAACTCCACGGCCGGCTCGCCGATCCGGTAGCCCAGGTACAGATAGGCAGCCGTGCTGATGGACGCCGAGATGCCGCCCACGGTGAGGAACTTCCAGAGCCTCGTCCCGGCCGCACCCAGGGCCGCGTAGATGACGCCAGCCGGCATCGGCAGCGGCGTGAAGGTGAGCGCGATGGCCAGCGTCTCGTACTTGTGGGCGAACCGGATCGCCCGCTCATTACGCCGCCTGGCCCGCGCGGATCGTCCCGACCACACCTCGATCAGGCCGTGGCCCCAGAGCTTCCCGGCCCACCAGTAGATCCAGTCGAACTTGATTGCCCCGAGCGAACCCAGCACCAGCACCAACGGCCACCAGGGGTCGCCGGTCGCGGCCAACGCGCCCATCATGACCAGACCGGTGCGGTAGCCGAGACCGCCCAGGACGTGCGGGCTGAGGCTGAGCATCACCGGACGCAGTGGCAGCATCACCAACGAGTAGACGGAGATTCCGCCCAACCAACTGAGGCAGGCGATGTCGGCCCGGGTCGGCTGGTGCTTCCAGGGCAAGCCGGGGCTGTCCCACCAGGGCTTCTCCTCGTCGACCACGTCCCCGACGACACCGGGCTCACGCTCGTCCGGCGCCGGGGACGGCGGGTCGGGCTGGGTGGTCACCCTGCGAAGCGTACCGGGGCCGCCCAGCGCGCATCCGCCGCTCGCCTCCCCGTCCGTCCAAAACCGGGAATGTGGGGGTGCCACAGCGCGACCCGCCGTGAGAGGATGCCCCCGTATGTCGCGTCCGCGGCGTGCAACTTCCAC
>CAYVOW010000019.1:0-19395 GCA_964453585.1 uncultured Micropruina sp.
GATCTCGTTGAAGCGCTGGTCGGTCAGCGGGTACTTCCAGAAGATCAGCATCGCGATCAGGGCGCAGATGGCCGGCAGCGGGCCGATGGTGAACTTGATCGCGTCGATGGCCGACTGCGGCTGAACCGGGTTGGGGTTGGCAGCCGAGGCGGACAGGTAACCACCGAAGGCCAGCAGTGCGCCGCCAAGTGCGCCACCGATCGACTGGGTGACCTTGCGGGTGAAGGAGAAGATCGCGCAGGTCGCACCCTCGGAACGGCGTCCGGACTTCCATTCGCCGTACTCCACGGTGTCGGCTTCGAGGCCGAACATCAGGGTGTTGATCAACGAGGCGCCGACGCCCTTGATGGCCAGCAGCAGCATCGCGAAGATCACCGAGCCGGTCCAAGCCTTGTTGCCGGGCTGATCGGACGGGACGAACCACAGGCCGAGGCCGCCGATGATGGTGAACACGCCGCAGTACTGGAAGATCGCCTTCTTGCCGAACTTGGCGATCATCGCCGGGATGATCGGGGTGATCAGCAGCGCGATGCCCGAGTTCACCAGGGCCATCGGGGCGGTCCAGGAGACATCGCCCAGAACGTAGCGGGCGTAGAAGGCCGAGGAGCCGCCGACCGAGAACAGGCCGATCAGGTAGAAGAACGAGGCTGCACACAGGAAGGCGAGCGGCTTGTTGTTCTTCAGGGTCTCCCACGTTTCCTTCACGGTCACCGCGGGGGTGACGCGAACCACGGCCTCCTTGCACCAGAAGAAGGTGAGCAGGTAGGCGATGGTGCCGATCACGATGAAGAGCAGGGTGGTCTGGGTGAAGATGCCCTGCATCGCGTTGCGGTAGGCAGACGAGGCATCGGCGAAGGTGGCGGCGTTGGGGTTGATCGTCTTCCAGGTGGCCTGGACTTGCTCGATCGTCCACGGGGCGCCGCCAGCCCGGGGGTTGGGCCTGCCCACCATTGCCTCGGCAATCGGGGACTTGCTCTGCACCGCCGAGATCTGCGGGGCGATCACGTAGGTCAGGCCGACGCCGCCGATGGCCGCACCGAAGGCACGGGCGGCAACGAGCTTGGCGCGCTCGTTGACCGACTGGGTCATCGCCGAGGCGAGCGAGCCGTAGGGGATGTTGATCAGGGAGTAGACGGTGCCGAGGACGGCGTAGGCGAGGTAGGCGTAGACCAGCTTGCCGACGTCACCGAGGTTCAGGTCGAACAGGCCGAGCCACTTGATGCCCTCGGTCGGGATGTTGAAGTTGAGGAAGCTGAGGAACAGCACGGGGACCGCGAACCAGAGCAGGAAGGGACGGAACTTGCCCCACTTGGTCATGGTCATGTCCACCATGCGCCCCGCGAACAGGTCGGCGAAAGCGTCGTACAACCGGACGATGAAGAACATGGTGGAGACCGCAGCGGCGGCGATGCCGGCAACGTCGGTCATGTACAGCAGCAGGAAGGAGGTGCCCATCGAGAAGGCTAGGTTCATCGCGAAGTCGCCAAGGCCGTAACCGACGACCGCTGTCGCCGGTTGCTTGGCAATAGCGCCGCGATGCTGTTCAGCCGTTGAAGCAGTCATCTGTAGTCCTTCGAAATGTCTACACGGTGTTGTGCAGGACAGCAGGATCGTAAGCAGACCGAATCAGACGCCGCCGGGAAACGAGGAAGTTGCCAGCAGTTGCCTGTCTGGGGTAGCGCAACTTTGGCAACGGGATGAGCGTGACGGTAGACGGTCGGGCTTTGAAAAACCCTAGCTACCACGATTCAGCAGGAGAGCCCGGTGGGCGGCCCGGGAAGCGGAGTTGGGGTCTTGGTCCAAAGTCCGCTGGACGCCGTCTCGGCCCAGGAGACATACGCCGCCTTCCCGGGCTTAGGGTACGCGTTGTCAGAGGTTATGCCAGGCCACAGTGATGCTGTCGCGACCGATGTCACCTTGGAGGGTCGACTTCAAGGTCAGTCGGTTCAACCTGAACAGAACGCGACCAGTCCCCGGATCGATGACCACCAAGCGGACCTGGATGGACATCGATAGGCGCAATTGCGTCGCGTCGCCGGACGCGGCGGTGATCTTCAGGTTGGCGAATGGGTCGCCGAGCAGAGTCCAGGTGGCTGGCCTTGGCTGTATCGAAGACAGGCGACTGAGGGTCACTGCGTTGGGGCAACCGGGCGGCTTGAGCTTCCTCGAGGCCAGGCACTCGGCAAGTGACTTGCGACCAAGTGCGACGAACTTTGCCTTAGCATCGTCGGATGGGTGAACGGTCGTGCGGACACGACCCTTGACGCTGCCGGGCGAATTGACTCGGAGCTGAGTGCGTGGAAGTTGAAGGTACTTCGCCGCCACCGTAATCGCATACGTGCCGGGAAGCACCAGTATCGACCGCTCCGTCACGGGCACTCCGTTGATCAAGACTGCGAGCCCCGCCACCGACCGTGGCACGGGGAGGGGGGTAAGCGCCTTGGTCAGTAGCCAGCGCCCGTCTCGCTTGATGAGGTCGAAGGTTGTCTGCGTGCGACGACCGCCAATGCGGTAGGAGGCCTTGACCAGCCCAACGTTCCCCGACGTCGACCCTGAGACCTCGATGTCCGTCACTTGAGCCAAACTGTGTGCCTGCTTCAGGGCTGCGGGTTCCACAGAGGGGACGTCCTCAGATCCTGGCGTCCTGTCCAGATACGTGAGCACACGCTCGGTGTCGGCCGCTCGCCATGCTTCCAGGAAGGCGTGGACTGCTTCGTCGGCGGTCTGTTGGCTGGACGTTGCCGGCGCGGGATTGCTCAACAATGACGTGCCCACCAGGACGACGCCCAGCACCGCGGCAACGGCGCTCAGTGCCATCACCGAGTGGCGACGCCTCGGTTTCAACACAAATGCCCGCCGCGGGGCGCCTTGGCGGCCGGGCTTTGTCGCTTGGGCCATGACGCCCGCAAGGGGAAAATCCTCAGGGGGCGCGGCGTCGGGGTAGCTGCGCGTCGCGTGGGCGGTCGGAGTCGTTTGCTCCTGGATGGTGGGCGTCGTCTGCGAGGCCTCGGTTTTGCCAACGAGCGTCGCATAGAGGCCGCCACGGGCCATCAACTCATCATGACTTCCGGATTCGGCGAACCTCCCGCCGTCCAATACGTAGATTACGTCGGCGTCACGCACGGTTGTCAGACGATGCGCGATGGTAATTGTTGTCCGACCCTGGGCCAGTGCGTTGAGCGCACTCTGCAGTTCCTGCTCGGTGGCCGTATCCAGTGCGCTTGTGGCCTCGTCCAGGACCAGCACCCGAGGATCTCGAAGGACCGCCCGAGCGATGACGAGGCGTTGCCGCTCACCGCCGCTCAAGAGGTGGCCTCTCGAACCGACAGTGGTATCAAGGCCCTCTGGGAGCCGCGCCACGGTGTCGGAGATCTGTGCGACCGACAATGCGTGCACAATGTCTGACTCGGTCGCATCCGGCCGGGCCATGAGGAGGTTCTCGCGAATCGTGGCGTGGCTCAAATAGGGGTCCTGGCTCACGACCCCCACAATGTGCGTGAGGCAATGCGGATCCAGATCCTTTAAGTCATGCCCGTCGACGGTGACCTTTCCCGACGTTGGATCTGCTAGGCGCAAGAGAAGGGAAGCCAAGGTGGACTTTCCGGAGCCTGTTTCACCCACAATGGCAATGGATTGGCCGGGGTCAATCTCCAAGTCGATGTTGGCCAAGACATCGTGATCACCCGTCGGGTATCGGTAACTGACGTTGGCAAAGCGCACCTCACCACGTATCGAGGACCTGGGCAGTCGGGTGGGACTGGGCGAAACCGGAACTTCGACGGGCAGGTCCAGGTAGTCGAAGATTCGACTGAGGAGTGCGAGCGACGCGATCCAGTCAGCACCGACATTGAGCAGGCTGAGGATGGGCTTGAACACCGCAACCTGGAGTGTCGTGAACGCGATGAGCGTGCCCAGGGTGAGGTCCCCGGCTGTCGCGGGAAAGCCGGCAGCCAGATAAGTGGCGGCCGGTATTGCGGCAAATGCGATCGTCATGACGGCCATCCGCCACCGTCCCGCCAGCTTTGACTGAAGTTCGAGCTGGACGAGGGTGGCGGACGTGCTCTCGAAGCGGGCCTGTTGGGTGGGCGCCGTGCCCAGCGTCTTGGATAGCAATGCCCCACTAACGCTCAGCGCTTCCTCTGCTTGCACGAGAAGGTTGGACATTGCTTCTTGGCGACGCTTGGTAACGGAGTGACGCACGATAGCCACGCGTCGGGTTGTCCAAATGGCTGGAGGGAGGATGGCGAAGGAAAGAAGGGCCAGTCGCCAGCTCAGCGCCGCCATGGCAACGACTGTCGCTATGGCTGTCGTTAAGTTAGCTGCGATGGAAGTCGCAGTCGTCGTGATGACACTTTGCATTCCGCTGATGTCATTAATAAGCCGGGATTGAACCTCACCACTTCGCGTGCGGCGGAAGAAGTCCATTGATTGCAGCTGCAAGTGCTGGAACACGCGCGCCCGAAGGCGATGCAGCATGTCTTGACCAATCGACGTTGCTAGCCACGTTTGCAGGACACCCAACAGGCCTTGGGCGGTGGCCACGGCGAGCATGCCGATGACTGCAAGGATCAGCAGGCCTCGATTCGACGTTGGCAGTGCGTCGTCGATGACCAACCGGATCAGAAAGGGTTGGCCCAGCGTGATCAGTGAGGCAGCAACAATCACAGTCGTCACGGCAACCAGTGGCCACCTGTGGGGACGGAAGAGAGTGGCTACCTTGCTGAGGGTTACTGGAGACGCGGCCAACTGCTCACGGTGCCGTGAGTCAATGCGCTGCGCCTTAGCTGCGCCCATGGGGCTCTCCATCGGTCGGCTGGGTGGGCCGCCGAGGCGGAACCGAGCGATTGTCGCGATGATGCTACCAACGAGCGTCCCAACTGCGCCGGGGGTACCTGGTTCGTGGACGCCCCGGCGAGAAGTCAGGTCATTGGCCGGGGCTGAGTGAGACCTGGACGGGCGGTTGTCGTGTGCGGCGACGGGCGAGATTGCGCCGTTGCGGTTCCGGGGCCGGAGGGTGTTGACGGTGGTCGGGGGCCGGCTATTGGCTCCGCCGGACCGCGGTCGACCCACGGAGAGAGCGTAGACGGGCTAGTCAGAGCGGCTTTCCGCTGGTCGGGGTGACAGGATTTGAACCTGCGACCTTACGGTCCCGAACCGTACGCGCTACCAAGCTGCGCCACACCCCGAAGGCCCTGCGGGCCGTGGAGGAGTCTAGCTCACCGATCCGGGGTCAGTCATTTTGGCCATCGGCGGACGGCCGCGCTCGCAAGGTCAGCAGGCTCACCTCGGGTGGGCAGGCGAACCGATAGGGCGCGAACGGGGACGAACCCATGCCGGCCGAGACATGCAGCCAGGATTCGTTCGACCCAACCAGATGGCGATGCAGTCCCTTGGCCCGGTCGGTTTCCAGGTCGCAGTTGGTGACCAGCGCCCCGTAGCCCGGGACGCACACCTGGCCGCCGTGCGTGTGCCCGGCGAGGATCAGGTCGACGCCGTCAGCGGTCATCGCGTCCAGCAGTCGCAGGTAGGGGGCGTGGGTGACGCCGATCGCCACGTCGGCGTCCGGCCCGGGCGGCCCAGCCACCTGGGCGTAATCGTCGCGACCCAGGTGGGCGTCGTCGGTGCCGCGGAACTCCAGGCGCACACCGAGCACCTCGAGGGTGGCCCGACGTTCCGTCAGGTCCACCCACCCGCCGGCGCTCAACTCGCGGCGCAACGCGTCGGTCGGCAAGGTCTGCCGATCCGGCGCCGACCCCGGGGCGGTTGGCCGGATCAGGTAGGCCAGCGGATTGTTGAAGGACGGGGCGCTGTAGTCGTTGGACCCGAACACGAACGCTCCCGGGACGTCACGCAGCCGTCCCCAGGCCGACATCAGGGGCTCGAGTGCCTCGGCCTGGGAGAAGTTGTCTCCGGTGGTCACGACCAGATCGGGTTCCAGCCCAGCCAGCGATCGTAGGAAGTCGAGCTTGTACTGCTGGCGCGCCATCAGGTGGATGTCAGAGACGTGCAGCAGCCGAAGCGCCGGAGCTCCGGGCGGCAGGATCGGCACATTGAAGCGACGCACCTGGAAGTGGCGCGCCTCGACGAAGCCGTAGGCAACACAGCCCGCACCGACCATGGCCAACCGCGCCAGCAGGCGACCGATCAAGGCCTGCCCTTCTTCTTGGTCGGGGTGGCCGTGGGTGCGGGGGTGGCCGAAGGTCCGGGATCCTGCTTGGGATCCTTCTTCTTGCCTCCCGAGATCAGGATCGCGATGCCCTGGCCATAGAAGGCGCTACCTCTAGGGCTGATCCCCAGGAACGTCCCCTTCGGCGAGTCGCTGGCGATCGTCTGGATCGTCACCGAGAACCCGGCCGCGGTCAGGATCGAGCGGCAACTGGCCACTCCGGAGCAGTACGGCACGCTGACCCGACGACCCTGCATCACCGAGCTCGGGGGCGAGGTGAAGTCGGTGTGCGGGTAGGCCTTGATCGCCGTCGCGAACGCCGGCTTGAAGATGTTGCGGCCAACATCGGCACCGAAACCCTGGATGTAGTGACCGGAGAAGGGTAGGCGGATGTTGCTGAGGAAGCGCTTGCCGCGAGCCTTCCAGAACTTCCGGAACCGCGGGTCCTTGGAGAACGAAATCATCGCCCCGCCGACCAGCTCGGGGGTGTAACCCATCGTCCAGATCGCCTTGTTATCGCTTACCGTTCCGGTCTTGCCCGCCAGGTTGTAACCGGGCGGCTCGCCGACGCTGCGCAGCGTCCCGAAGTTCCAGGGCCCCTGCAGGATCCGGTTGACGCCGTCGGCGATTTTTGCGTCCAGCACCTGGCGACAGTTCGCGTCCGGGACGGCCAGCGAGCCACCCTCGCGGGTCTTGATCGACTTGAGAATCACCGGGTCGCAACGGACGCCACGGTTGGCGAACGTCGCGTAGGCGTTCACCAGGGAGATCGGGCTGACCTCAACGGCACCGAGGGTGAACGAGGCGATCTGGCTGTAGTACTTGACCAGGTCGTAACGCTTGATCGAGGGGGCCAGCCCCACCGCCTTGGCGATCCTGGTGGCTTCGCACAGGTTCGTCCCGGCCGCCTCCAGTTGGACGAAGTAGGTGTTCACCGACTTGGCCGCACCGGTGTAGAGGTTCATGCGGCCGCCGCCGCCGGTCACGTTCCAGTCGTCGCGGACGGTGAACGGGCCGCTGCAGGACTGGAAGGTCTTGCCCTTGAACGACATCGTCGACTTGGCGTCGAAAGTGATGTTGGCGCCCATGCCGTTCTTCAACGCGGCCGCGACCACGAAACCCTTGAAGGTGGAGCCGCCCTGGTAGCCGTCGGTGCCGCCCATTTCGTAGGGAACCGCCATGTTCCAGAAGGTCTGTCCCTTGCCGTTTCCCATCTGATAACGGTTCTGGGCCATCGCGACGATCTGGCCGGTCTTGGGCTCCATCAGGATCATCACCGAGTCGACCGGGTCGCGGGCGTCGACGAAGTTGGTGATGGCCTTCTGGGCCCGGTTCTGGGCCTTCGGGTCGATCTGGGTTTGGATCGTCAGGCCGCCGCGGTAGAGCAGATTCTTCCGCTCGGCGACGGTGTCGCCGAGGCTGCTGCCCTTGTCGCTGAGCAGAGTCCGCTCGGCGTAGGCGCAGATGAAGGGGTACTTGCTGTTCGCGCAGCCGTGGATGTTATTGCGCACCTTCGACTTGTCGAACACCACTGCCTTGGCCTCGGCGGACTGCTCGGGGGTGATCAGCTTCAGTTCCAGCAGCCGGTCCAAGACGTTGTCGCGGCGCTCCTTGGCGACCCGGGGGTAGTTCACCGGATCGGTAGTCACGGGGTTGCGGACGAGTCCGGCGAGTTGCGCTGCCTGAGCGAGATTGAGTTTGCTGGCGTGGACGCCGTAGTAATGCAGCGCCGCCGCCTCGACGCCGTAGGCGCCGTCGCCGTAGTAGGCGATGTTCATGTAGCGCTCAAGGATCTGATCCTTGGTCAGCTTCTTCTCCATCGCGATCGCGTACCGCAACTCCTGAACCTTGCGCGCGATTGTGTTCTCCTGCGCCTTGCGCACGCCCTCCTTGTC
The DNA here is from genome assembly GCA_964453585.1 of uncultured Micropruina sp. Taxonomy (GTDB): domain Bacteria; phylum Actinomycetota; class Actinomycetes; order Propionibacteriales; family Propionibacteriaceae; genus Micropruina. The sequence goes on from CAYVOW010000019.1 coordinate 8,062, forward strand.
GCCGCGGGCGTCGGCGGCGCTGATCTGGACCATCTTCACGTACTGCTGAGTGATCGTCGACGCGCCCTGGGTGATGCCGCGAGCGGTGCTGAGCAGGGCTCGCATGGTCCCGACCAGGTCGATTGCGCCGTGCTCGTAGAAGCGGTGGTCCTCGATCGCCACCTGGGCCTGACGCATGATCGGCGAGATCTTGTCCAAGGTGACGTATTGGCGGTTCTCGTCGTAGAAGTTGACCAGCAGCGACCCGTCCGACATCAGCACCCGGGAACGCTCGGCCTGCGGTGGGACTTCGAGTTCAGCCGGCAGGTTGTCCATCGCCTCCGAGGTGCCCTTGCCCAACTCGGCCGCCACCCCTGCAGCGGGGACGGCGAGACCCGCGGCCAGGAGGCCGCCGAGGACGCTGACCACCAAGAACATGACCAGCGAATAGAGCCGTTTCCCTAAGCGCATGGGCCTAAGGGTACCCAGGGCGGGCAACGTCACCCCAACCGCCGCTCGGACGGCGTCCCGCGCGATCCGGCGGGTGCCCGGTCGGGTGAGGATGACGTGTCCCGGGCTCACCCGCGGGCCGCATTGCCCCCCGCGCCGAGGCGCCCGTGAAAGTTGTGGCAACAAGCGGCCCAAGGCTGGCCATCGTCTCGACCGCTTGCGAAGGTGGGTGCAGCGATCGGATCGGGGCCGAACCTTTGGGAATGACCCCTTGACAGGAGGTGGCAACGTGTCCCTGGCGGACCTGGACGACTGGACGTTGCTGGCTCGATGCCGAGGCCTGCAGGACGACATGTTCCCCGAGGGTGCCAGCCAGAAACGAGCCCGCACCGTGTGCCAGGCCTGCCCGGTCCGGCCAGAATGCCTGGCCGAAGCGCTGGACAACCGGATCGAGTGGGGGGTCTGGGGCGGGATGACCGAGCGGGAGCGGCGGCAGCTGCTCCGCCAGCATGGCGACATCTCCTCCTGGCGTGAATTTCTGCTTAAGCAATACGCCCGTTCTTGACCCCTGACCGCGCCCATTTCCGGTGACGTAGGGTGCTGCCCATGACCACCTGGGAATACGTCACCGTCCCCGTCCTGGTGCACGCCACCAAGCAGATCCTCGACACCTGGGGTGCCGACGGCTGGGAGCTGGTGCAGGTAGTACCCGGGCCTAATCCACAGAACCTGGTCGCGTATCTGAAGCGTCCAGTCCAAGGTGCGTCGTGAACGAGGAACTGGACGAAACTCCGGCCTCCCAGCGCCTGGCCGATCTCGGTCTGACGCTGCCGCCGGTGACGACGCCGCTGGCGGCCTACACCCCCGCTATCGCCACCTCCGGACAGGTCTGGACGTCGGGTCAATTGCCGATGGTCGAGGGACGACTGCCGGTGAGCGGCAAGGTGGGCGCCGAAGTCTCGCTGGACCAGGCGGTGGAGTTGGCCCGGATCTGCGCCCTCAACGCGCTGGCGGCGGCCGCGTCCGTCGCCGGGGGAGTCGACGGCATCCGCCGGATTCTCAAGGTCGTGGTGTACGTGGCGAGCGCGCCAGACTTCACCCAGCAGCCCCAGGTCGCCAACGGCGCCAGCGAACTGCTCGGGGCCGTGTTCGGCCCTCTGGGTGTTCACGTGCGCAGCGCCGTAGGGGTGGCCGTGCTCCCGTTGAACGCTCCCGTCGAACTCGAGATGGTGGTTGAGGCCAGCGCGGCCTCGTTCTGAGCCATGAGCGAGACCCGCCTCGCACTCGTCCGGCGCGCCAGGGCGATCAACCGGATGCTGGCTCTGACCTATCCCGACGCCCACTGCGAACTCGACTTCGACTCGCCCCTGCAACTGCTGGTGGCGACGATTCTGTCCGCCCAGTCGACCGACCGTCGGGTCAATCTGGTCACCCCCGAGGTCTTCACGCGGTATCCGGACGCCGCGGCCTACGCGTCCGCGGACCGGGCGACGCTCGAGCAGTTGATCCATCCGACCGGGTTCTTCCGGGCCAAGACCGACACGCTGATCAAACTGGGCGCGGCACTGCTCGCCGACTTCGGCGGCGCGGTTCCTGGCCGGTTGGCGCAACTGGTCACCCTGCCCGGCGTCGGACGCAAGACCGCCAACGTCGTGTTGGGCAACGCCTTCGGCGTCCCGGGGATCACCACCGACACGCACTTCATCCGGCTCTCCCAGCGCTTTGGTTGGACCGAGGCCACCGACCCGGTGGTGATCGAGAACGAGGTGGGCTCGTTGTTCCCGCGCCGGGAGTGGACGCAGCTGTCGCACAACGTGATCTGGCACGGGCGGCGTCGCTGCCATGCCCTTCGTCCCGCCTGCGGGGCCTGCCCGGTGGCTCGGCAGTGTCCCTCCTTCGGGATCGGCCCGACCGACCCGGAGGTGGCGGCCACGTTGGTCCGGGAGCCACGGGGATGAGACGACTAGCGCTGGCCATGATCGCGGTGCTGCTGGTGGGGTGCGCCCAGGGCGGTCCCGCTCCCGCCTCACCGTCCAGCCCGGTGGACTTGCAGGCGGCGCGACGGAGCGCCGGGATCGCCGACTGCCCGGCGTCCGATCCCACCGTCGCGGCAGTGGCGGGAGGGCTGCCTGACCTGACCCTCGATTGCCTGGGCGGTGGCTCGAGCGTCCGGCTGGCGGGGCTGCGCGGAAAGCCGATGGTGATCAACCTGTGGGCGCAGTGGTGCGCTCCCTGCCGGGAGGAGGCACCGTTCCTGCGCGAGTTCGCGGCCCGGGCCGGTGACCAGGTGCTCCTGCTCGGGATCGACTACAACGACCCGCGGCCCGAGTTGGCGGTGGAGTTCGCCTCGCTTGTCGGGTGGCGCCAGCCGCAACTGGTGGACGAGGACAAGGCGCTGGCCGCCCCGCTGCGGCTACCCGGGATTCCGGTCACCCTGCTGGTCGACGGGGACGGTCGGATCCGGGGGCGGCATGACGGGCCGTTCCGGTCGACCGAAGAGCTGGTCGAACTGGTCAACGACAAGCTGGGCGTGCGGCTGTGAGGGATCTGCCAGCAGCCCTGCGCCGCCTTGCCGACGCTTTGCAGGACCGCGACGCCCTGACCGCGGCGGTCGCCGAGCGCCGGGGTGCCGGGGGGCGGGCGGCAGCCGTCCTAATCGCCCTGGGTGAGGCGGACGACGGCCTGCGGGTGGTGTTGGTGGAGAAGCGGCCCGATTTGCGCAAGCACGCGGGCCAACTCGCCTTCCCCGGCGGGGCGGTCGATCCCGGCGACACCGATCACCAGGCCGCCGCGCTGCGCGAGGCCGACGAGGAAGTGGGTCTCGATGCCGCCACCATCGAGGTCCTGGGTGTTCTGCCGCCGGCGTACCTCTTCGCCTCCGACTTCGACGTGACCGCGGTTGTGGGCTGGTGGCGACGTCCGGTTCCGCTGGTTCCGGTCGACGTGGCCGAGGTTGCGGCGGTGCACTCGGTGCGGATCGCTGACCTGGTCCACCCGGACAACCGGGTGAGCTGGGTCCACCCGCGGGGATTCCGTGGGCCCGGGTTCGTCGTCGGTGACCTGTTCATCTGGGGTTTCACCGCCTATCTGTTGGACGGGCTGCTCGACCTGGCCGGCTGGTCTCGGGCGTGGCCGGCCGAACGTGAGGCCAGCATCCCGCCGCGGTTCCTGCGCGACTGACCCCAGGGACGGCTGACAGGGCGGACCGGTGGTTGCCCGCGACGGTGTCTGCAAGGATCGGGACATGGAATCTCCCTGGGCAGGCTCAGTCGTCTATCAGATCTACCCGCGGTCGTTCGCCGACAGCAACGGCGACGGAATCGGCGACATCCCGGGGATCATTTCGCGGCTCGACTACCTGAAGACCCTGGGTGTGGACGTGATCTGGCTGTCCCCGGCGTACAAGTCACCCCAGGACGACAACGGCTACGACATCAGCGATTACACCGACATTGACCCCACCTTCGGCACCCTCGCCGACATGGATGCGCTGATCGCCGGGCTGCACGAACGCGGGATGAAGCTGGTGATGGATCTGGTGGTGAACCACACCTCCGACGAGCACCCGTGGTTCGTCGAGTCGCGCGACCCGTCCTCGCCGAAGCGCGATTGGTACATCTGGCAGCCCGCCCGAGACGGCATGGAACCGGGCACCGAGGGGGCGGAGCCGACCAACTGGGGATCGTTCTTCCTAGGTAAGGCGTGGGAGTTCGACCCCGCCAGTGGTGAGTATTACCTGCACCTGTTCACCCGCAAGCAGCCCGACCTCAACTGGGAGAACCCGGAGGTTCGGCAGGCCGTCTACTCGATGATGAACTGGTGGGTGGATCGCGGCGTCGACGGCTTCCGGATGGACGTGATCAACCTGATCTCCAAGACCTGGCCGCTTGCTGACGGACCCGCCACGCCGGGGATGGGCGGGGTGTGTTACGACCCCAGCCTGGTGATCAACGGTCCCCGGCTGGCGGAGTTCCTCAAGGAGATGAACGAAGCCGTCGGGATCGGTGCGCGCTCGCTGTTCACCGTGGGGGAGATGGTGATGGTGGACGTGGGCCACGCCCGCGAATACACCCGCGACCCGGACGAGGGGCTGGGGATGGTGTTCACCTTCGAGCACATGAGCCTCGACCAACAGCCGGGCCTGAGCAAGTTCGACCTCAAGCCGCTGTACCTGCCCGACCTGAAGCTGAACCTGGCGCACTGGCAGGACGGACTCGCCGACGAGGGCTGGAACTCGCTCTATTGGGACAATCACGACCAGCCGCGGGTGGTGTCGCGGTTCGGCAACGACAGTGACGATTTCCGAGTGGTGTCGGCGAAGTCGCTGGCCACCGTCCTGCACCTGTTGCGCGGGACGCCGTACGTCTACCAGGGCGAGGAAATCGGCATGACGAACGCGGGGTTCACCTCGATCGGCCAGTACCGCGACGTCGAGTCGCTGCGTTACCACGCGTTGGCCACCGAGCTCGGGGTTCCCGAGTGGCAGATCATGGCGGGGCTAGCGGCCAAGAGCCGCGATAACGCTCGGACCCCGATGCTCTGGGACGACGGTCCCGCCGCCGGCTTCACGTCCGGCACCCCGTGGATCGAGGTCAACACCAACCACAACCAGATCAACGCCGCCGCCGCGGTGGCCGACCCGGGTTCGGTGTTCCACCACTACCGAAAGCTGATCGAGCTCCGGCGCAACCTCCCGGTGGTGCAGGACGGGTCGTTCCAGTTGCTGCTGCCCGAGCACGAAAGCCTGTTCGCCTACACCCGCACGCTCGGGGATCAGCAGTTGCTGGTGCTGGCGAACCTGTCGTCGGAGTTCGTGGACGCACAGTTGTCGTCCCTGCCGGACGTGAGTGCGGCTGAGGTGGTGCTGGCGACGCACGACAGCGTCAGCGCCCACCAACTGGAGCCGTGGGAGTCGCGGGTCTACCTGATCGGCTGAGGTCGGGGCCGGAGGCTGATCGTTATCCGGCGGCCGGACGCTGTGACGGCGACGCGGGTCGGATCGGACCCCCGAGGGCTGAGCTTGGGTTGGGCGTCGGTCAGCGGAAGTCGGGACCGGGGTGCCCGGCGGTGATCATCGGGGTGTTCTTCCGGGCCGCCTTGCGAATCTCGGCCTCGGCCTCCGCGGTCTCCTTGCCGCGCTCCAGAGCGCTCTTGACCGCCTCGACGGACTCCTCGCCTTGGCGGACGGTTTCGGCTGGCCCCTTGACCGAAACCTTGTTCTTGCCGATCAGCGCCAAGATTCCGGCCAGCACCAGCAGCAGGACACCCATCGTCGCGAAGCCCAGAGCCAACGAGGCGAACTGCTTCACCCCCCACATGGCGTAGAGCTCGCCCCAGCCGATCGACAGGCTGATCCAGAACAGGGATGCGGCACTGACGCCGAGGTAGCCGGCTCCGCCGAACAAGCCCGCGCCGATGCCCACGGACTTCGCCTGGGGCACCAACTCAGCCTTGGCCAACTCGATCTGTCCCTTGACGATCGTGGTGACGTCGGCGGTGATGTCTTTGAGCAGGTCGGAGATTTCGGGCTGAGTGGCCATGGTCGAGCTCCTTCGCGGATTACCTTCGGCCAGCTTATTGGTCCAGGCCCACGGGTGTCGCTCGCCCGTCGCGGTGAGGGCCCAGGGTTCTGGGCCTCGGTTCGACGCTGCCCGTTCCGACCGCTACCGCTCAGGTCAAGAAGATCTGGAAGCCGTCGTCGGACGCGTCAGGCATCTCGATCGTCCGATGGTCGACGGTGGCCCGCCAACAGCGCACCCGATAGGGCAGCAGCAGCGGCTCAGGTGGCCGGGCTGCTGCAGCGTAGATGTCGGCCACGTCGGCCAGCAGCCGCTCGCGCTCCTCGGCGCTCAGTTCCCGGGCAACACTCGTCGCCGCGACCATCGCGACCAGGGTCTCGCGATTCACCGGAGACCACAGCCGGAAGGACCGCTCGTCGCGGGCAGGGAAGCCGGCGTGGCTGTCGAGGGCCCCGATCGAATCCGACCCGTAGTCGCCGGGAAGAGCATCGGGCTCCTCTTCGCGCAGCCGAGCTACCAACCTGCGCACCCAGGGGACCGTGTCATCCCGCACGGTGTAGCTGACGATCAGCCGACCGTTCGGGGCGAGCACCCGAGCGATCTCCGGGATCGCCAGGCCGGGCGCGAGCTGATGGAAGCCCTGCCCGATCACGACCGCGTCGAGCGAACCGGTGCGCAACGGCAGTTGTTCGGCGGCGCCGACCATGCCGATGGCGGCAGGAGCGCGTCGCAACAACGCTGCGACCCCGGTGCGTTCCCGATCGATCACCGTCAAGTGGTGGTGCCGCTGATGAAGCCCCCGAGCCAAGGGCGCACTGTTTCGTCCGAGGATCAGGACTTGGGCGGATCGCGCGAGGTCGAACCAGTCCAGAGCCGTGGCTGGGAACGAAGAAGCATGCCGCACACCTTGGATGGTAGGGCTGACAAAAGCGTCGCCACCTGCGGCGTCCCGGCCGACCCTGTGGAAAGCGGCCGGCGTTCTCCACAGGCAGGCACTCGGTGACCGGTTTGGGGCGGTCAAGTCCGAGGGATCGAGCGTGCAGTTCACACCACGAGCCAGCGAGGTGCTCCTCCTGGCTGAAGAAGTTGAGGTCCGCGATGCGGTTTCCGCCGCCGCCGCGGCCCTGGAGGTTCGGCTGCGCACGGTCACGCTGGCTGACGTAGCGGCGCACTGGCGGCGGGCATCGGTGGTGTTCGTCGGGCAACGGTCGGCAGCAGGTCTTGCCGACCTCGGCTTGGGACGGAGGCCCGGCGTCTACCTGGTCGGCAGCGATCCCGAGGAGCTGGGCCGGTGGTCGATGCCGGTCGGTGCGGGTGTCGTCCCGTTGCCGGAGGGCCGGGCGTGGCTCACCTCGTTGCTGGCCCAGGGCGGCGCCGGGAGCGCCCCGGTGGTCACCGTGGTCGGCGGCTCTGGTGGCCTCGGCGCCTCAACCCTTGCCGCCGCGCTGGCGTGCCGGGCCGCTCGTCGGGGCGTCAACGTCGTGCTGATCGATCTGGACGGGCTGGGCGGGGGTCTCGACCTGTTGCTGGGTGCGGAAGCGGCCGCCGGCTGGCGATGGCCCAGGCTGGCCGCCGCCGCCGGCTTCGTCGGCGACCTGACCGCGCACCTCCCTTCGGTTGATGGGGTGTCGCTGCTGTCGATGCCCCGCGGTGAGGGAGTGGATGTCGCTCGGGAGCCTCTGACGGCGGTCGTGGGGTCACTGCAGCGAAGTCACGACCTGGTGATCATCGACCCAGGGCGTGCCCTGGGGGTCGCGCTGCGTGACAGTGTTCAGCTGGCCACCAGCCTGTTGTTCATCGTCGGGACCGCCCTGCGCAGCCTCGCGGCGTCGCAGGAGCTGGCCGATCGGCTCGACCTCGCGGACGCAGGGCTGGTGGTCCGCAGACTGCCGGGCGGCTCGTTGCCGACCGCCGCGGTCCGCGACGGCCTGTCGCTGAGGCTGGCCGCAGTCCTCGACGACGACTCCTCCCTCAGGGCCGCCGCCGAGTTCGGTGACGCACCGCTGGGGCGGCGACGCTTCGCCAAGACCTGCGACGCGCTGTTGGCGGAGATCCTGCCCGGGGGGTCTGAGTGAGCGCCATCGACCTTGACCTGGTGCGCGGACATCTGTCGCGCACGGCGGGCAGCCCAACGGCCCCGGACGTTGCGGCCGCGCTGCGAAACCTTGGCTACCTGGTTTCCGACACCTCGGTCAGGGAGACCGTCGAGTCGCTGCGGCGCGAAAGTGTCGGGGCTGGTCCCCTAGAACAGTTGCTGGCCCTGCCCGGGGTGACCGATGTGGTGGTGAACGGACCGGGCCTGGTGTTCGTCGATCGGGGTGGCGGGTTGGAACGGGTCGAGTCGCCGTTTCGAAACGACGGCGAGGTGCGGCGGCTGGCCGTCCGGCTGGCCGCGTCGGTCGGTAGGCGGCTCGATGACGGCAGCCCCTTCGCCGACGCCCGACTGCCGGACGGAACCCGGGTGCATGCGGTGCTCCCTCTGGTCAGCGACTGCGGCACCTGCCTCTCGCTGCGGATTCCGGCCGTGCGCTCGCTGAGCCTCAGCGACTGGGTCGCCTCCGCCACCATGTCCGCGGAGGCGCGCCCGATTCTGACTCAATTGGTGGCGGCGCGGCGCTCCTTCCTGATCTCTGGCGGAACCGGCACCGGCAAGACCACCCTGCTGGCCTCCTTGCTCGGACTGGTGGACGCCGACCGACGGATCGTTCTGGTCGAGGACTCCCGCGAACTGCGCCCGGAGCATCCGCACGTCGTTCGGCTGGAGGGACGGCCAGCCAACTCGGAGGGGGTCGGGGCGATCACCCTGACCGACCTGGTCCGGCACGCCCTGCGAATGAGGCCCGATCGCTTGGTGGTCGGCGAGGTCCGCGGAGCTGAGCTGGCAGACCTCCTCGCAGCGCTGAACACCGGCCATGAGGGCGGCTGCGGCACCGTTCACGCCAACTCCGCGGCTGATGTTCCGGCGCGGCTGGAGGCGTTGGGTGCCTTGGGTGGATTGTCCCGAGGCGCGCTGCACGCCCAGGTCGCCGCCGCCCTCGACATTCTCATCCACCTGCGCCGCCTGCCCAGCGGGCGGCGCTGGCTGGAGGAGATCCACGTGGTTCAGCAACAAAGTGAGACGGGGTTGTGTCGACCCATCCCGGCGTGGCGATTCGATCCGGTGGGTGGTGCCAGGCGGGAGCAGGGTGCGGGTCTGCTGGAGGCGATGCTGCGGTGATCGGTCTGGCCGGCGCACTCGCCTTCCTGGCCGTCTTCGCGCTCATTCCGGCAGTTCCCCTGGGGCGCCTTCGTGCGCGGGCCCCGGCCTCCGCGCGGCCACTCTTGGCAAGGGCCGGCCGAGCGGCGCCGATGATCCTTCCGGCATTGCTCGGGGGATTCATGGCCGGGCTCCCAGGCGCCGCGCTGGGCGCGGCGGCGACCGTCATTGTTGCTCCCGCCGCGACCGTCGTTCGCCGGGCGCGAGCGCGGAAGGAGTCCGTGCGTCTCGAGGACGAGGTCATCCGAGGCTGCCACGCGCTGGCGGGACGCCTTCGGATCGGACTGGTGCCGGCCCAGGCGTTGGCTGCGGTGGCGCAGGAGGTGTCGTTGTTCGCCGAGGTGGGGGCGAGGGCGGCCGTTGGCGGACGGATCCCCGAGGCGATTCGTGAGGCCGGCGTCGGGCGAGTCGACGCCTTCGCCAGCTTGGCTGCGGCCTGGCAGGTGTCGGAACGTTCCGGTGCCTCGCTGGTTGAGGTGCTCGAAGCGCAGGGCAAGAGGCTGACGGCCCGCCGGGACACGCGTCGGCTGGTTGCCGCAGAGTTGGCGGCTCCTCGGGCGACTGGGCGAACCCTGGCCACGTTGCCTGCGGTGGGCCTGTGCCTCGGCTACTTCTTCGGTGGCGACCCGTTGGCCTTCCTGACCGGTTCATTCCTTGGCTGGTCGTGCCTGATCGGGGGCCTGGCCCTGGCCTGCGTCGGCGTGGCCTGGACGGAACGGCTGGCCGACCAGGCGGCTCGATGATGGTCCACGTCACGTTGATCGCTTCTGCGGTTCTTGCCTCGGCGGCGGTGGCCCTGGTTTTGCACCCCAGTGCCGCCAGGCTGAGGTCTCGCCCACCAGCACGCGACGTCGGGGCGGCCGGTCGCGACCCCGGCATGGATCCCGTGCTGAGGGGCGCACTGGCACTGGCTTGCGGGGTCATCAGCGGAGCGCTGCTGTGGCGTTGGGCCCCCTGGGGGTCAGTTGTGGCGCTGCCGATCGGCCTGGCGGTGCACTGGGGCCTCGGGCAATGGTCATCGCGTTCAGGCCGCGAGGCGTCCAAACGGCTCGTCGACTCGCTGCCTGATGTCTGCACGCTGTTGGCGGTCTGCCTGGACGCTGGGCTGCCTCTCCGCGCGGCCGTCGCCATTCTGGCCGACCCCGCCTTGGGCTCGGTCGGCTCCCTCCTGGCCGGCGTCAAGGCGCGCAGTGATCTGGGCCTCGCCGATGTCGAGGCGTGGGCGGATCCGGAGCTACCAGCCGAAGTCCGCGCGGTCACCAGGCGGATCGCGGAGGCTTCGGTCTCCGGGATCGCTCTCGCCGATTTGGTCCGTCAAGAGGCCACAGAAGCCCGGAGCCGGGCGGTCGGGCAGGCGGTGATCCGGGCCCGCCGGGTCGGTGTCCGGTGCGTTGTTCCCTTGATGACCTGCTTCCTGCCGTCGTTCTTCCTGTTGGGCGTGGTCCCGGTAATCGCCGGGTCGCTGACGCACCTTCTGGGCTGATCTCCACAGGCCGGACCCTCGACTGTCGCCGCTATCCACAGGCAGCCGATGCGTGACCGGTTCGCACCCCCGAAGTCCGAGGGATAGGGCGTCGGAAACGCCGGCATCAACAGAAAGAAGGAGCGACATGAGCTCTCAGATCGTCTCGATTCAGGCGGCGCCGGTGGTCCGGCGTCGTGGAGAACGCGGCATGACCACCGCCGAGTACGCCGTGGGGGTGATCGCCGTCATTGCCGCCGTGGGCGTCCTGATCGCGGTGTTCGCGGGCGGCCCTTTCTCCGCGGCCGTCAACGACCTGGTTCTCCAGCTCGTCCACTCGATCAGCGGGCAGGTCAAGTAGCCGCTGCGGCTCGGGTGGGCGGACCCTCCGCCCACCCGACTGCTCACGCCAAGCCATTGAAGACAGAAGCGAAGGGGTTGGGATGACCAAGTGCTGGGCAGTGCGTCGGTCCGAGCGTGGCATGGTCACCGTGGAGTTGGCCTTTGCCGCTCTGATCGCCGGGCTGCTCACCGTGGCCCTGGTCGGGCTGGTCGGCGTCGGCATCCTGCAGGCGCGCTGCCACGAGACCGCGGCCGAGGTCGCCCGGCAGGAGGCGCGGCTGGATGCGGCGGCGGTTGCTCGGGCCCTCAGCGACCGACCGGCCGGA
>CAYVOW010000019.1:19495-33043 GCA_964453585.1 uncultured Micropruina sp.
TGCGCTACCAGGCGTTGGCGCATGCGGTCCGCGGAAGTGCCGATTTGGTCGCCCTCTCCGGAGCGGAAGCCTGGCGGCGGGGCGAGGACGCCTGCGCTGGCGCGCGCCACTCCGCGTCGGCGAACGGCGTCCGGCTGGACGGCTGTTCCGTGGTCGGCGACACCCTCGACTACGTCGTGTCGGTGCGAGTCAGTGCACCTGTTCCCAACGCCTGGCCGGGTGCGCCCGACCGGGTTCAGGCGGTTGCTCACGCGGGCGTGGTGGACGCTCCATGAACCGCGGAGGCTCGCCCGAGCTAGGAGACCAGGAGTTTCAGCAGGTTCACGGCACCGGCCTTGTCCAGCGGGCGGTTTCCGTTGCCACACTTGGGAGACACGACACACCGGGGGCAGCCTGCCTCGCAATCGCAGTCCTCCAGCCGCCTCAGGGTCGCTGCCAGCCAGGGAGACACCTGCTCGAAGGCCCGGTCGGCGAAGCCGGCGCCCCCGGGCAGCCCGTCGTGGACGAACACGGTCAACTGCCCGGTGTCCGGGTGCAGGGTGGTCGACAGGCCGCCGATGTCCCAGCGGTCGCATGGTGCCAGTGCGGGCAACATGCCGATCGCCGCATGTTCTGCGGCGTGCGCCGCGCCAGCCAGATCGGCAGCTTCGACCCCGCAGGTGGCCAGGGAGAGGTCGTCGAGAGTCCACCACACGGCCCTGGTGAGATAGCTGCGCAGCGGCCGGTCCAACGGCGTGCTGTCCCACACCGCGCCGCTGACCTCGTCGCGCCGCAGGAAGGAGTTCACCTGGGAGCTGAACTCCACCCGGCCGAGGGAAACCGTGGCGGCACCGAGCCGCCGGCTGCGCTCCTCGCAGACGATCCGGAGATCGGAGTTGGACTGCGCCTGAGTGAAGTAGCCCGGGGTGGTGCGCGTGCACAGCGCGACCTTCGCCCCTTCGTCGAGCGAGGTGACCAGCCACTGTTCACCCTGATGCAGGTAGACCGCGCCCTGATGGACCGTGCGGTCAACAGCGGCAGGATCGACCTGCCCGATCACCCGGCCGCTGTCCTGGTCGACCACGGCCACCGCCCCGGATCCGATGGTGCGCAACTCGATGGCATCCACGGCACGGTCCGGACGAGTCCAGTACCAACTGGGGCCGCGTTGGCGCAGCACACCGTTGCGGGCCAACCTATCGGCCAGGCTGATCGTCTCCGGTCCGAAGAATTCGGCGTCCCGGGCGGTCAAGGGCATTTCCTGCGCGGCGGCGGCGAGATGGGCCGACAACACGTGCGGGTTGTCGGGATGCAGCACGGTCGCTTCGATGGGAGCTCCGAAGATCAACTCAGGGTGGGAGCACAGGTAGGCGTCGAGGGGATCGGGGCGAGCCACCAGCATGGCCAGCGCGGGTCGCGACGATCGTCCGGCACGTCCGGCCTGCTGCCAGAGGGCCGCGACCGTGCCCGGGAAACCACAGCTGATGACGGCGTCCACGCCAGCGATGTCGACGCCCAACTCGAGGGCATTGGTGCAGGCGACTCCGGTGAGCTCGCCGGTCTGCAGGCTCTGCTCCAGCGTCCGCCGATCGGCGGCCAGATATCCGGCTCGGTAGCTGGCGATGCAGCGGGGGTTCTCGACCCGGCGCTTCGCGCGCTCGGCGACCAGTTCGGCCTGAACGCGGGAGCTGGTGAAGGCGAGGGTCTGGCGGTCTTCGGCGACGAGTTGGGCAAGCAGCGTGGACGTTTCGCGGTGGGGGTCTTCCTGGGGCTGCCAGATCAAGAAGTCGAGAGGAGGTCTTGCCGAATGGTCGGTTTCGATGGCGGTCACCTCGGTCACTCCGGCCAGGGACGCGAGCAGGGCCGCCGGCTCACCCACCGTCGCCGAAGCCGAGATGAAGATCGGATCGGATCCGTAGCGGCGACACAGCCGCCTCAGTCGCCGCAGCACCTGGGCGACGTGGGCGCCGAAGAGGCCGCGGTAGCGGTGGGCTTCATCGATCACCACGAACCGCAAGGCGCCCAGGAAGGTCGCCCATCGCTCGTGCTGTGGGAGCAGCGACCGATGGAGCATGTCGGGGTTGCTCAGCACGAAACTCGCGAAGTCCCGAGCAAAGCGACGCTCGGCCAGTTCGGAGTCACCGTCGAGGGTGGTCGCTTTCCAACTGTGCGGCCCGAGCAGGCTTGCGGCTCGCAGCTGGTCGTGGGCCAGGGCCTTGGTGGGTGCCAGGTACAGGGCAGTATGCGCTCGTCGGTGCTGCAACAGCGGCGATCGGGCAGTGGTCGCGAAGCCCACCCGACTCTCGGCGGTCGCGGCAATGATCGGCAACAGATAGGCCAGCGACTTACCAGAGGCGGTTCCGGTGGAGATCGCGGTGTGGCGTCCATCAAAGACCGCCTCGGCTGCCTCGACCTGGTGTCGCCACAAGGCCTGGATCCCCCGGCTGGCCAGGGCGTCCCTGACGGCGACGCTGACCCAGGACGGGAACGGCGCGGTGACCCCGGGTGTTGCCGGGCGGTGATGGTGATGACGCACCCGCGGATCAGCGGCCAGCCAGGCGGGAACGGTCGAGTCGACCGGGTGGCTGATCGGCGGCGTGAGCTCGACATCGGGAGCTGCTGGCGGATCGGCCACGTACAGCTCCCGCGGATCCGGCACCGGGATCGGTGCTGCGGGTTGCGCGCTCACCCCGCCATGGTCACACGGGCCACCGACAGATTCGAGGTCGGCCCGCCGCCATAGCGTCTCCAGGGTGCGGATCAGGGCGCCAGCCGCACCCCTACCCCAAGCACACTCACGCCAGGGAGGGATGGCAGCGCCGCCGCTCACGCGCATCCACCTGCGCGACGGTCAGGTGGTGGCCGATTCCGATGCCGAGCCGGTGGCCATGCGCCGCCTCGCCGCCGACTGACCCGGCCGAGCGGAGCACGGCGGTGGACGCCCGCTCCGCCCGCCTGACACGCTGACCGGGTGCTGACCCCCGACGCCACCCAACGTCTCCGTGGCCGCCTGCTCGACGCCGGCTTCCTGGTCGACCCGGTCACCCCCCGGCTCGGCTCGGAGGCCACCGCCGCGCTGGCCCGCAACCACACCGTTTCGGCTCGCCGGGCGCTCGGGTCGGCAGCCGATCCGCAGGCGACGTTGATTCGGCTGTTCCTGCTGCAGCAGCCGGTTACTGAGGACGCGGCCCGGCGGGCCCTGGGCGACCTGGACGAGCTGACCCCCCTCCTCACGGCCACCCCGAGCGGGGTACGGGCGACACTCGAGGTGCGCCCCTACGCCGTCGAGTGCCTGGTGGACGGCTGGGTGGTGAGCGACCTCATCCCCACCCTGGACGGGCGGAATGACCCGATCGAGGACGATTTCGTCCTCGGCCTCTCGCCGGCGTCGACCACCCTGGCCGAACTGGCCATCCCTCGGCACCTTGGCCGCGCGCTGGACCTCGGCACCGGCTGCGGCGTCCAGGCGGTCCATCTGGCCGGGCACGCCGACCGCGTGGTGGCCACCGACGTCAACCGGCGCGCCCTGCGGTTGGCCCAGTTGACTGTTCGCCTCAATGAGGTCGAGGTCGACCTGCGGCACGGTTCGCTGTATGAGCCGGTGTCCGGGGACCGGTTCGACCTGATCCTGACCAATCCGCCCTACGTGATCTCCCCGCCCGGTGATCGGCGCCTGGTCTATCGCGAAGGCGACCTGAGCGGGGACGACCTCGTCCGGCGCGTGGTCGCCGGGGCAGGCGACCATCTGACCCCGGGGGGCGTCCTCCAGGTGCTCGGCAACTGGGCGATCGTCTCGGGCCAGCCCTGGGACGAACGCCTCCGCGACTGGATCGACCCGACCGGCTGCGACGCGCTGGTGCTGGAGCGGGAGAGGCTCGACCCGGCCGAGTACGTCGAGATCTGGCTGGCCGACGCCGGCCTGACCCAAGCCCCCGACTATGTCGCCCGCTATGACGCCTGGCTCGACTACTTCGACAGCCTCGGCATCGAAGGCGTGGGGCTCGGCTGGATCGCCCTCTACAACACCGGACGAGACACCCCCGACCTGCGGATCGAGCGGTGGCCCCACCGGGTCCACCAGCCGGTCGGACCGGCGTTCCAGGCTCGTCCCGAGGCCGTCACCGCGTCCCGGCTGCCCACCGATCACCTACTCGCCGGACGCTGGACGCTCGATCCGGCGGTGGTCCAGGAGACCACGGGACGCCCGGGCGCCGAGGACCCCGAGCACGTCGTCTTCCGCTCGACCACCGGTTTCGGCAGAGCCCGCCGCCTCGACACGGCCGCCGCGGGGGTGTTGGGAGCCTGCGACGGGGAGCTGCGGCTGGGGGACCTGATCGGGGCGGTGGCCGACCTGCTGGCGGCCGACCAGGCTGAGTTGACCGAGGCGGTGTTGCCGATTGTCCGCGAGGTGATCTCGGACGGGATGCTGCACCCCGCACCCGTGGGGTAAGGGGCCACCGTCGGCGATTCGTCGAGGATCATCGGCGGCTGCGGGTGGCGCCGGTTCGACGCGGGGTGGTTACAGTGTCCCCGTCATCCGCACCGAGGAAGCGAACCGTGCCGCCAGCCACCAAACGTCTCGTGATCGTCGAGTCTCCCGCCAAGGCGAGGAGCATCGCCGGGATCCTCGGCGACTCCTACATCGTCGCCTCCAGCCGCGGCCACGTGCGCGACCTGCCGACCGGTGCCGCCGACATCCCGGCGAAGTACAAGGGTGAGAAGTGGGCCCGGATCGGGGTCAATGTCGAGAAGAACTTTGAACCCCTCTACGTGGTCAACCCCGACAAGAAGACGACGATCAAGGAACTGAAGTCCGAACTGGCCCGGGTGGACGAACTCCTGCTGGCCACCGACGAGGACCGGGAGGGCGAGGCAATTGCCTGGCATCTGCTGGCCGAGTTGAAGCCGAAGGTGCCGGTGCGCAGGATGGTCTTCCACGAGATCACCCCGCACGCCATCGCCGAAGCCGCGGCCAACCCTCGCGAACTCGATCTCGACTTGGTCGACGCCCAGGAGACCCGCCGGATCCTCGACCGCCTGTACGGCTACGAGGTGTCCCCGGTGCTGTGGAAGAAGGTGATGCCGAAGCTGTCGGCCGGACGCGTCCAGTCGGTGGCAACCCGGCTGGTGGTCGACCGGGAGCGGGAGCGGATGGCGTTCCGCTCGGCCGACTACGCCGACATCACCGCGGCCCTCGGTGCCGGGCCGGACGCCGAACCGTCCACCTTCAACGCCCGGCTGACCCACGTCAGCGACCGCCGGGTGGCCCAGGGGCGCGACTTCAGCGCTCAGGGTCAGCTGGCCGCCGGAACCCTGATCCAGCTCGACCTGCCCCAGGCCGAGAACTTGGCCAAGGCCCTCGAAGGGGCGACCTTCACCGTGGGCGGGGTTGACGCCAAGCCCTACACCCGTCGTCCCTACGCCCCGTTCCGGACGACCACCCTGCAGCAGGAGGCCGGGCGGAAGCTCGGGTTCACCGCCCAGCGGACGATGTCGGTCGCTCAGGAACTGTACGAGCGCGGCTTCATTACTTATATGCGAACCGACTCGGTCACGCTCTCCGACACCGCGATCACCGCCGCCCGTGCACAGGTCAAGCACCTCTTCGGCGGCCAGTACCTGCCTGATCGCCCCCGGGTCTACACCTCGAAGGTGAAGAACGCCCAGGAGGCGCACGAGGCGATCCGCCCGGCCGGCGAGGCCTTCCAGGCGCCCAACGAGACGGGCCTGCACGGCGACCAGTTCCGCCTCTATGAACTCGTCTGGAAACGCACCCTCGCCTCCCAGATGAAGGACGCCGAGGGCGAGACGGTGTCGGTCCGGATCGGGGCCACGTTGCCGTCCCGGGTAGCCGTGATCGATGCCGCCACCGGCGTCGAACTGGAGGCCGGACGGGCCACCTTCGCGGCCTCGGGGCGGACGATCACCTTCCCCGGCTTCCTGAAGGCGTACGTGGTCAGCGTGGACGAGGACGAAACGTCCGACGACGCCCAGGCCCGGCTGCCGCAACTCGCCGTCGGTCAGGTGGTGACCCCGGAGACGCTGTCGGCCGAGGGCCACCAGACCCGACCGCCGGCCCGCTACACCGAGCCGTCGCTGGTCGCCAAGCTGGAGGAGTTGGAGATCGGGCGGCCGTCCACCTACGCCTCGATCATCCGGACGATCACCAGCCGCGACTACGTGTTCAAGAAGGGGTCGGCACTGGTGCCGACCTGGCTGGCGTTCGCGGTCACCCGACTGCTGGAGGAACACTTCCCGAAGCTGGTCGATTACACCTTCACCGCCGGCCTGGAGGAGACGCTGGACGAGATCGCCAACGGCAACGCGGCCCGGCTGCAGGTGCTCAACGACTTCTATTTCGGGCCGGACGGCAGCGCCCACGAGGGTCTGCACACGCTGGTCAACGAGCTCGGCGAGATCGACGCGCGGGAGCTGTCCACCCACCCGTTGGGCGACTCCGGGATCGATGTGCGGGTCGGCCGCTATGGCACGTACGTGGAGGACGACCAGGGCCGCCGGGCCAACGTCCCCGAAGACCTCCCTCCTGACGAACTCACCGTTGACTACGCCAAACAGTTGCTGGACACGCCGGTCGGCGAGGAGCGCGCGTTGGGCGTCCACCCCGAATCGGGGTATCAGGTTGTGGCCAAGACCGGCCGTTTCGGCCCGTACGTGACCGAAGTGCTGCCCGAGGACGCCCCCAAGAGCGCCAAGCCGCGGACCGGATCGCTGTTCGCGTCGATGGCGCTGGACACGGTGGGCCTGGACGAGGCGCTGCGGTTGCTCAGCCTGCCGCGGGTGGTCGGGGTGGCCGCCGACGGGGTGGAGATCACCGCCCAGAACGGCCGCTACGGTCCGTATCTGAAGAAGGGCACCGATTCGCGCTCGTTGGCCGGTGAGGACCAGATCTTCGAGATCACCCTGGCCGATGCCGAGGCTCTCTACGCCCAGCCCAAGCAGCGGGGACGCGCGGCTGCGGCGGGTCCGCTGAAGGAGCTGGGAGCGGACCCGGCCACCGGGAAGCCGATGCAGGTCAAGGACGGACGGTTCGGCCCCTACGTCACCGACGGCGAGGTGAACGCGACCCTGCGGCGCTCCGATTCGGTGGAGGCGATGACCCCGGAGCGGGCCGCGGAACTGCTGGCCGAGAAGCGGGCGAAGCCGCCGACCGCCAAGCGCACCACCCGCCGGACGACCACCACCCGCCGGACCACCCGAACGTCGAAGTGAGCCGACCGTGGCTGCGCAGGTGATCGCGTGACCGGCCTGTTCGTGGTCTTCGAGGGAGGCGACGGGGTCGGCAAGTCCACCCAGGTCGGTCTGCTCGCCGATTGGGCGCGTGCCCGCGGCCGGGAGGTGGTGGTCACCTTCGAACCCGGTGACACCGCCGTCGGCAAGGAGGTCCGTCGGATCGTGCTGGACCCGGCGACCGGGGACCTGGCGCCGCGGGCGGAGGCGCTGTTGTACGCCGCCGACAAGGCTCACCACGTGGCCACGGTGGTAACGCCCGCCCTGGCCCGGGGTGCGATCGTGATCTGCGACCGGTACGTCGACTCGATGATCGCCTACCAGGGCGCCGGGCGGGTGTTGAACGTCCGCGAGATCGCCGGGGTGGCTCGCTGGGCGACCGAGGGACTGGAGCCCGACCTGACCGTCCTGCTCGACCTGGACCCGGCCGAGGCAGTCGCCACCAAGGAGGATCCGGATCGTCTGGAGGCGGCCGGGGACGACTTCCACCAGCGCGCGCGGCAGCATTTCCTGGCCCTCGCCCAGGCCGAACCGGAGCGCTATCTCGTCCTGCCCGCCCGGGAGAGCCGTCGGGTGCTGGCCAACCGGATCAGGGACGAGCTGTTGCGCCGCTTCCCGACCCTGGGCTCGCTGTCAGAGGCGTCCGGCAGGCTGACCCCATGACTGCGGCGACCGGGGTTTGGACCGATCTGATCGGTCAGGATCGCGCGGTCGCGACCCTCACCCGGGCGGTTGGCGCGGGGTCGGCCGGTGGCGTCCGGCAGGCGATGACCCATGCCTGGCTCTTCGTCGGCCCGCCCGGGTCCGGTCGGTCCAACGCGGCCCGGGCGTTCGCGGCCGCGCTGCAGTGCGAGCAGGGCGGCTGCGGCCGCTGCCAGAGTTGCCGAACCGTGCTGTCCGGGGCTCACCCGGACGTCACCGTCGTCCGCACCGAAATGCTCTCGATCGGGGTCGACGAGGTGCGCGAACTCGTTCGTCGAGCCGCGATGTCGCCGACTGTTGGGCGCTACCAGGTGCTGATCGTCGAGGACGCCGACCGGGTCACCGAGCGTGGCGCGGACGCGCTGCTGAAGAGCCTCGAAGAGCCCGCCCGACGCACGGTCTGGCTGCTCTGCGCGCCGACCGCCGACGATGTGGTGGCCACGGTCAGGTCGCGCTGTCGTCGAGTTGAGTTGGCCACTCCCAGTACGACCGCGGTGGCCGAGCTCCTGCAGCGCCGAGACGGCGTGGATGCGGGCATGGCCGCCTTCGCCGCCCGGGTCGCCCAAGGGCATATCGGCCGGGCGCGGATGCTGGCCCGGCACGAGGCGGCCCGGATCCGGCGCAACGACGTCCTGCAGTTGCCGCCCCGGCTGACCTCGCTGGGCAGCTGCCTGACCGCGGCCGCCAACGTCGTCGAGGCGGCGGCCGAGGAGGCCACCTTGGCCACCGCCGAGGTGGACCTGCGGGAGCGCAGCGAATTGAGCGAAGCCCTCGGCATGGGCACCAAGGGAGCCCGGCCCCGCAACGCCCAGGCGGCTCTGCGGGAGCTGGAGGAACAGCAGAAGGCGCGGGCGAAACGGCTCCAGCGAGACTCACTGGATCGGGTGTTGACCGAGCTGACGTCCTATTACCGGGACGTGCTCAGCGTGCAGACCGGGGCCGGTGCCGAGCTGATCAACGCCGAGTTGCGCGGTGAGATCGAGCAGTTGGCGCGGCGCGACAACCCCAACGCCACCCTGCGCCGGATCCAGGCGATCGTTGACTGCCGGGAGGCGTTGGAGACCAACGTGGCCCCCCTGCTCGCGGTCGAGGCAATGATGATTGCGCTGGCCCCACGCGGTTAGCCGCGAGCCCCCGTCCCGAGCCGACCGCGGGGGAAAAGCGCGCCGAACTCCCTGGTCGTCCCGCGGTGGCGAAGTGGTCAGAGTCGGCGCGGTTGAGTGTCGGTCAGCCGGAGCGCCGCCGCCCGATGGAACCATGGACGGCACACCGTAAGCCACGAAAGGACGGCCCGTGACCGACGAGCGCCGCGAGCAGGACGCGCCGGATACGTCCGAACAGGACGCCACGCGCGCCGATCAAACCGACCAGGCGGAGGGGTGGGGCCCACCCGCTGACGCGTTGGACGCCGATCGACAGGAAGCCTCCGAGACCCCGCCGCCCGCGGCGGAAGGGGAGCGCGCGGACGCCGCCGAAGCCCAGGCCGTGACCGCCGAGGATGCCCCCGCGGCGGCGGAGCCGCGGGTGATCGACGAGTCCGCGCCGGCTGACCCTGGCACCGTGCAGGACGCCGACGCCGAGGCGGAATCGCCCGCGCCCGACCAGGCCGCGGCAGAGGGCACGGCCCACGACGAGCCGTCTGCGGACGAGGCGAGCAACGACGAGTTGCCTGACGATGCCACCCGGATCCAGGCCCGCTCCGAACTGATCAGTGACGAGTTGGCCAAGCCGCTGGCACCGGAGGCTCCCGAAGAGCCGACCAAGGCGGAGCCCGCCCAGCCGCGCAAACTCGGCGACGCGCTGTACCGGCCGGAGGCGGTGGCCGCGACCGCCGCCAGCGCCACGGCGCTCGGCGCTGCCTCCCAGGCGACCCCGACCGAGCCGGACGACGCCACCCGCGAACTGTCGGACGAGGAGCGCAAACTCGCCGCGGAACGGGCCAGCCGACGTGAAGCACGGGAGCAGGCGCTCGCCGCGGCCGAGGCCAAGCCCAGCGTGGCGGCCGATCCGGTGGTGGTGACCCGACGCAGCACCGACCGGTTCGCCGGCGGCCTCGGGCTGTTCCTGCTGCGGCTGGTGGTCGCGGCGATCATGCTGGTTCGCGGGCTGGAGATCGTCACCAACCTGCCGGCGGCCGAGGCCGTGTTCGCCCAGACCAGGATCCCGGAGCCTCGGATCATGGCCCTGGTGACCGGCGTCGCCGGCTTGGCAATCGCCGTCGCACTCGTCTTCGGGCTGCTGGTCCGGCTCGCCGGACTCGGCGTGGCGCTGATCGGCGTCGGCGCGTTGGTGTTCGTCCAGTGGGGAAACTGGAGCCCCTTCGTCCAGGGCCGCTCGGGCTTCCTCGGCGAGTTCGAACTGCTGCTGGCCGCCGTCGGCATCCTCTTCATGTTCACCGGGGGTGGCGGTTTCGGTCTCGACCGCAGCTTCCGCAAGTCGCGCGAAACGGCGAAGGCCGCCCGTCAGGTGGCGGCGTCCGGCCACTGACCTGGACCCGGCCCAGGCCATTTCCGGTCTCCGGCTAGGGTGATCGCGTGCAGCCCCGGGGATGGATAGCGACCGCGCTGCTGATCGCCCTGACCACCGCCGGGTGCGACCCCGCTCCGCCGACCGACCCGTCCCCCACGCCCAGTGGGACGGTGATCCGGGTGTCGACCGTCCCCGGCGTCGATGTCGACCGCCCGACCTTCCCCGACGACGCCGCCCGACCCCCGGGCTTTGTCGCCGCACCGCAGGGGGAAGGCCTCACCGGATACCTGAGCCAGCAGCTGAACTGGGGCGAATGCGGAGAATTCCAATGCACCCGGATCGCGGTGCCGCTCGACTACGGCAACCCCGGCGACGAGGCGATCTCGCTGGCGCTGGCCAAGGCTCCGGCGACCCGCAGTCCCAGGCTGGGCACGCTGTTCATCAACCCGGGCGGCCCGGGAGGTTCCGGCATCAACCTCCTCCAAGGTTTCAATCGCACCGGGCTGGAGCAGTACGACGTGATCGGCTGGGACCCCCGCGGCACCGGTGACTCCACCCCGGTGGTCTGTTTCGGCAGTGCCGAGACCGATGCGATGAACCTCCTCGACGAGTCGCCCGACACTACCGAGGAGACCGACGCCTTGCTGGTCGGCGCCTACGAGTTCGGCCGCTCCTGTTGGCGGGGCAGTGGCAACCTGCTGGCCCACATCTCCACCATCGAAACCGTCCGCGACCTCGACCTGATGAGGGAGCTGGTGGGGGACCGGTTGCTGCACTACCTCGGCTACTCCTACGGCACCCAGATCGGCGCCACCTACGCCGAGCTCTTCCCGCAGAACACCGGACGACTGGTGCTGGACGCCGCTGTCGACATCACCAACGACGAGGAGATCATCCAGGCGATGGGTTTCGACCTGGCCTTGGGCAACTTCGCCGCCTGGTGTGCCTCCACCGGCTGTGACCTCGGGTCGAGCAAGACCGAGGTGCTCAACCAGATCACCCAGTTCCTGGACCGGCTCGACGCCAAGCCGATCGAGGTCGGTGACCGGACGCTCACCCAGACCCTGGCGGCCACCGGCATCGCCGCCTACCTCTACGGCGGCGTGCCGGCCTGGACGGCCCTGGCGTCCGACATCGGCGCGGCCATCGACGGTCGGGGGCAGCGGCTGTTGCGCGCCTCCGACATCTTGAACGACCGCTCCACCGACGGCAGCTACGGGCCGATGTTCTACTCGTTCCGGGCGATCAGTTGCCTCGACTATGCCGACGAGGGGGTCGCCGACGCCGAGCAGTCATGGGCCAAGTACCGCCAGCAGGCGCCCATTTACGGCTACCAGTTCGGGCCGTCCTTCGGGTGTTCGCTGTGGCCGGTCCGCTCGTCAGCCCAGCTCGACATTCGCGGCCGTGGGGCGGCGCCGCTGTTGGTGATCGGCGCCACCGGTGATCCCGCGACGCCTTACCAGCAGTCGGTCACCATGGCCGAGCGGCTGCAGTCGGCGATCCTGGTCACCTACCAGGGCGAGGGTCACGGCACGTACGGAAACGGCAAGTCGACCTGTGTGGACGACATCGTGGTGGCCTACCTCACCCAGGGGAAGGTGCCCAAGGACGGCGTGAGCTGTCGCTGACCGTCCGTCGGCCACCTAGCGCGGGGTTGGGTCGGCACCGCGGGTGACCAATAGGTAGTACCAATATTGGTGGTTTCGCATCCCCGCCCTTAGCCTCAGTGGCATGTCCGTCGCATCCAGCCGCCCGTTCGTGGCGGGGGTTGTGGCGATGTGGTGTTCCTGTCCGGTCTGACGCGGCCCCCTGCGCCCCTGGGCGCCAATGCCTACACGACCCCGGGAAAGGAACCCATCGTGACTCTCAACGCACACTCGCGGATCGACCCGCGCGGCCCCCGCTTCGTTGCCGCGATCACCTCGCTGGTGCTCGCGGTGGCGCTGATCCTCGGGCCGGGCTGGGGGCTGATCCCGCTCGCGGTGCAGACCCTGGCGTTCTCGATCGGCGCGCTGCTCGGTCCGCAGTACCAGCCCTACGGCTGGGTCTTCCGCAGGTTCGTCCGGCCCCGGCTCGGCCCCCCGGCCGAGCTCGAGGACCCGGCCCCGCCCCGATTCGCCCAGCGGGTCGGACTCGGTTTCGCGTTGCTGGCCCTGATCGGAGCCTTCAGCGGAGCGTCGGTGCTGTTCTACGTCGCCACTGGGTTCGCCCTCGCCGCCGCCCTGCTCAACGCGGTCTTCGACTTTTGCCTCGGCTGCGAGCTCTACCTGGTAGGTCGTCGCGTTCTGGCCCGATCGGGCACCGCCGCATGACCGGGCTTTGGGTCGTGGTGGCCGTGGTTGCGCTGGTCGGGCTGGCTGGCCTGATCCGGTCGCGGACGGATGGCCGCACCCGCAGCGTCTCGCCCCGCGAGGCACTGGACGCCCAGCGGCTCGGCACGGATCTGGGCAGCCGGGCCACCCTGGTCCAGTTTTCCTCCCCGGCCTGCGCCCCCTGCCGGACGACCCGGGTCGCCCTGGCGGCGGTCGCGGCCGACGAACCGGGGGTCGTCCATTTGGAGGTGGACGCCGCCAGTCGGCTCGACCTGGCTCGGGACTTCGGCGTCCTGCGGACGCCGACCACGCTCGTCCTGGATTCGGTCGGCGTCGTCCGGCAACGGATCTCGGGCCCGGCAGATCGGCGTCTGGCCCGGGACGCCCTCGCCGCCCTGTCCTAACTCGTCCTCACCGACAACCAACTACGTAGGAGATGTAATGCCCGTCTTTTCAGATGTCACCGCCCTGATCGGTCGCACCCCGCTGGTGCGGATCAACCGGCTCTACGGCGACTCCAAGGCCAACGTCTTGGCGAAGCTGGAGTTCTACAACCCGGCCAACTCCGTCAAGGACCGGATCGGCGTCTCGATCATCGACGCCGCGGAGGCCTCCGGTGAACTCAAGGCCGGCGGCACCGTCGTGGAGGCGACCTCGGGTAACACCGGGATCGCGCTGGCCATGGTCGGCGCGGCCCGCGGCTACCGGGTCGTCTTGACCATGCCCGAGACGATGTCCAAGGAGCGGCGAGCGCTGCTGCGGGCGTTCGGCGCCGAGCTGGTGCTGACCCCCGGCCCCGAGGGCATGCGCGGAGCGGTGAACAAGGCCAACGAGATCG
>CAYVOW010000020.1:0-8308 GCA_964453585.1 uncultured Micropruina sp.
ACCTTCAAGCTCCTCGCCTACCAGCGCCTGCACGAGATGGCACGGCACTGGGAGCCCCTGCTGCTCACTCGCACCGGGACCAGCGTCGAGCTGGTCGACGCCAGCCAACCGAAGTCGGCCTTCGCCCCGGACGCGGTGGCCGCGGCGCTGGCCAAGGCGCTGGGCCGCGGTTGTACCCAGTCAGCCGGCACCTGCCCGACCACGGTGAAGGTGACCGCGGCTGCGCCACCGTCGGCCGGAATCGCCGGCTGGCTGACCCCGTCCGACCTACCCCGGGTGACCCTCGGTACGGGACGGTGGGGTGCCACCGAGCCGGCCAAGCCGACCCTGGTCGGCAGCCAGTGCGAGAACGTCGACCTCAATCAGCCGTCGGGTGCCGACGAACTCGCCCACCGGACCTACCTGCTCGCCGACGACGCCGCCGCCCCCTCCGGATTCGGCGTGGACGAGGCGATCTACACCTTCGCCAAGGCCAGCGATGCGTCCGCCTTGGTGAAGAAGCTGACCAGCAACATCAACGGCTGCCGCACCCGGACCAAGACCGCCACGGTGAAGAAGTTGGACGCGGTCTCGGTTGCCCTGCCGGCAGGTGGCAAGGCGACGGCGGCTTCCTACGACATCGTCCAGCGGATCAGCGACTCCAAGAGCGTCCAGTTCCGAGTCGGCTACGTGGCGGTCGGCACCCGGGTCGTCTACCTGCTGGCCAACCCGTCAGCCAAGTTCGACTTCACCGACGCTCAGTGGAGCGACATCCTGGGACGCGCCATCCAGCGGGTGACCCAGCTGACCTGAGCGGCGCCCGGTCCCGAGACGAGACCCAGCACCAGGGATTCGTCGGCTCAGAGCGCTCGGCGGGCCAGTCCGGCCAGCATGATCTCGCGCACCAGTTGGGCGGTTTCGCTGGGCGTCCGGCCGACCTTGACCCCGGCCGCCTCCAGCGCTTCCTTCTTGGCCGCTGCGGTGCCCTTCGACCCGGTGACGATGGCCCCGGCGTGGCCCATCGTCTTGCCCTCGGGGGCGGTGAAGCCGGCGACGTAGCCGACCACCGGCTTGGTCACCTTCTCGGCGATGAAGGCCGCGGCCCGCTCCTCGGCGTCGCCGCCGATCTCGCCGATCATCACGATGCAGTCGGTCTCGGGATCGGCCTCGAAGGCGGCCAGCGCATCGATGTGGGTGGTTCCGATGATCGGGTCGCCGCCGATGCCGACGCTGGTGGAGAAGCCGATGTCGCCGAGTTCGAACATCATCTGGTAGGTCAGCGTCCCCGACTTCGAAACCAGGCCGATCCGACCCGGGCCGGCGATGGTGGCCGGGATGATCCCCACGTTCGACTGGCCCGGGCTGATCAGGCCGGGACAGTTGGGCCCGATCAACCGGGTCACCCCGCTCTGCGCGGCGTAGGTGTAGAACTCGGCGGTGTCCTTCACCGGGACGCCCTCGGTGATGACCACGCAGAGTTCGATCCCCGCGTCGACCGCCTCGAACACGGCTGCCCGGGTGTAGGCGGCCGGCACGAACACCACCGACACGTTTGCTCCGGTGGCCTCGCGCGCCTCGGCGACGGAGTTGAACACGGCGACCGGATTCTCCTCGAAGGTGACCGCCTGTCCGCCTTTGCCGGGAGTGACCCCGCCGACGATCCGGGTGCCGGAGTTGATCATCCGCTGGGTGTGCTTGCGCCCCTCGGAGCCGGTCATCCCCTGAACGATGACCTTGGAGTTGTGGTCCAGCCAGATAGCCATGGCGTGTCTCTCCTTTAGTGGGCCGCGCTGGCCAGTTCGGCGGCCCGACGGGCCGCGGCGTCCATGGTGTCCTCCATCCGGACCAGCGGATGCGCGGCCTCGGCCAGCATGTGCCGGCCGATTTCCACCGCATTGCCGTCCAACCGGACGACGATCGGCTTGGTAGCCCGATCGCCCAGCATGGCCAGGGCGTCGATGATCCCCTTGGCCACTTCCGAGCAGGCGGTGATCCCTCCGAAGACGTTGACGAAGACGGCCTCCACCTGGTCGTCGGACAAGATGATGTCCAGGCCGTCGGCCATCACTTGGGCCGAGGCGCCGCCGCCGATGTCGAGGAAGTTCGCCGGTGTTGGTGAATCCGGGAACTCCCGGCCCGCGGCGGCAACCACGTCCAGGGTCGACATGACCAGTCCGGCGCCGTTGCCGATGATGCCCACCGAGCCGTCCAGCTTCACGTAGTTGAGGTGCTTCTCGCGGGCCCGGATCTCCAGCGGATCAACCCGGGACTCGTCGCCCAGACCGGCCCACTCGGGGTGCCGGAAGGCGGCGTTGTCGTCCAGGCTGACCTTGCCGTCCAGAGCAACGATCCGGCCGTCGCCGGTCTTCACCAGCGGGTTGACCTCGACCAGGGTGGCGTCGTTGTCACGGTAGACCTCGGCCAGCAACACCAGAACTCGGCCAATCTCGCCCCGGTCCTCGGCATCGAAGCCGGCGGCGGCCACGATCTCGGCGGCCTTGGCGGCGTCCAGACCGACCAGCGGATCGACCGGAATCCGGGCGAGTTTCTCAGGGTGTTCCTCGGCAAGCGTCTCGATGTCCATGCCGCCCTCGCGGGTGCACATCGCCAGGTACTGCCGATTGGCCCGGTCCAACAGCAGGGAGAA
This sequence comes from uncultured Micropruina sp., assembly GCA_964453585.1. Lineage (GTDB taxonomy): Bacteria > Actinomycetota > Actinomycetes > Propionibacteriales > Propionibacteriaceae > Micropruina. The sequence goes on from CAYVOW010000020.1 coordinate 2,627, forward strand.
GTAATACTCCTCGGCGATATCCGCGCCCTCGGCGATCATCACCGTGCCGACGACGTGGCCGTTGATGTCCATGCCCAGAATGTCGCCCGCGCGCTCGCCCGCCTCGGCTGGGGTGCGAGCCAGCTTCACGCCGCCGGCCTTGCCCCGGCCCCCGGTCTTCACCTGCGCCTTCACCACCACAACGGGGGAGGCGAGCTCAGCGGCAGCGGCTTCGGCGTCCGCGGGGGTAGTCGCCACGATCGACCGGAGCACCGGCACGCCATGTGACTCGAACAAGTCTCGCGCTTGGTACTCAAACAGATCCACGACATCTCCGTTCCGACCGCTGGTCCCTGGCATCAGGGCTGCCCCGAGACTAGTCATTGGGCCTGCCTCGCGCACCCCGCAACCCGGCGAGCAGGGCCATCGCACCTGGGTGATACAACGATTTCTGAGATCTCCTCAGGAAATGCTAAGGTCTTTCTCGGACGGTCTGCCGACCAAAAAACCTCCTCACGGAAACGGGCTACGCGTGCGCGCTGAGATCTTCACCAAGGTCAGTTCAGCCTTTGGCGACCGCATCGCCTCAACCGCCACCCGGGTCGCCGTGGTCGCGGTCAGCGTTTCCACCATCGCGTTCGGTGCAGCCGCCTTCGCCGCCAGCCAGTCGGCCGCCGCCGCGCGGATCGACTCTCCGGCCGCGGACGTGCAGCGGGACGTGACCGTGAGCCGCGACGTGACCCGCACCGATCTCTCCACCGCCGAACTCGCGGCGGCCCGGGCGTCCAGCCTGCGCGCCGCAGCGACCGACCTCGCCGAGGCTCAACAGGCCGATGCCCTGGACCAGCGGCAGGAAGCCCTCGCCGAGAGCGCGGAACAGATCAGCGAGGAGTCGAAGTACCTGCTCAACCGGGCGGTCTTCTTCCGGCCGACGGCCGGCAAACTGGGCTCCCCCTACGGCATGCGGTTCCACCCGATCCTCCACTACACGCGCTTGCACGACGGCATGGACATCGGCGGCGCCTGCGGCCAGCCGATCTACGCCGCCTCCGACGGTGTCGTCGTCAAGGCCGCGAAGGGCGGCTACAACGGCGGCTCGGGCAACAACGTCCGCGTCGACAGCGGCACGATCAATGGACACCAGGTCGAAGAGGCCTACCTGCACATGCAAACCATCGTGGTGTCGGTCGGTCAGCAGGTGCAGAAGGGTGACCTGCTCGGCACCGTCGGCAACACCGGACTGTCCACCTCCTGCCACCTGCACTTCTCGGTCTACGAGGACGGCCACGGGGTCAACCCGGCCAAGTACCTCAAGCTCTGAGTCGTCGGCCCGGGTCGGGTTCACCCGCCTGACGACGGTCCATTCGGGCGCCGCTACAGCTTCTCCATCGGGGCGTGCTTGAGGCTCAACCGCTTCACCCCGGCGGTGCCGAAGTCGACGTCGGCCTTGGTGCCGTCGCCGATCCCGCTGGTGGCGATCACCGTGCCCAAGCCGAACGTGGTGTGCAGCACCCGATCCCCCGGCGACACCGACGGCACCGTCTTGATCGCCGGCCGGGAGCCGAAACTCACGGTGTTGCGCCAGGACTGCTCGGTTCGCGCCTTGGCGCTGGACGCCCAACTGGTCCGGGCCACGCCGAGCCGTCGCCAGTCGAACAGGTGAGCCGGGATCTCCTCGATGAACCGGCTGGGCGGGTTGTACTGCGGAGCGCCCCAGGCGGTCCGGACGGTGGCCCGGGTGAGGTAGAGGCGTTGCCGGGCCCGGGTGATCCCGACGTAGGCCAGCCGCCGCTCCTCCTCCAGCTCGCTGTTGTCGGTGAGCGCCCGCATGTGAGGAAAGATGCCGTCCTCGAACCCGGTCAGGAACACCGTCGGGAACTCCAGACCCTTGGCGGTGTGCAAGGTCATCAGGGTGACCACGCCGCCCCCGTCCCCGTCGGCGTCCGGGATCTGGTCGGAGTCGGCGACCAGGGCGATCCGCTCCAGGAAGGCCGGCAGCGAGTCGTCGGGTTCGGGGGCGCCAGCCGCCAGCAGCGAACCCTCGTCGGTCTCGTCGGTGAGGTCGATGGCGTGCGCGGCGGCGACGAACTCGGACGCCACCGACACGAGCTCGATCAGGTTTTCCAGCCGGGTCTGATCCTGGGGGTCGGACGAGCTGGTCAGCTCCTTCAGGTACCCGGACGCGTCCAGCACGCTGGTCAGGATCTGATCGGCCGGTACTCCCGCGGCGACCATCGCCCGGTGTTCGGCCAGCAGGGTGGCGAACGCCTGCACCTGGGTCAGCGAGCGGGTGGCGAGCCCGGCCTGGTCGGCCCGGTCAAGCGCTTCCCCGAACGAGATCCGCTCGGATGCGGCCAAGGTCTCGACCGCCGCCTCGGCCCGATCACCGATCCCCCGGCGAGGGACGTTGAGGATCCGGCGGACCGACACGTCATCGGTCGGGTTGGCGATCGCCCGAAGGTAGGCGATCGCGTCGCGGACCTCTTTGCGCTCGTAGAACCGGACGCCGCCGACCACCCGGTAGGGCATCCCGACCCGGATGAACACCTCTTCGAAGGCCCGCGATTGCGCGTTGGTGCGGTAGAACACCGCCACGTCGCCGGGCCGGTGCACCCCGGCGTCGGTCAGCCGGTCGATCTCGTCGGCGATGTACTGAGCCTCGTCGTGCTCGGTGTCGGAGACGTAGCCGACGATCAGATCACCCTCGCCGGCCTCCGACCACAGCCGCTTCTCCGGCCGTCCGGGATTGCGGGTGATCACCGCGTTGGCGGCGGTCAGGATGTTCTGGGTGGAGCGGTAGTTCTGCTCCAGCACGATTGTCCGGGCGCCCGGGAAGTCGCTGGCGAAGTCGAGGATGTTGCGGATGGTCGCCCCGCGGAACGCGTAGATGGACTGATCGGAGTCGCCGACCACCATCAGCTCCGGCGGGTCCATCTCGGGGGCACCCTCTGGGGTCGGATGGATGCCGCACAGTTCGCGAACCAGCGCGTACTGAGCGTGGTTGGTGTCCTGATACTCGTCCACCAGGACGTGCCGGAACCGACGCCGGTACTGCTCGCGCAGGTCGGGGAAGGCCTGCAGCAGATGCACCGACGTCATGATCAGGTCATCGAAGTCGAGCGCGTTCGCCGCGGTCAGCCGACGCTGGTACTCGCGGTACGCCTCGGCGTAGACCTGCTCGTTCTGGGTTTCGGCGCGGGCCGCGGCGGTTTCGTGGTCGACCAGTTCGTTCTTGTGGTTCGAAACCCAGTTCATCACCGCCCGCACCGGGTAGCGCTTCGGATCGAGCTCGGCGTCCCGTAGCACCAGTTGCATCAGCCGCTTGGAGTCGGCGTCGTCGTAGATCGAAAAGGTCCGGCTGAGCCCGAACTTGTCGATGTCGGAGCGCAGGATCCTGACGCACGCGGAGTGGAAGGTCGAGACCCACATCAGCTTGGCCCGGTTGCCGACCAGGTCGACCACCCGATGCCGCATCTCGGCGGCCGCCTTGTTGGTGAACGTGATCGCCAGGATCGACCCGGGGTGGACGTTGCGCTGGCTGACCAGATGCGCGATTCGCCGGGTCAGGACTCGGGTCTTGCCGGATCCCGCTCCGGCCACCACCAGCACCGGCGAGCCCGCATGAATGACCGCCTCGCGCTGTGGCGGGTTGAGGTCGGCGAGCAGCTCCTCCTCGGTCAGCCGGGGGCGCCTCGGACGTGCCGGATCACCCTCGGTCGGGACGCTCGGCGCCGGCGGCGCAGACTCGGCGGAGAGGTCGAAGGAGAACAGGTCGGGCATGGTGTCGCTCATTGCGACCCCAACCTTAGGCGTTCAGCCGGACGTTTCCGGCCGCGCCGCTCAGTGCCAGAGGGTGGCCACCGCGGTGTTCAGGACCGCCAGCCCCAGCACGCTGTTCAGCGTGCCCGGGGTCACCCCGTCCTTCTTGCGGTTGATCAGGATCACCGCGATCACCCCGAGCACCACCAGCAGCTTGATCCCGATCTTGATGTGGTTGACCGGGCGGGTGCCCATCTCGGCGAAGACCACCAGGATCAGCCCGGTCAGGAGCTGGGTGTAGGCGCCGTCACGAATGAACCGGGTCAATTTCGGCGCCGGGTTGCCGACCTGGACCAGGGCACCGCCCAGCAGCGAGGCCAGGCCGAGGAAGTGGAACAGGACAAACAGATTCTTGGCGATCTCCATGGTTGCGAGCCTAGTGCGGCGGCCTGGTCGAGCCGTCAGTCGAACGGTTGACTTCGCCGATCTTCCCGGCCACCTGTCCTGGCGTCATCGGTTCGGTGGCGACGGTTCGTGGCGGCGCGTCCGTCGTCTGGGCGACCAACCCGCCGCCACGTGGTGCAGCCAGTCGGGCGTCCGGGACGACGCGTCTGGCCGCCGCGGATTCAGACCAGGCGGCGGTCGGTGGCCCAACGGGTCAGTTGGTGCCGGTTCGACAACTGCAGCTTGCGGAGCACGCTGGAGACGTGGGTCTCGACGGTCTTGATCGAGATGAACAGCTCCCGGGCGATCTCCTTGTAGGCGTAGCCGCGCGCGATCAGCCGCATCACTTCCCGCTCCCGGACGCTCAGCCGGTCCAGTTCCTCGTCCACCGATGACAGGTCGATCGACCCCGAGAAGGCGTCCAGGACAAAGCCGGCGAGCCGAGGCGAGAACACGGCGTCGCCTTCGGCGACCCGGCCGATAGCGTCCACCAGTTCGTCGGCCGAGATCGATTTCGTCACATAGCCGCGGGCGCCGCCGCGGATCACCCCAATCACGTCCTCGGCGGCGTCGGAGACGCTCAGCGCGAGGAACTTGATCTCCGGTTCGACCTCGTGGACCTGCTTGAGCACCTCGGCGCCACCACCGCCAGGCAGGTGGACGTCGAGCAGCACCACGTCGGGGTTGGACGCGAGCACCGCGGCCACCGCGGTGGGCACGTCCTCGCCCTCGCCGACGATCTGGACGCGGGCTCCGATGTCGTGCTTGACACCGCTGCGGAACATCGCGTGGTCGTCGACCACGACCACCCGCCAGGCGGCCGGTGCGGGAGTGGATTCGGTCATCGGTGCATCTCCAGTTTCACTTCGGTTCCTTCACCGGGGGCGCTACGAATCGTCGCACTGCCCCCGGAGCGCTGCAATCGCTCGACGATCGAGCCACGGACGCCCATCCGGTCGGCCGGTACGTCGGCCTGGTCGAATCCGACCCCGCGATCGCGGACGAACACCTCGACCAGGCCGTCCTCGGCCTCGGCGTAGACGTCGATCTTGTCCGCCCCTGAGTGCTTGGCCGCGTTGACCATCGCCTCCCGGGCCGCTCGGACGAGAGCACCCAACTCCGCGTCCAGCGGCACATCGCCGACGCTGACAAGCTCGACCGGGACACCATGCACGTCCTCCACGTCGGCGGCGGCGGCGGCCAGGGCCGCCTTCAACGTGGTCTCGTCGACGCTCTCCCCGTAGAGCCACGACCGCAGCTCACGCTCCTGGCGCCGGGCCAGGGCGGCTACCGCCTTGGGATCACTGGCCTGTCGCTGGATCAGGGCCAGCGTCTGCAGCACCGAGTCGTGGAGGTGGGCCGCCATGTCGGCGCGCGCGTCGGCCAGCATCTTCTCCTCCCGTGCGGCGGCCAGGGACCGGCGGACCCGCAGGATCCAGGGGGCCGCGGCCAACACCAGCGCGGCCACCACCAGGCCGAGGACCAGGGCCAGCCGGGACA
>CAYVOW010000020.1:8408-32142 GCA_964453585.1 uncultured Micropruina sp.
ATGGATCTGACCCCGGTTCGCCGCAGCAGCGACGGCGCCGTCGTCGCCGGCGTCTGCGCCGGGATGGCGAAGCGCTGGGGTATCGACCCGCTGATCGTCCGGATCGCCATGGTGTTGCTGGCCCTGCTCGGCGGGATCGGCGTGGCCGTCTATCTCGGGGCGGTGCTGTTGGTGCCCAAGCAGGGGGGGACCGAGTTCCCGGTCCGCACCATGCTGCCATTCACCCGCGACTGGCCGGCCCCCGCGGTGATCGGGGCGGTGGTCGGCCTCGGCGCCCTGCTGATCGGGATGCTGTCCGGCGTGTCACCGATCGGGATCGGGCCGGCGATCGGGTTGGGCTTCCTCTGGTACTTCGGCTTCTACCGCAACCGGCAGGGACCAGCGGCGCCGTCCGTGGGATCGGGCCTGCAGCCCGCGGCGCCCCCACCGACCCAGCCGGGGCCGAACGCGTCCGACTTCGAGCGGGCGGCAGTGGCCTGGCAACAGCGGGTGGCCGAGACCAGGCAACTGTCCGCCGCGCCCGCGCCGCCAACAGACCTTGTGCCACCGCAGGTCTTCGCGTCTGCGGCCCCCACGCCCGGCCACCAGCGGGAGCTGATCCCGGTTGGCCCCCGCGAGGTGACCGCACCGTCCCTCCCGGTCTACACCGCAGCCGCCCCTCGGGTCCGGGCTCGCTGGATCTGGCCGGCCACGGCGTGCCTGGTCGGGCTGGTCCTGGCTGGGCTCGCCGTCGCCTCCGTCCTGGGTGTGACGGTCCCGGCCTTGGCCTTCGTGGCCGCGGCGCTGGGCTGCGTCGGGCTGGCGTTGGTGGTCTCCACCTGGTTCGGCCGCCCCCGGTTCCTGCTGCTGACTGGCATGGTGCTGGCGGTGGCGACCATGGTGATAATGGTCCCGGCCGGTCCCGCCCAGGCGCCGAACGTCGGCGACGAGACCCTGCTCTACACCAGCGCCGCCGAGTTGCCCGGGACGCACGTCGTGGATGCCGGCGACCTGGTCGTGGACCTGTCCAAGGTGCAGATCTCCGCCGATACCCACGTCAGCTTCACGGTGCGCCTGGGCTCGCTGGCGGTCACGGTGCCGCCGGGCACCCGGGTAGTCACCGACTGGACGGTGGGCGCCGGTGACTTCACCCGCACCGAGGACGGTCGGAGCACGACTCGCGACGGCCTGAACATCGGCGGCACCATCACCTCCGGTCCGGACTCCGGGCCGACCCTGTTCGTCCACCTCAAGGTGGCCCTGGGCGATCTGACGGTGATCCAGTGAAGCGCCGCGACATCACCGCCTTCAACGCCGGCCTGCTCTTCCTCGGCCTCTCCGGCCTGGCCCTGTGGTTGGCCCTGGGGACGGTCAACTGGAAGGCCGTCTCCATCGCCGCCCCGCTGGCCCTGGTCGCGATCGGCGTCGCCGGCTTGCTGCTCGCCCAGCGTCCCCGCCCCTGATTCCCTCAAAGTTCCCCACGAAAGGAAACCCACCCATGAGCAAGAAGCTCACCCGTTCCACGACCGACAAGTTCCTCGGCGGCGTCTGTGGAGGCCTCGCCTCCTACCTGGGCATCGACTCCGGCATCGTCCGGCTGGTGACCGTCCTGGCGGCCGTGTTCACCCAGGTTGGCTGGATCGCCTACCTCGCCCTGTGGGCGCTGCTGCCGACCGACCAGGGCGGCCCGACCGGTTTCGACGAGGCGAAGAACATGTTCTCCAACAACTCCGGCGGGTCCGGGAACGCATCCGGCGGCGAGGACCTGCGCTGAGGCTGGGCGGGCCGATCGGGTAACAAGACCAGATCGGCCCGCACCTGCCGCACCCTGACTCCGCGGCCCGTCACCTTCGTGGTGGCGAGGCCGCGGTTTCGCTATCTCTGGGCGGTGGGGTGCCCGGAAACGTCTCGCGACAATCCGGCCCCGAGGCCGTCGAGAATGAGTTCCAGGCCCGGCAGGAACTCCCGCTCGAACGAGTACCCGGGAGCCAGGACGACGCGCTCGGCGAACCAGGCCATGTTCGGGTAGGCCGCCAAGGCGTCGCCGAACGGCGCCTCGCGGATCATCGCCGCGGCCTGGTCACCGCTGTCGAAGGGCAGCGTGGCCTCCTGCAGGACGAAGCCGTACACGAAGGCGTCCACGATGGCGTAGGCGTGGGCGACCTGCTCGGGCGCGAAACCCGCCGTTCGCAGACAGGCGATGTTGGCGTCGTGGTAGGCCAGCGTCGCCTGCCCGGGCGCGCGGCGCGACTCCATCAAGGGAAGCGCCCACGGATGCCGCCGCAGCACCTCGCGAGCCGAGACGCTGCGCCGCAGCAACTCCCCCCGCCAATCCTTGCCGGCCGCCGGGAGGACGATCTCGGCGTAGACCCGGTCGACCATCGCGTCGAGGAGGGTCTCCTTGCTGGCGAAGTGGTGATAGAGCGACATCGCCTCGACGCCGAGCTGGCGGGCCAGCCCACGCATGGTCAGCGCCTCGATCCCCTGCCGGTCGGCGAGTTCCATCGCGGCGACGACCACGGCGTCCGGGGTGAGCTTGCGGGGCGGCATCGGGGCTCCTGCGTCGTTGCTATTCCTTACGGTGTACGCTACGTTATCAAACCTTACTACGTATGGCTTGAGGAGGCCCTCTATGTCGTCCCTGTCCCGTGAATCGGTGTCCCCGGTCCAGCCCGGTCCAGGACCCCTGCCCGCCACCGTCCGGGCCGCCGTCCGGCGGGTCTACGGCGGTCCCGCCGACGTCTCCGTCGAGGACGTGCCCTGCCCCACCCCTGGCCCCGGAGAGGTGCTGGTCAAGGTGGCCGCGGCGGGCCTCGACCGGGCCACCCTGCACCTGCTGAACGGCCTGCCCTACCTCGCCCGGCTAGCCTTCGGCCTCCGCCGGCCGCAACAGCCCGTGCTTGGCCAGCAGTTGGCCGGCGTGGTCGCCGCCCTCGGCCCGGACGTCACCGACCTCGCCGTCGGCGATCGGGTCTTCGGGACCGGCCGCGGCACGTTCGCGGAGTACGCGGTGGCAAAGGCCACCATCCTCTCGCCCACCCCGCAGACCGTCGCCGACGTAGACGCGGCGACCCTCGGGGTTTCGGGGATGACTGCGTTGGAGGCCGTCGTCGACCACGGTCAGGTCAGCGCCGGCCAGCGGGTGCTGATCCTGGGTGGATCAGGCGCCGTGGGCAGTTTCGCCGTCCAACTCGCGGCGCACCGGGGTGCCGAGGTGACCGCCGCGTGCAGCGCTGCCAAACGCGACTTCGTGCAAGGTCTGGGGGCACGGCGGACGGTTGACTACCGGGCCGTCCCCCTGGACGCGATGGGCGGCCCTTTCGACGTGATCATCGACATCGCCGGCAACCGGCGGATCTCCGCGCTGCGCTCGGCACTGACCCCCGAGGGGCGACTCGTGATCGTCGGCGGTGAGAACGGCGGTCCGCTGCTGGGCGGCATCCAGCGCAACCTGCTGGCCGCGATCGCCAATCCCTTGACCCGGCGCGAACTCGGCTGGCTCTTCTCCGTCACCACCTCGACCGGCTGTGCAACCCTCGCCGACCTGATCTCCGCCGGCGCCATCCGGCCTGCTCTTGACCGGCAGGTCAGGCTCGAGGGGCTCGCCGGGGCGCTGTCGGCGATGGAGCGCGGCGAGCTGCGCGGCCAGGCCGTCGTGGTCATCGACTGAGCCGGACGCTAAGAGCCCACCCACGGCGCTCGTCCTCGGAACGCAGTTAGATGGGGTCATGCGACCCGACCAGCTGCCTCTCCTCACCACCGTCACTGCGGCCTCGACCCACCCCAGTGGTGAGTGGGCCGCGGTGGCGGTTTCACGTCCGGACTTCGACGCCGACGCCTATGTCGGCCAGCTCTGGCGGGTGTCCCTGGACGGGTCGGGCGCTCGGCGCATCACCCGGGGCTTCCGCGACACCGCGCCCCAGGTCTCGCCCGACGGCAGGTTGATCGCCTTCCTGCGCTCGTCCCCGGGCAACCCACCCCAGCTGATGATCGTCGCTGCCGACGGCGGTGAACCGATGCCGGTCACCGATGCCAAGCTCGGGGTCGGCGGCTTCGTCTTCTCGCCTGACTCCACCCGGCTCGCCTATACCGCCAGAGTGGCCGAGGAGGGTCGCTACGGCACCACCGAGGATGTCGGGGCCGGCCAGGAGGACCCGCGGCAGATCACCACCTTCCAGTTCCAGGAGAATGGGCTCGGTTACACCGGCGACCAGCGCAGCCACGTGTTCCTGGCGGACGTCCCAGACCCCGGGGCGGAGCCGGTGGTGAAGCCCCTAGGCCGGGTGGCCAAGCAACTCGCGGCGGGGACGAAGGAGGAGCGCGACGCTGCCGCCGAGCGGCTGCTCCCCCGCTCCCGGCAACTCACCAGCGACGACGCCGACTACTCCGGCCTGGCGTTCGCCCCTGACGGCGGGTCCGTGGTGGCCACGTCGTCGCGTCACGATTCCCGTGATGCCGACCTGCTGGCCGACCTCTACCGGGTCAGCGTGGGCGGCGGCGAGCCCACGCTGCTGACCGCCGATAAGGCGGCCGGGCTGGCCTGCAGCGGGGCCGTGTTCTCCGGCGACGGCGCCTGGCTGTTCTTCGTTGGCAGCGACCTCGGCGACTCGGGCCGCGACTTCGTCGGGGTGAACTCGTGGGTGTACGTGATGCCGGCCGGCGGGGGCGAGCCGAGGTTGTTGGCCGGCGGCGATGTCGACCTCGCCGCGCCGCTGTGGGCGGTCGGCGACGACGCGGTGCTGGCGATCGTCCGGCATCGCGGGGCGTCGCGGCTGCTGCGGGTGGGAGCGGACGGTGCCCTGGACGTCCTGCTGGAGGGAACGGCAGTCCTCGATCAGGTTCGGGCGGCGGGCGACGAGCCGTTGGTCTCCTTCCACGACGCCACCAGCACCGGCGACCTGGCGCTGGTCCGGGCGGATGGGTTGCAGCGGCTGACCGACTTCTCGGCCGGGCTGAGGGCGGCGGTGACCGTCCGGGAGCCGAAGGAGCTGGAGGCGTCCTCGGTGGACGGCTATCCGGTGCACGGCTGGGTGGTCGTCCCGGACGGGGACGGCCCCCATCCGGTGCTGCTGAACATCCACGGCGGGCCCTACGCCGAGTACACCCCGGCCTTCTTCGACGAGGCGCAGGTGTACGCCGAGGCCGGCTACGCAGTGGTGATGTGCAACCCGCGGGGGTCGGCGAGTTACGGCTCCGAGCACGGTCGGGCGATCCGCGGCGACTTCGGCAACCTGGACGCGGCCGACGTGCTGGCCTTCCTCGGTCACGCGGTGGCCACCGTGCCCGGGCTGGATGGCGACCGGGTCGGGGTGATGGGCGGTTCCTACGGCGGGTATCTGACCGCCTGGCTGATCGGCCACGACCACCGGTGGGCGGGGGCGATCGTGGAGCGCGGGTTCCTCGACCCGGCGTCGTTCGTCGGCTCGTCCGACATCGGCTGGTTCTTCACCGAGGCCTACAACGGCCCAGGGCTGGACCGGATGAACGCCCAGTCCCCCACCCTGCTCACCGATCGGGTGACCACCCCAACGCTGGTGCTGCATTCGGAGCAGGACCTGCGCTGCCCCTTGTCGCAGGCGCTTCGGTATTACGCCCAGCTGAAACTGGCCGGGGTCGAGGCCGAGTTGCTGGTGTTCCCCGGCGAGAATCACGAGTTGTCGCGTTCCGGGACGCCCTGGCATCGGCGGCAGCGGTTCGAGGCGATCCTCGACTGGTGGGCGAGACACCTGCCGGTCGGGACGGACCCGGCGTAGCTCGACGGCCCGAGGCTCGCCGCCCTCGAGCCTCCGGACCGCTCGGCCGAGGGTCGCTCAGTTGAGGAAGCTGGCCGGGCTCAGTCGGCGGTCACTCCCACTCGATGGTGCCCGGCGGCTTGCTGGTGACGTCCAGCACCACCCGGTTGATCTCGCGCACCTCGTTGGTGATCCGGGTCGAGATCCGCTCGATCACCTCGTAGGGCAGCCGCCCCCAATCGGCGGTCATCGCGTCCTGGGAGGTGACCGGACGCAGCACCACCGGGTGGCCGTAGGTGCGGGCGTCCCCCTGGACGCCGACCGACCGGATATCGGCCAGCAACACCACCGGGAACTGCCAGATGTCGCGGTCCAGCCCGGCGGCAGTCAACTCGGCGCGGGCGATCGCGTCCGCCTCACGGAGCAGGCCCAGGTTGTGGTCGGTGACCTCGCCGATGATCCGGATCGCCAGCCCGGGGCCGGGGAACGGGTGCCGGTACACCATTTCTTCGGGCAGCCCCAGTTCCAGACCGACGGCACGGACCTCGTCCTTGAACAGGGTGCGCAGCGGTTCGATCAGCTGGAACTGCAGGTCGTCGGGGAGTCCGCCCACGTTGTGGTGGCTCTTGATGTTGGCCGCGCCCTCGCCGCCGCCGGACTCGACCACGTCCGGGTACAGGGTGCCCTGGACGAGAAAGTCGATGCCGACGTCGCTGCTGATGCTGCGGGCGGCGTCCTCGAAGGTGCGGATGAACTCCCGGCCGATGATCTTGCGCTTGGTCTCCGGCTCAGTGACCCCGGCCAGCGCGGACAGGAACCGCTCGCGCTCATCGGCCACCACCAGGTTGACCCCGGTCACCTCGACGAAGTCCCGCTCCACCTGTTCGGCTTCGCCCTTGCGTAACAGTCCGTGGTCGACGAAGACGCAGGTCAGTTGATCGCCAATCGCCTTCTGGACGAGCGCCGCCGCCACCGCCGAGTCGACGCCTCCCGACAGGGCGCAGAGCACCCGCTTGTCGCCGACCTGCTCGCGGATCGCTGCCACCTGGTCGTCCACGATGTTGGCCGGCGTCCAGTCGGGACGGATCCCGGCGATCTCGTACAGGAAGGTCTCCAGGACATCCTGGCCGAACTCGGAGTGGGCCACCTCGGGGTGCCACTGGACGCCGGCGAGCCCTCGGGTCAGGTCCTCGAAGGCGGCGACCGGGGAGCCGTCGCTGGTGGCCAGGGGGAGGAACCCGTCGGGTGCTGCGTAGACCGAGTCTCCGTGACTCATCCAGGCGCGGAAGTTGTCGGGCAGGTCACCGAGCAACGCACCGCCCTCGCGGACGTGGATCGGGGTGCGGCCGAACTCGCTCAGCCCGGTCCGGCGGACCTCGCCGCCCAGCGCCTGGGCCATCGCCTGGAAGCCGTAGCACATGCCGAAGGTGGGGATCCCGGTGGCGAACAGGGCGGGATCGACCTGGGGGGCACCGTCGGCGTACACCGATTGAGGCCCCCCGGACAGAATGATCCCCTTGGGACGCTTGGCCACCAACTGCTCGACGCTGATCGTGTGCGGGACGATCTCGGAGTAGACGTGCGCCTCCCGAACCCGCCGCGCGATCAATTGGGCGTACTGGGCGCCGAAGTCGATGACGAGCACCAGGTCGTGGCCGGAAGTCATGGCCCGCAGTGTATTGGCAGCCAGCCGACGCCCTTGCCACGGGACGAGACCTGCGCCGAGCATGGGTTGGATACGGGAATATGACTGCAATCAGTCAGGTTGGGAGAGCCATGCAGATCTTCGAGGACGTCACCGCCCTGGTCGGACGAACCCCGCTGGTGCGGATTAACCGTCTCTACGGCGATTCGCAGGCCACCGTCTTGGCCAAGCTGGAGTTCTACAACCCGGCGAACTCGGTCAAAGACCGGATCGGCGTCGCGATGATCGACGCGGCCGAGGCGTCGGGGCAGCTCAAGCCCGGCGGGGCCATCGTGGAGGCCACCTCCGGCAACACCGGCATCGCGCTAGCCATGGTCGGCGCCGCCCGCGGCTACCGGGTCGTCCTCACCATGCCCGAGACCATGTCCAAGGAACGCCGGGCGCTGCTGCGCGCGTTCGGCGCCGAACTCGTCCTCACCCCCGGCCCTGAGGGCATGCGCGGGGCGGTCGCCCGGGCCGAGGCGATCGGTGCCGAAGAGGGGGCAGTCCTCGTCCGGCAGTTCGAGAATGTCGCCAACGTGGCGATCCACCGCAAGACCACTGCCGAGGAGATCTGGGCCGACACCGACGGCGCCGTCGACATCGTGGTGGCCGGTGTGGGCACCGGTGGCACCATCTCCGGCGTCGGCCAGGTGCTGAAGGAGCGCAAGCCCTCGGTGACCATGGTCGCCGTCGAACCCAAGGAGTCGGCCATCCTGTCCGGCGGGCAGCCGGGGCCGCACAAGATCCAGGGCATCGGGGCCAACTTCATCCCGGCGATCCTCGACCGTTCGGTGATCGACGAGGTGCTGCCGCAGGACTCCGAGACCGCTGTCCGGTTCGCCCGCCGCGCGGCCGAGGAGGAGGGCCTGCTGGTCGGCATCTCATCTGGGGCAGCGCTGGCCGCCGCCGGTGAGCTCGCGGCTCGTCCCGAGAACGCGGGCAAGACGATCGTGGTGGTCATTCCGTCCTTTGGTGAGCGCTACCTGTCGACCGTCCTCTACGCCGACCTGCTCGACTGATGGCGGTACCCGCCCTGATCACGTCGGCCTGGCAGAGGCTGAACGAGGACCTCGAAACCGCCATGCGGGAGGATCCCGCGGCGCACAGCAAACTGATGGTCGCTCTGGCCTACCCCGGCGTCCACGCGGTCTGGATGCACCGCGTCTGCCACAAGCTGTGGACGACCTCGCCGGCACTGAAACCCCTGGCCAGGCTGCTGTCGCAGCTCTCCCGGACCCTGACCCAGGTGGAGATCCACCCCGGTGCCACCATCGGCCGCCGCTTCTTCATCGACCACGGCAACGGGGTGGTGATCGGCGAGACGGCCGAGATCGGCGACGACGTGTTGATGTACCACCAGGTCACCCTGGGCGGCCGGTCGCGGGGTCGGTTCAAGCGGCATCCGACGATCGAGAACAACGTGCTGCTGGGGGCCGGCGCCAAAATCATCGGCCCGATCGTGATCGGCGCCGGGTCGAAGGTGGGTGCGAACGCCCTGGTGGTCAAGGACGTCCCGCCCGGGTCGATCGTGACCGGGATTCCGGCCAACATGACCGCCGGCGACGTCATCGCCTAAGTCCTTCGGGAAGAGTCGGCGACCGGACGGGAACTGCGCGGAAGCGGTCTGCCAGCCTGGGAAGCCGACGCGGTGCGCCGTTCCCTAATCGGTCTTGCGTTTGAAGATCGGGCGCATCCCGTCCGCCGCCCACACCAGCAGGCCGATCCCGATCCCCTGCATCAGCAGCGCGACCAGCGCCCCCCGGGTTCCGGCCGTGACCAGCCATTCCGGCGGGTCCCAGGATCCGAGTCCCAGCGCGTCACGGCGGGGCTCTCCGGCCAGGATGGCCGTCGTGGCCATCAGCCAGAGGACGGCACCGGCCGCCATCAGGCTGTGTCGCCGCTCCCAACGTCCCGCCCAGGTGACGCCGAACGCGATCGGGATCAGCAGCAGGCCGCCCAACCAGAACTGGGTCCACAGTCCGCAGACCACCAGGCCCATCAGCAGCAGCGGGTTCGGCCGCTTCACGCCGTCGTCCTCGGGCTGGGCCGGCGGGGGTGGCGGCGGGGGCGGCGCTGCCTTTCGACGGGCGCTCATTCGGTGCCGGCCAGTTGCTCGTGGTGCCGCACGACCTCGCTGACGATGAAGGTCAGGAACTTCTCGGCGAACTCGGGATCGAGGTTCGCCTCCTGGGCCAGCCGCCGCAGCCGAGCGATCTGCTCGGCCTCGCGCTGCGGGTCGGCCGGCGGCAGGCCGAGTTTCGCCTTGAGCACCCCGACCGTCTGGGTCACCTTGAACCGCTCGGCCAGCAGGCAGACCAGCGCCGAATCCAGGTTGTCGATGCTGCCGCGCAGCCGCAGCAGCTCGGGGTTCGGGGCGTCCATGGCCGCATCATAGAGTGCGGCAGAATGCCGGAATGCGCCTGATCGACGACCGGGAGCGTCGGGCTCGGATGGCCCGTCGCCACGCCATCGCGCCGCAGCACCGGGTCGCCGACGCCGAGGCCGCCACCCGCGCGATGACCGTCCTGCACGCCACCGAACCGTCCGGCCCGTACCTGTCCGTGGCGGCCCGAGTCGATGTTGCGACCCGCACCAACTTCGAGCAGGACCTGTACGAGCGGCGCTCTCTGGTCAAGCAGTTGGCGATGCGCAGGACGCTGTTCGTGTTCCCGCGTGACCTGCTGCCCGCGGCCTGGGGCAGCGCCAGTCGGCGGGTGGCGGCGCAGATCGGCGCCAGGCTGGAGAAGGACGTCGAGGAGCACGGGGTCGCCGTCGACGGGCGGGCCTGGCTGGCCCGGGCCCGGGTCGCGGTGCTCGACCGGCTCGCCGACTACTCGGAGCTGAGCGCCGTCCAGCTCCGGCGAGAGGTGCCCGAGCTCCAGGGCCGGATCACCGTGTCCGCCGACAAGTCCTACGGCGGCGAGTTTCCGGTGGCCCCGCGGGTGCTCACCCAGCTCGCCGTCGAGGCGAAGCTGGTCCGAGGTCGCAACGGCGGTCACTGGCGGATCTCCAAGCCCCAGTGGACGCTCATGGAAGGCTGGTTGAGAGAGGCGCCGAGCTTCCTGCCTGAGGTCGAGGGCTTCGCCGAGTTGGTCCGGCGCTACCTGCGGACCTTCGGCCCGGCCACCGAGCGCGACCTGGTGTGGTGGCTCGGCGCGACCAAGGGAATCGTCCGGAGCGCTCTGGCCGCCAATGAAGCGGTTTCTGTCGCGCTGGAAAGGGACCAGGTCGGCTGGGTGCTGCCGGACGACCTCGACCCCGAGCCGGAGGTGGCACCCTGGGCGGCGCTGCTGCCTACCCTCGACCCGACGACGATGGGCTGGAAGGACCGCGACTTCTACCTCGACCCGCCCGACGTGCCCTACCTGTTCGACTCGGTCGGCAACGCCGGCACCACCGCCTGGTGGAACGGCCAGATCGTCGGCGCCTACGTCCAGGACCCGTCCGGACGGGTCGAGGTGATCCTCCGCCGCGATCCCGGACCCCAGGCGCGCGCCGCCCTCGACGTCCAGGCGCGGCGGCTCACCGAGTGGATGGACGGTGAGGTAGTCGCCAACGTCTACAAGTCAGCCTTGATGAAACGGGAAGCGCTCCCCTGACGGGAGCCCACCCCAGCCGCACCAAAAGAACGCCAGTTTCGGCGGGCACTGCCATATCTGGCAGTGCGCAGCGGATTTGCCGCTGGGTCTGCGATCCACCGCTCCCCGATCAACCGACGGTGATGCGGATGTGGCCCTGGACGAGCTCGGGCACCTGGAGGCTCCAGACGAAATCGTCGGGCGAGCGGTGCAGCAGCCGGGCCTCCATCGCGAACGTGACCGGTACGCCCGCCCTGAGCATCGGCTGACCCTCGGCGTTCCGGTCCGGGACGCCCTGGCAGTTCAGTCCGTAGCGCTCCTCCACCATCCGGGTACGTCCGTCGAAGAACTGGGTCATCGTGAAATCCGGGCAGGTGTCGAGCACGACGTCTCGGGGCGAGGTGAGCGCGACCACGAACTGCGCCGGAGCGTTGGCCGGCCCGCTGAGCGTCTCCGGCAGGACGACCGCCAGATCGGCGAAGTCGGAGCGCGGTTCGGTCCAGCCGCCAACCGGCGAGAAGGGCAGCGCCACGAGTCGGGTCGGCACCGCTCCGGCCGGGGTGCACGGCGCCGTGTTCGGCGCGTTGAAGGAGATCGAACCGTTGGATCCGGGCCAACTGATCCGATACCTCGCGGCCGGACGCGCGGCGCACCAATCCTGGACGTTCAGGCGTAGCTGTCCCGACCGCCACTCCGTAATCAGCAGCGGAGCCTCGTATGACGGGTCGGGTGTCGAATCCGCCTGAGCCACGCCCAAGTCGTGGCCCTGAGCGTCCAGGGCGAGCACCTTAGGCCGGCCCCGGAGTTGGCAGGGCTGACTGGTGGACAGGTCCACGTCAACCCAGATCGTGTCGCCGAAGGATGCGGCGAGACTCGCCTTCGCCCCCACCTGATCGGCCTGGCACAGCGGGATGCCGGGCAGCGGCTCGAACGAGATGCGCTCGCGGTGAGTCGGGATCTGCGGGTCGGTCGCGGCCAGCGGCGCCCACGGAACGTCGGCGTTGACCCGCCCGGCGATCACCGCCTGAACGCCGGGAGTGGTGAGCACCGCGCCGATCAGCACGGCAGCGGCGGCAACGGCGGCCACCGGCGCCAGCCACCGACCGCCGCCACCCCAGCGCCCGGTCAGCGCATCGGGATCGATCGGCGCCGGTTCGGGCACGCTCTCACGCCAGCGTTCGGCGTAGCCACGCAGGCGTTCGTCAATCAGGTCGAGGTCAGGCATGGTCATCTCCGATCAGGGTGCGCAGCCGCTCCCGGCCGCGGTGCAAGGTGGCCTTGACGGTTCCCGGGGCGATGTCCATCACCTCGGCGATGGCGGCGACGTCCAGGTCGACAAAGTAGAACAGGGTGACCGCGATCCGTTGTCGCTCGGGAAGTCGGGCGATGGCCCGCTCCAGGTCGAGGTCCACGGGTCCGGCGGACGCGTGGGCGGCCTCCATCAGCACGTGGCGCGGCCGCGGGTGCCGCCGCGCCCGGTCGGCGACGATCGCCAGCAGCCAGGCCGTCGGCGTCCCGCGAGTGGGGTCGAAGGTGGACCAGCGTCGCCAGGCCCGGACCAGGGCCTCCTGGACGACATCGTCGGCCTCCCCCGGCCCGACCAGGCGGTGCGCGAAGCGCGACATCGCGACCAGGCTCGGCTGAACCCAGGCGGTGAAGCGTTCCTGCTGGCTCGCCTCCGCCGGCGCTTCCTCCATCATCCTCACACCCGTCTACACCGCCCGGTGCGGGGTCGGTTTACTCAACCGTGGACGACGATCTCCACCCGCTGGAACTCCTTCACCTCGGTGTAGCCGCAGGTGGCCAGGGCCCGCTTCAGCGCGCCGACCAGGTTCATCGTCCCGTCGGGGGTGTGGGACGGGCCAAGCATGATCTCCGCCAGCGACCCGATCGCGCCGAACTTGACCCGCTCGCCGCGGGGCAGGGTGGCGTGCCAGGCCTCGGGGCCCCAGTGGTATCCACGCCCGGGAGCCTCGCTCGCCCGGGCCAGCGGCGAGCCGACCATGGCCGCGTCGGCGCCGCAGGCGATCGCCTTGGCGATGTCGCCCGAGCGGCCCAGCCCACCATCGGCGATCACGTGGACGTAGCGGCCGCCGGATTCGTCCAGGTAGTCCCGGCGGGCCTCCGATACGTCGGCGATGGCGGAGGCCATCGGCACTTCGACGCCCAGCACGTTGCGGGTGCGCTTGGTCGCCCCGCCGCCGAAGCCGACCAGGACGCCGGCGGCGCCGGTGCGCATCAAGTGCAGGGCGCCCTGGTAGGTGGCGCAGCCACCCACGATCACCGGGACGTCCAGGGCGTAAATGAACTCCTTGAGGTTAAGCGGCTCGTCCACGCTGGAGACGTGCTCGGCCGAGACAGTCGTCCCGCGGATCACGAAGAAGTCGACCCCCGCCGACTCCACCACGCCGGCGAACTGGCGGCAGTTCTCCGGCGACAGCGACCCGGCCACCGGGACGCCCGCCTCACGGATCTGGTGCACCCGCTCGGTGATCAGCTCGCCCTTGATCGGCTCGGTGTACACCTGCTGCAGCCGCCGGGTGGCGCTCACCGGATCGTCGATCGCGGCGAGCTCCTCGAGGATCGGCTCGGGATCGGCGTAGCGCGTCCAAAGCCCCTCCAGGTTCAGCACACCAAGCCCGCCGAGACGGCCCATCGCGATCGCCGTGGCCGGTGACATCACCGAATCCTGCGGCGCGGCCACGATCGGGAAGTCGAAGGTCAGGGCGTCGATCCGCCAGGTGAGCTTGACGTCCTCGATGTGCCGGGTGCGTCTGGTGGGGACGATGGCGATCTCGTCGAACCCGTAGACCGGGGTGGCCCGTTTGGCCCGGCCGATCTCGATCATCACGGCTCCTTTGCCTTAGTTCTTGGACGAGTAGTTGGGGGCCTCGATGGTCATCTGGATGTCGTGCGGGTGCGACTCGCGCAGCCCCGCCGAGGTGATCCGGACGAACCGGCCGCGCTCGTGCAGCTCGGCGATGGTCGAGGCGCCGGTGTAGAACATCGACTGACGCAGCCCGCCGATCAGTTGGTAGGCGACCGCTGAGAGGGGTCCGCGGTAGGCCACCGCGCCCTCGATGCCTTCGGGGACGAACTGGTCGTCGGTCGACGCGGAAGCCTGGAAGTAGCGGTCTGAGGCGAACGAGCCCTGCTTGCCGCGGGCCTTCATCGCGCCCAATGAACCCATCCCGCGATAGCTCTTGAACTGCTTGCCGTTGATGAACAGCAGGTCGCCGGGACTCTCGTCGCAGCCGGCCAGCAGCGAGCCCAGCATCACCGCGTCGGCGCCGGCGACCAGTGCCTTGGCGATGTCGCCGGAGTACTGCAGGCCGCCATCTCCGATCACCGGGACGCCGGCCGGCTTGGCGGCGCGGGCCGCATCGTAGATCGCGGTCACCTGGGGGACGCCCACGCCGGCGACCACCCGGGTGGTGCAGATCGACCCCGGTCCCACGCCGACCTTGACCCCGTCGGCGCCGGCGTCGACGACGGCCTTCGCGCCCTCGTAGGTGGCGACGTTGCCGCCGATGATGTCGACGTGGGCCGCCAGCGGCTCGGCCTTCAGGCGGCGGATCAGGTCCATCTCGGCGCGGCTATGGCCGTGGGCGGTGTCGGTGACCAGCGCGTCCACACCGGCCTCGATCAGCTGCATGGCCCGTTCCCAGGCGTCCCCGAAGGTGCCGATCGCGGCCCCGACGCGGAGCCGTCCCTGAGCGTCCTTGGTGGCCAGCGGGTACTTGTCGGACTTCACGTAGTCCTTCAAGGTGATCAGGCCGGTCAGCTTGCCGGAGGTGTCGACCAGCGGCAGCTTCTCGATCTTGTGCTTGGCTAGGAGTTTCAGGGCTTCCTCGCCGCGGATGTCGGGCCAGCCGGTGACCAGGGGCATCTGGGTCATCACGTCGCCGACCAACCGGTTGGGGTCGTCCTCGAACCGCATGTCGCGGTTGGTGACGATGCCCAACAGCTTCATCGTGTCGTCGACGACGGGGACGCCCGAGATCCGGAACTGCCCGCACAGGTCGTCCACCTCGCGCAGGGTGGCGGTCGGGCCGACCGTGATCGGCTGGTGCACCATGCCCGCCTCGGAACGCTTCACCCTATCGACCTGGCTGGCCTGCTCGTCCGCGGTCATGTTGCGGTGCAGGATGCCGAGGCCACCCTCGCGGGCCATCGCGATCGCCATCCGCGACTCGGTGACGGTGTCCATCGCCGAACTGAGCAGCGGGATCTTCACCTGGATCCGCCGCGACACCCACGAGCTGGTGTCGGCCTGGGACGGGATCACGTCGCTCTCGTTCGGCTGCAGCAGGACGTCGTCGTAGGTGAGTCCGAGTGCAGCAAACGGGGAGGGGACGCCAGCCCCGGTCAGGTCGCCAAGGGTCATCGCTCACCTTCTGGTCGGTCGAAAGGGCAGTCTATCCGCCGGTGCCGGGTGACCTCGTCGCTGCCCGTGGTGGGCGCGCGGGGCGCCCGTACCGTCCAGCCCCCACCCCGGGCAGAGTCAGCGTGACCTCACCGGGTGGGGCTCAGGCCAGCGCCGCGGCCAGGTCGTCGATGACGTCCTGGGGGTGCTCGCCGCCCACCGACAGCCGGATCAGGTTCGCCGGAATGTCGGCCAGCGAACGACCCTCCTCGCCCTGCTGCTGGTGGGTCGAGATGGCCGGAATGGTGGCGATCGACTTCACCCGGCCAAGGTCGGTTGCCCGCCGGACGAGGGTCAGGTGGTCAAACGCCCGCCGCGCGGCCGGCAGGCCGCCGTGCACCTCGAAGGCCAGCAGGTGCCCGTAGCGGTTCGTCGGGTTGCCGTCCTGATCGCCGTCGGCGAGCCACATCGTGCTGGCCGCCAGTGCGTGACCGGGGTGGGACGGCAAACCCGGATAGTGCACCCGCCCGACCGCGGGATGCCCCTCCAGGAACTCCGCCACCCGCAGGGTCCACCGACTCCAAGCGTCCAGGCGGGTGCGCAAGGTCCGCAGGTCGGTCAGTGCCATCAGCGCGTTGAACGGGCTGATCGCCGGTCCGTGGTCGCGCATCGGCAGCAGTTTCAGGTAGGTGGCGAAGTCGTCGCGCAGGGCGTCCGGTCCGAACCGGCTGACGATCGAGTGCCTGGCGACGACGGCCCCGGCGATGGCCAGGCCGGAGGCGGCGATCGACTTGCTCACCGAGTGGACGACGATGTCCGCGCCCAGCCCGAGCGGCCGGAGCAGGGCAGGGGTGGCCACCGTCGAGTCCACGATCAGCGGGACGTCGGCCGCGTGCGCCAGCTCGGCCACGGCGGCGATGTCGAACACCGACAAGGACGGGTTGCTCGGCATCTCCCCGTAGACCACCCGCGTCCCGTCGTCGAGCTGCGACGCCCAGGCCTCGACGTCCAGCGGATCGGGCACCCAACGCACGTCGATCCCCCGCTCCAGGGCGTAGCGCTGGGCGAAGAGCTGGAAGGTGCCGCCGTAGCACCGGGCGCTGACCACCACGTTGGGCGGCGGACCCCCGGCGTCGACGGCGAGGAACGGACTGACCGCCATATCCACCGCCATCCCGGACGAGGTCGCCAAGGCTGAGGCGGTCAGGCCGGTGCGGTAGCTCTCCAGCAGCGCCAGGGTCTCTTCGAGGAACCCCACCGTCGGGTTGGCGATCCTGGTGTAGCCCCAGGCCGGCATCAGGTAGCCGAGCGCCGCCTCCAACGCAGCGCTGTCGGCGAAGTGCTGGGCGGGGCTGAAGTACGTGGGTTCGATGATGCTGCCGCTGTTGGCCAGCGCGGCCTCGGCGGAGTAAATGCCGTGGACGGCGATGGTGTCGAAACGCATCCGGCGCATCCGGACCCGTTCTCGTTCCTCGGCCGCGGCCTGGACCTGGCCTCGCGCCACCCATTCGTCCAGCGTCGGCGATCCATCCGGCTGCCTCGATTGCTGCGTCATCGCGTCACCTCACCGGCAGTGAGTTCGCCGCGCTGGCGACCGCACTGCCACCTCTAGGCACGCTACCGCCGAGGGACGCGACTCACCACGTGCGGGCAAGTCGCCACGCGGGGAAATCTCGTCGCCCCCCTGATCAGAGGTCCAAACTGGCCAGCGCCTGGTTCAGTTCCGGGTGCTCGAAGGTGAACCCCTCCTCGATCAGCCGAGCCGGGACGACCCGCTGACCGGTGAGCAACGCGTTCTCGACCATGTCGGAGCCGAACAGCGCCCGCAGCGCCACCAGCGGGATCGGCACCAGGGTTGGCCGGTTCAGCCGTCGACCCAGTGCGGCGGTCATGGTGGCGTTGTCGACCGGGTTGGGTCCCACCAGGTTGACCGGACCGGTGAGCCCGGTCTCGAGCACGAACCGGACCGCCACCACGTAGTCCTCGACATGGATCCACGGGAGGAACTGCTGACCGCTGCCCAGCCTGCCGCCCAACCCCAGCTTGAACGGGAGCAACTGCTTGCCCAGGAAGCCGCCGTCGCCGGTCAGCACGTGACCGGTGCGCAACAACGCCACCTCGACCGGCGCGGCGCTGGCGGCCGCCTCCCAGGCCACCACTAACCGAGCCAGAAAGTCGTCGCCTGCCGGGCTGCGCTCGTCCACCACTTCGGTGCCGGTGTCGCCGTAGAAGCCGACCGCCGAACCGTTGAGCAACTGTCGGCAGCGGCCCTGCGCGCTCAGGTGGCTGACCAGGGTCGCGGTGCTGGCCAGGCGCGAGCGCCGCAACTCCTCCTTGCGCTCCTCGCTCCAACGCGCGTCGGCGATGCCGGCCCCGCTGAAGTTGATCACCGCGTCCACGTCGGCCAGTCCGGCGCCCTCGATCGTCCCGGCGATCGGGTCCCAGGACCGCTCCCCCGGGCCGGCATCCCGCCGCACCAGGGGCAGCACGTCGTGGCCGAAGGTGATCAGATGACGGCCGACCGCCCGGCCCAGCAGGCCCGACGCGCCGGCGATGGCGATCCGCATCAGCCCAGCCTAATCGGCTCGTCGGAAGCCGCCAGCCGGTGGTGACGCCGAAGCCACCAGCCAGCCAGGACACCGAACGGCAACGCCATCCAGGGCAGCCAGAACATCAGGAACTGGATGGTGTAGGCGATCAGGTAGCCGACGGTGATCCAGACCACCCGTCGGGCCACCCGTTCGGGCAGCGGACACAAGGCCAACAGGGCCAGGGACAGGCCGAGATACCACGGGTGCAGCGCCTGGCTGACGAACAGCAGCAACACCGAACCCCAGGCCACCACGCCCATCGGGTCGTCGGCATGGGACACCAGCAGCCAGCCGAAGGCCGCCACCGCCAGCAGCGCGATCAGCGCCGAGGCGATCTCGAAGACCGTCCGCCCGGTCCACCAGAAGGCATCTCCGATCAGGATCGCCGGGGTGATCGTCCGGGCCCGACCCATTTCGGAGAGCCAGCGCACCCACCCGAACCCCAGCCCGGTCGCCCAAGAGGTGGCGGCGAAGGTCGCCACGGCTACCGCCGACGCCACCACCGTCCGCCAGCCCAGCAACCAGAGCCGCTCCGCCGGCAACCGGTGACGCAACGTCGCGACCACGGGCAGCCCGGCCACCGCGACCGCGGCCAGCCCGGCCTGAGGTTTCAGCCCCATCGCCAGGCCGACCACGATCGGTGCCAACACCAGGGAGCTGAACGGGATCGGCTGCAGGCACAGCCACAGCGCCACCATCACCGCGCCGGCCATGATCGCGTCGTTGTGCGCGCCACCGATCAGGTGGACGATCACGATCGGGTTCAGCGCGCCGAGCCAGAGCGCCCAACGCCGATCCACGCCTAGCCGGCCGGCCACCCGCGGCAGCAAGAGGGCGAGCAGGCCGACTCCGACCACCGCCGAGAGCCGTTGGGCCACCACCCCCCAGTAGGGGTGCAGTCCAGACAGATCGACCAGGACCCGGGCGAGTTCGAGCGATAACGGCGGATAGGCCACCCCATGGCCGGCCCAGAACTCGTCCACCCAGGGCGCGTACGGCCCGCCCAGCCCGGTCAGTCGGACGAGATAGGGGTCGCGTCCCTGGCCCAGGATGTAGCCGAGGTCGGCGTACAGGAACGGGTCGGCACTCATCACCGGCGGCACCACCAGCAGCGGCAGCGTCCACAGCGCCAGGATCGGCAGCAGGCGCGGACGCCCCCGGCCGCCCGGCCGCAGCAGCCACCAGCCGAAGCACAACAGCGCCACCCCGGCGATGATCAGCGCATTGGCCACCGGTCGTGGGACCTGCGAGCCGATCGCCTGGATCAGGACGGAGCCCCACGCCCCCTGGAGCGAGAAGCCGGTGCTGCAGGCGCCGATGGCGACCAGCACCGCGCCGGCGAAGCCGACCAGGCTCCCGCGGGTGAGCAGTGATGCGCCGACCGATTGCCCGGCAACCGGCTGGTGGTCGTCCTCGGGCCCGGTCACGGCATCGAGTGCCAGACCACGGTCTGGATCGAGTTCCAGATCACAAAGGCCACGGCAAAGCCCAGCACCCAGTCGCGCTGCCGGACGCTCAGTCGCACCAGCGCGAACAGCGCCAGCGACCAGGGCAGGTACCAGGGATGGAGCGACTGGCCGAGCACCGAGACCGCCAGGGACGCCCAGGCGGTGGCTTCCAGCGGA
Source organism: uncultured Micropruina sp. (assembly GCA_964453585.1). Taxonomy (GTDB): domain Bacteria; phylum Actinomycetota; class Actinomycetes; order Propionibacteriales; family Propionibacteriaceae; genus Micropruina. Next base: position 27,967 of record CAYVOW010000020.1, read on the forward strand.
CGGTCGGCGAACCGGATCAGCAACCAGGCAACGGCACCCAGCAGCACCGCACCGGAAAGCACCGCGACGGCGGCCAGGAAACCGGTCGGATCGCCTCCGGCCGCGGTGATCGCCAGCGTGCCGAGCTTGCCGACGATCGAGAACGGGGCGGGGGTGCCGGTATTGCCCATCAGACTCAGCCAGCGCACCCAACCGAAGCCGAGGCCCGAGGCCACCGAGACCCCGACGAAGGTCGCCACCGCGACCACACTGCCGACCGCGGTGCGCCAGCCCAGCATCCACAGCCGCTGGAGGATCGGCAGCGAGGCCAGCCGGACGGCCACCGGCACCCCGGCGGCTGCCACCACGGCCAGCCCGGCCTGTTGCTTGACCGCCATCGCCAGGCCGATCACGGCCGGTCCGGCCAGCAGCGACCACACCCAGTGCGGGCGCCACCAGGCCACCAAGAGGCCGGCCAGCGCCACCGCGACCATCGGGGCGTCGTTGTGGGCGCCGCCGAGGAAGTGCAGCAGCAGCAGCGGATTCGCCACCCCGAACCAGACCGACCGGTGCTCGTCGCGGCCCAGCCGTCGGGCGAGCGCGGGGATCAGCCCGAACAGTGCGGCCACCGAGGCGATCGCGGGGACGCGCATCGCGATGATGCCCAGGTAGGGGGCGCCGCCGGTCGCCGTCACCACGAGTTGATCGATCCGCAGCGCCAGCGGCGGGTAAGCAACTCCGCTGCCGGCCCACAACGGGTCGACCTGGGTCGCGTAGGGACCTCCGACCCCGGTCAGGCCGACGGTGTAGGGGTCGGCGCCCTGGTGCAGGATCCAGCCCAGGTCGGCGTAGAGCACGGCGTCCGCGGACAGCACCGGCGGCGCCAGCAGCAGTGGCAGGGCCCACAGGCCCACCAGCCAAGCGAGGGTGGACGTCCGGGCGTCCTTGACCTGCCACCAGGCCCAGCAGAGCAGCACCACCCCGGCCACGATCACGATCCAGTCCAGCGGCCAGGGGACGCTGGCACCGACGGCCCGGACGGTGGCGGTGGGCCAGCCGTCCGGGCCATGGGAGAACTCGGGGTGACAGGTGCCCCAGGCGACCAGGGTCGTGCCGACGGCGCCGACGGCGCCGGCGGTAGCCGAGGGCGGGAGCTGAGGCATCGACGCCATCGTAGGGCGGGCGCTCGTCGATGGCGCGTCAGCCTGGGTCACGCCGCGAGCCCCCGCGCGCCGCAGCTACTCGACGAAACCCTGGCTGACCAGGTCCGCGAGCAAACCGTGTAGTTGCCGGTTCGCGTCGGCTGGAGCGTCCGGATGCGCCGCCAGCACCCTGTCCACCGCCTCATCGGCAGTGACCGGCCCGGCCTCGAGCGAGCGCCACAGCTCACTGGCCGGGGGGTCGAGACGGATCACCGGTCCGAGCGGCAGTTTCGCCACCCAGACCGAATCGTCGCGCTGGTACTGGGCGGATCGGGCCGCCCAGGTCAGCCCCACCGACGCCGACGGCCCGGTTGGCGGATCCGCGTCTGGGCGGGAGGCTGCCGTGGGCGCCGCTCCCGGAACAACGGCTGCGCTGCCCCACAGCGGGTGGCGGACCTGACCCCGACCGACCGTCCAGCCGAGGCTGGCCATGGCGTCGATCAGGGCCGCGGGCTGATCGCTCCGCAGGGTGTCGGCAGCGGCCGGGTGCGCGGTCACCCCGAGGTCGGCCGCCACGCTGGCGATCGCGGCCAGGTGGAACCGCGAGAGCGCCTCCGCCGGCACCCCACCGCTGACCTGCTGGCCCGCCGCGGACCACTTCTGCGCCAGGTAGTGCTGGTCGGCTCCGATGTCGTTGCGGAACGACTGGTAGTGCCGGTCGAACAGGGTCTGCGAATGCAGGCAACGCCAACGCCGGTCGTAGCAGCAGACCAGCCGTCCCAAGGCGGAACTGAAGAAGTCATTGTGATCCAACCGCTTGAGCCGCGGGTCGTAGCCGACCGCGCGGACAGCCTCGGTCCGGGCCAGGTAGAAGTTGGGCACCTTGGACAGCACCGGGATGCCCTCGATCAGGCTGCCGATCGGCGCCTTGGGGGCCACCCCGGTGACCAGCAGTGTCCGGGACGCGTAGTTGAAGGATTGCAGTTGCGGCACCTTGATCACCGAGCCCCCGTACAGGTCCACCTCCGGGTGCCGGCGCAGGAAGGAAACCGCGCGGTCCAGGTCGAAATCGGGGAGCAGGATGAAGTCGTCGTCGCACATCCACACGAACTCGGTCTCGACCTCGTCCAGCAGCCGGGTGCGACCCGCGCCGACGCCAGAGTCGAAGGGGAGCTCGATCACCCTCACCGACGGGTCGTCGCTGCGGTACGGCGTGGCGCTGTCGTCGGCGATCAGCACCGGGCCGGCGAACACGTCCCGAACCGTGGCCAGCATCCGGCGCAGCGTCCGGGGCCGCTCGAAGGTCTTGATCGCCAGGGTCACGTCGCCGCCGGCGTAGGGCGTCACCCGGTTCCGGGACGCCCACGCGCGAGCCACGCTCACCTCGACCACGGTCGCGGCGGTATGCGCGCCGCCCAGCAGCCCGCCCAGCGGCGACGCCCCGACCCGACGGACGACCGTGCCGAGGCGGTGTCTCCAGTCCCCCATGCGGCTCACTCTAGGCAGCGCCGACCGGGTGGACACCCCCGACGCAACGATCCCCCCAACCCGAACGGGCTGGAGGGATCGTGCGTGGGTGAATCAGTGCTGGTGTCCGTCGCCCTCGTCGTCGGCCGGCTTCTCCACCACCAGGGTCTCGGTGGTGAGCAGCAGGGACGCGATCGAGGCCGCGTTCGACAGCGCCGAACGGGTCACCTTGACCGGGTCGATCACACCGCTGGCGACCAGGTCGCCGTACTCGCCGGTGGCGGCGTTGTAGCCGTTACCGGGAGCCAGTTCGGCCACCTTGGAGACGATCACGTAGCCCGGCTCGCCGCCGTTCTCCGCGATCCAGCGCAGCGGCTCGACCACGGCCTTGGCCACGATCTGGACGCCGGCCTTCTCGTCGCCGGACTTGCCGAGGCCGTCGGCCAGCACCCGGGCGGCGTGGACGAGAGCCGAGCCGCCACCGGCGACGATGCCCTCCTCGATGGCCGCGCGGGTCGCCGAGACGGCGTCCTCGATCCGGTGCTTCTTCTCCTTGAGCTCCACCTCGGTGGCCGCGCCGACCTTGATCACGCAGACGCCGCCGGCGAGCTTGGCGACCCGCTCCTGCAGCTTTTCGCGATCCCAATCGGAATCGGTGCGCGCGATCTCGGCCCGGAGCTGAGCCACCCGACCGGCAACGGCGTCGGCAGCGCCGGCCCCGTCCACGATCGTGGTGTTGTCCTTGGTGACCACGATCCGCCGGGCCCGGCCGAGCACGTCCAGCCCCACCTGATCGAGCTTGAGGCCGACCTCGGGGGCCACCACCTTGCCGCCGGTGAGGATCGCGATGTCCTCGAGCATGGCCTTGCGGCGATCGCCGAAGGCCGGAGCCTTGACCGCGACCGAGGTGAAGGTGCCCCGGATCTTGTTCACGACCAAGGTGGACAACGCCTCGCCGTCCACGTCCTCGGCCACGATGAACAAGGTGCCACCGGCGCCGATCACCTTCTCCAGCAGCGGCAGCAGGTCGTTCATCGACGACACCTTGCCCTGGTTGATCAGGATGTACGGGTCGTCGAGGACGGCCTCCATCCGCTCCGGATCGGTGACGAAGTACGGGGACAGGTAGCCCTTGTCGAACTGCATGCCCTCGGTGAACTCCAGCTCGGTGCCGAAGGTCTGGGACTCGTCGACGGTGATCACGCCGTCCTTGCCGACCTTGTCGAAGGCCTGCGCGATCAGGTCGCCGATCTCGGAGTCACGCGCCGAGATGGTGGCCACGTTGGCCATGTCGGCGGTGGTCTCGACCTCGCGGGCCAGGCTGGCCAGCTCGTCGTTGACCGCGGCCACGGCCCCGTCGATGCCCCGCTTCAGGCCGACCGGGTTGGCCCCGGAGGCGACGGCGCGCAGGCCCTCGTGGACCAGCGCCTGGGCGAGCACGGTGGCCGTGGTCGTCCCGTCGCCGGCGATGTCGTTGGTCTTGGTGGCGACCTCCTTGGCCAGTTGGGCGCCCAGGTTCTCGTACGGATCGGAGAGCTCGACCTCCTTGGCGACGGTGACCCCGTCGTTGGTGATGGTCGGAGCGCCC
>CAYVOW010000021.1:0-32018 GCA_964453585.1 uncultured Micropruina sp.
CCCCTCGGCCCCGGCTCCGGTGCAGGTCACGAGTGCGACGGTTGCGTCGACCCCGGTGGCCAGCGCCGCAACGCCAGGCACTGCTAGCCCGTCCGCTCCGCCCAGCTCGCCGAGCCAGCCCCAGGAGTTGCCCCGCGGTGGGACGACGATTTTCCCCACCTACCGGCTGTTCGGCTACTCCGGGTACCCGGGCGCGCCGGGTCAGGGGAGACTGGGCATTGGCAACCTGGACGACCGGTTGCGCGAGATCGAGCAACGAGGGCAGGCCTGGAGGGGCGGGCGGAAGCTGCTGCCAGTGATGGAGTTGATCGCGGTCACGGTTCACGGATCGCCTGGTCGAGATGGCATGTTCCGGTCGCGAACCGATGAGGCAATCATCAAGCGCTGGCATGACGCCGCGGTGAAGCACAAGGCGCTCCTCCTACTGAACATCCAGCCGGGCCGGGCCGACTTCATCGACGAGGTGCGTGCCTTCGAGAAGTGGCTGGTGGAGCCGAACGTGGGCGTCGCCCTCGACCCCGAATGGGCGGTGAACAAGGGCCAGATCCCGGGGAGGGTCTACGGCAGCACCACCGGCGAGGAGCTGAACGACGTCGCCACCTACCTGTCCGACCTGGTGGCCGCACACAACCTGCCCGAGAAGGTGATGCTGTTCCACCAGTTGCACGTCGACATCGTGAAGAAGCCCAAGGATCTGCTGGCGCATCCAGGCGTCGTGCAAATCAACTCGGTCGACGGAATCGGCCCGCCCGGCGCCAAGGTGGCGACGTACCAACGGGTGATCAAGACCCGCCCCAAACACGTCCACGCCGGATTCAAGCTGTTCTACCTCGAGGACGTTCAAACCGGGCGTCGGTTGATGACGCCCAAGGAGGTGCTGGGGCTCAAGCCGCAACCGGAGTACATCCTGTTCGAGTGAGGCGACCTCGGGGACGCCGATCAGTTCCCCGCACCGCCGGGCCGATCCAGGATCTGTCCGATAAGCGACATTATGTCAAAACATGCTGTATGGGACCGCCTGCCGGTTCGATCGCGTCAAGTCCCCCTCGGTCCCAGTCGTCGCCCGTCTGAGCATCCAAGTAGGCCACGGAGTACTTCAACTCGCGCCACAGACGAGCACCCCGAGGAGCGAAGACGACGCAGACGAGACGCTCACCAGTCGGGTCAGGCCGGTCGGTGACCTCCTTGGCGCTCTCGAAGACGTCATCCAAGGAGATGCGACAAGTGCGCGGGGACGTCTGAGCGCGGTCCGTCGTCCCAGATTGAGTCATTCGCCTAGTGACGGATGACAAATGCAGTGGGACGCGACAGATCGATCGGAAATATGGTCGTTATCCGGGGTGGTTCCCCAGCACGGCCGGTGCCAAATCGCAATTGTGGTCGTTATGAGGCCGTCAGCGGCGCTCAAAGCGACCACAATTCCGATTCTGTTCCAACAGAGCCCGCGGACCCGACCGATAACGACCATATCTCCGATTGCACCGGCCTCGGGAGGGCCACCAGCCGCGTCGCCGCGCGATTAGAGTCCCTGCATGAACGCCGAGAGGTTCGTGCCCGAGGATTTCCGGCCGCCCACGTCACTGGTGACCGACCCCTTCGTCCTGGAACCGCTGGGCCCGCAGCACAACCACCCGGACCTGGCCGCGTGGTCGGCCAGCATCGACCACATCCGCTCCAGCCCTGGCTATCCGGACGGCAACTGGCCCCCGATCGGCGGCATGTCGTCGGCGGACAACCTGCGGGACCTCACCCGCCACGCCCGCGATTTCGTCGAGCGCAAAGGGTTCACCTTCACCGTCCTCCGCCACGCTGACTTCGACGTGATCGGCCGCGTCCACCTGGACCCGCCGGAGGGCAAGGGCGACGGCATCGTCCAGTCGTGGGTGCGGTTCAGCCACGCCCACCTGGATCAGGCACTCGCTGACGCCGTGGCGACCTGGTTGGCGAAAGACTGGCCGTGGCGCGCTCCGGATCCTTGCGGTCGTTGACCCGGCGTCGCGCGTGGTCGCGGGCGCTTGGGATCGTCGCTTCGCTGCTGGCCGGCGCGCTGCTGATCGGTTGGTCAGCCCTGTGGGTGACCGGACGCGACCCGCGGCCCTACCCGGTGGTCGACCCGCAGGCGGAGGTGTTGGTGGCCGGAGTCCGCCTTCCCCCGGGCCAGCTCGCAGAGATGTACGCCCCTCGGCTTTGGCAGTCGCCCGAGATCGCCGACCCCGGACCCCAGGCCGTCTATTGGGAGGTGCTGGACGACGCCAGGTTGACCGTGCGTTACCGGATCGCCTGGGCCTGGGAACGGCACCCCCAGCCTGTCCTCGATCTGCTCTACGGCCTTTATCGCAGCGCCTATTACGGGCCACGCGACCTTGAGTCGGTGGAGATCGGCATCGATCGGACCACGGGCGCGGTGTCGTCCATCGCCCTGGACAGCCCTGGCCCCACCGCAGCCTACGACTCCCCCATGCAGCCCCACTTCCGGGGCACCTGGACGCGCAGCGGCACCACCTTCGGGTATGAACTGCGCCAAGGCGACGTGGTCGCCAGCCGCGCCGACGACATCCAGATCAGCCAACACCCTGACGTTCGGGTCGTGACCTGGAACCACCTGCTGACAGTGGGAAAGACATCGGCGGACCGCCCGCTGGAGGCCCCGCTCCTGCCCCTGGACGACGTCACCTACCGGGACGAGAAGGTCACCCGGCGCGACTAACCAGGTCCCCTGTTGTTGACCTGGCGCCGATTAAGGCCAACGGATAAAGTTTGTCCGATGAAGGATCCATCCTTACTAGCGGTCGTGACGGCCGATCAGGTCGCCAGCCGGACCCGGGACGACCAGGTGCCGACCGCGCTCGAGGCACTGACCGGAACCGCCGCCGGATGGCTGCTTCCCTTCGATCGGACTGTCGGCGACGAACTCCAGGGCCTGACCGATCAGCCGGAATCGGTGGTGGACGCGGTAATCACGCTGACCAGGCTGGGCGGCTGGCGGATCGGGGTCGGCCTCGGCAGAGTGGACCTGCCGTTGCCGGCCAACACCCGGGAGGCCCGTGGATCGGCGTACCTCAACGCCCGTGAGGCCGTCACGGCGGCCCGCCAATCTCCAACCGAACTGGCGCTGAGGGCGCCAGTAGATGTCAGTGGCGAGTCGTATGGTGAGGGTTCCGCGCGCGACGCGGAGACGGCGCTGATCCTGCTGCGCTGGGTGAGCGCGCGCCGGACGGCGGAAGGATGGGAAGTGATGCAGCTGCTCGATTCCGGGCTCACCGGACGAGAGGCCGCCGAGGCGCTGGGGGTCACTCCCTCGGCGGTCAGTCAGCGGGCCACCCGGGCCGCCAGGGCCGAGTCGGAACGCGGCCGCGAACTCGCCGTCCGGCTCCTGGGCCGGGCCATGAGGGTGCCCTCATGATCTGGCTGCTGCTGGCCAAGGTCGCCATCGTGGTCGCGCTGGGCGGCCTCGCAGTCCTCGCCGGTGGCCACGTTGTGGTGGCCACTTTCCGGCTCGCGGAACGACCCCAGCCCGCCCCCGACCCGGCAACCAGCACCGAGACCGCTCCCCCGCTGGCCGACGCCGCCAAGGTGCTGCGGGGCGGCGCCTGGATCGGCATGCTGGAACGATTGGCGATCTTCGCCACCGTGCTGGCGGGCTTCCCGGAGGGACTGGCGGTGGCGCTGGCCCTCAAGGGCCTGGCTCGCTACCCCGAACTCAAGGCCACCACCAGCGGTGCCGCCGAACGGTTCATCATCGGCACCTTCGTCAGCGTCCTGGTCGCCGCCGGCTGCGCGGGGCTGGCGGCCTGGCTGATCAGGCTGTTCTGATGGAGTCCCGCGACGCCGTGCGCCGCCAGTTGGCGACACTGCTGCCCGGCCGACATCACCTGGTCACCGAGCTGCTGGGTCGCTGGTCTGAGCCGCATCGCCGCTACCACGGCGTGCAGCACCTGAGCGAGACCATGGCGGCCGCAACGGCGCTGCACGCCGGACGAGCGGAACTGGTGGCGCTCGCCTTCCACGACGCCGTCCACACCGGCCGGCCCGGCGATGAGGAGGATTCCGCGGCCCTGGCGTCGGTTCGCTTGGCGGGAGACCCGGACCTGGACGAGGTCGTCCGGCTGGTGCTGTTGACCCGGCATCATCGTCCTGAACCCGATGATCTTCCCGGCGCGAGGGTCTGCGACGCGGATCTGTGGGTGTTGGCGGCGCCCCGACCGCGGTACGCCGAGTCGGTCTCCCAACTGCGTCGCGAGAGTGCCCTGCCCTACCCTCAGTGGCGCGAGCTTCGGCTCCGTCGGCTCGAGGATCTGCTGACCCGCGACCCGCTCTTCCACACCGCGGCGGCACGAGACAGTTGGCAGCCGAGGGCTCGGATCAACCTGACGAACGAGCAGGGCCGGCTGCGCGCCGACGACGGCCCTGAGTTGGGCGACCCGGCATCGGACGCGTAAAGTAGCCCGCTCGCCCACCCAGGAAGTTCCCGATGCACGCCGAAACTGACACCGACCTCACCGCGCCCGCGACCGGACGGTTGGACGCCCGCGCCCGCTCGGTGATCGCGATCCTGCTGGTCTCGGCGTTCGTGGTGATTCTTAACGAGACCGCGATGAACGTCGCCCTGGCCCGGATCATGGTCGACCTCGGCGTCACCGAACGGGTTGCCCAGTGGCTCACCACCGCCTTCCTGTTGACGATGGCGATCGTGATTCCGATCACCGGCTGGCTGTTGGAGCGGTTCTCCACCCGCGCGGCCTACCTGCTGTCGATGGGGCTCTTCTGCGCCGGTACCCTCGGCTGCGCCATCGCGCCGGGTTTCAACGCCCTGCTCGCCGGACGGATCGTCCAGGCCGCCGGGACCGCGATCATGTTGCCGCTGCTGATGACCACAATCATGCGGCTGGTGCCCGCCGAGCATCGCGGCGCCGTGATGGGCAACATCTCCCTGGTCATCTCCGCCGCCCCGGCGATCGGTCCGACCATGTCCGGGCTGATCCTGCAGTTGGCCGGATGGCGATTCGTCTTTGTGGCCGTGCTCCCGATCGCGGCGCTGATGGCGGTCCTCGGCGGCCTCAGGATCACCAACGTGGGCGAACGGGCCCACACCCCACTGGACCTGCCGTCCATCCCGCTGACCATCCTGGGGTTCGGTGGGCTCGTGTACGGACTCAGCCTGGTCGGCGACGCCACCGTCCCGTTCTGGGAACCCATGCTGGCGATCGGCCTCGGCGTGGGCGGTTTGCTGGCCTTCGTCGCCCGCCAACTGGTGCTGCAGCGCACCGATGCGGCCCTACTCGACCTGCGCACCTTCACCTATCCGATCTTCAGCCTCGGGCTGCTGATCATGGCGATCGCGATGATGGCGCTGTTCGGGACGATCATCGTCCTGCCTCTGCTGCTGCAGCAGGCCTACGCCATGAACCCGCTCTCGGTCGGCTTGCTGCTGCTGCCGGGAGCCCTCTTGATGGGGCTGCTCTCGCCCGTTGTCGGCCGACTCTACGATCGCACCGAACCCCGGGTGCTGGTCGTGCCGGCGGCCCTCCTGGTCGCGGCGGCCTTTCTGGCCTTCAGTTCGATCAGCCCGACCACCCCGTGGTGGTTCCTGATGGGTGCGCACATGCTGATGAGCCTGTGCTTCGCATTCATCTTCACCCCCCTGTTCACGATCTGCTTGGGCGCGCTCCCGGGGCGCCTCTACTCGCACGGGTCGGCCCTGGTGGGCACCGTCCAGCAGGTTGCCGGTGCCGCCGGGACCGCGCTGTTCGTCACGGTGTTCGCCATGCAGACCCAGGCCGCGCAGGGACGAGGCGTTCCCGAGGCGGCGGCGATGCTGGAAGGCGCGCACTGGTCCTTCCTCGGCGCCGGCGCGGTCTGGACGGCCGCGATCGTGGCCACGTTCTTCCTCAGCAAGCCCCCGGCTGAGGTCATTTAGGCGCACAGCGCTGCCAGGGCGGCTTCGGTTGCGGCACGATGTGACCATGCCGAAGCCACCGAAACTCGACAACACCATCTACGAGGCCGAACTCCTTCGACTCCAGGCCGAACTGGTGGAGATGCAGGAATGGGTCCGCACGGAGGGCCAGCGTCTGGTGATCATCTTCGAGGGACGCGACGCCGCGGGTAAGGGTGGGGCGATCAAGCGAATCACCGAGTACCTCAACCCCCGCGTCGCGCAGGTGGTGGCGCTGCCCGCACCCACCGAGCGTCAGCAAAGCGAGTGGTACTTCCAGCGTTACGTGCAGCACCTTCCCTCGGCGGGTCAGATCAAGCTGTTCGACCGCTCCTGGTACAACCGAGCCGGGGTGGAACGCGTGATGGGCTACTGCAGCACCGCCGAGCACCGGCGCTTCCTGCGCCAGTGTCCGATCTTCGAGCGGATGCTGATCGAGGACGGGATCATTCTGCGCAAGTACTGGTTCTCGGTGTCCGATCGCCAACAGGAGAAGCGCTTCAAGTCGCGGCTGACCGACCCCATGCGGCGGTGGAAGCTCTCCCCCACCGACCTGGAGTCCCTAACCCGCTGGGAGGATTACTCGCGCGCGAAGGACGAGATGTTCGTCCACACCGACATCCCCGAGGCCCGGTGGAACGTGGTCGAGTCGGAGGACAAGAAGCGGGCGCGGATCAACATGATCGCCCACCTGCTCAGCTCGGTACCCTACACCTACGTCCCCCGACCGGAACTCAAGATGCCCAAACGACCGCCGTCGACCGGGTACCGCCGGACCGACCGCAGCCTCCAACTCGAGGTACCCGACCATGCGTCCAGCCTGGTCAACGTCCCCGACCACGAGCCCTACATCGATCCGGAAGAACACCTGGATTAGCGCACTCACCCCTAGGGGTGGACTCACAACCACGCAAAACCAAACCCCTGTAGGGATAATGCTCGGGTGGCGAAGAACCCGGCGAAACCGATCACGATTGCCCTGGTCAACGACTACGAGGTGGTGGTGACCGGCCTTTTCCACATGTTCGAGAACTACGCCGACCGCATCCAGGTGGTCAAACTGGTCGCCGGCAAGGGCGTGACGACCCCGGTCGACATCGCCCTCTACGACTCCTTTGCCCAGTCGCGCAACGACGCCGAGTCGGTCGAGAAGGTGGTCAGCAACCCGCTGGTGGCCAAGACGGTGATCTACACTTGGAACTTCAACCCCTCCCTGATCGACGCCGCTAAGAGTCGCGGGGTGCGGGGCTACCTTTCCAAGACGCTGTCGGCCCGCGATCTGGCCGAGGCGCTGGAGGCGGTTCACGGTGGATCGGTCGTGGTGAGCCCCGAACCCACCAGTTCGAATCCCGTCGGCAGCACCTGGCCGGGACGGGAGGAGGGCCTCAGCTATCGCGAAGGCGAGGTGATCGCGCTGATCACCCAGGGTCTGAGCAACGCCGAGATCGCCGCCGCGGTCTACCTGAGCCCCAACTCGGTGAAGTCCTACATCCGATCCGCGTACCGCAAGATCGGCGTCACCCGACGATCTCAGGCGGTCTCGTGGGGCATGCGCCACGGGTTCTCGGCCGACTACCGGGCGGTCACCCCGCTGACGGAGCCGACCGCCTGATCAGGCGGTGAACGGGGCCGGATCGCCAGCCCCGACCCGAAGGATCTCCACCTCGTCACCGGAGAGGTCCACCACGGTCGTCGGCTCGATCCCGCAGTCACCGGAGTCGACCACCGCGTCCACCAGGTGGTCGAGTTCCTGCTGCACCAGCCAGCCCTCGGTCATCGGGTAGGCCGCATCGCCGATCAGCAGGGTGCTCGACATCAACGGCTCCCCCAGCTCGTCGAGCAGTGCGCGGGTGGTGGTGTGGTCGGGCAGCCGGACGCCGACGGTCTTTCGCTTCGGCTGGAGCATCACCTTGGGCGCCTCCCGGGTGGCCTTGAGGATGAAGGTGTAGGGGCCCGGGGTGGACGCCTTCACGGCACGAAAGACGTCGTTGTCCATCTGGACGTAGTGGCCGAGCTGGGCGAACTCGCTGCAGACCAGGGTGAAGTTGTGGTGGTGGTCGAGGTCGCGAATCGCCCGGATCCGATCCAACCCGGCGCGGTTCCCCAGCCGGCAGCCCAGGGCGTAACCGGAGTCCGTCGGATAGGCGATCAGCGCGCCCTCGCGGATCAGCTCCGCCAGCTGGGACAACGCCCTCGGCTGCGGATTGGCGGGATGCACGTCGAAGTAGCGGGCCATCGGTCGTCCTCCGGACGGTGTGGTGTCGGTCAGTCGTCACCGTCCAGAATGCACCCATGTCCCTGCTCTCCGTGCCCCTGGATCAACTGCGGCGTCGACGTTCGCTGAAGTGGCGAACCTACGATCCGGACGTGCTGCCGTTGTGGGTCGCCGAGATGGACGTGGCCATGATCCCCGAGGTGCGCTCGGTGCTGGACGACGCCTTTGACCTCGGCGACACCGGCTACCCCTGGGGCAGCGCCTACCAGGAGGCCTTCGCCGCGATGGCCGAGCAGCGTTGGGGCTGGTCGATCGAGGCGGCGCGGCAACTGCGCCGTGGTGGCGACGTGATGAACAGCATTCTGTGTGTGCTCGAGGCGGTGACCGATCCCGGCGATGGGATCGTGATCAACCCCCCGGTGTACCCGCCGTTTCGGCAGGTGGCCGGCGGCTACCGTCGTCGTATCGTCGAGGTGCCGCTGACTGAGGACGGGCGGCTCGACCTGCCAGGGATCGAGGCCTGCTTCGCCGAACAGCGGCCGCGGGCCTACCTGCTGTGCTCGCCCCACAACCCGACCGGCACGATCCACTCGGCCGAGGAACTGACCGAGTTGGTCCGGCTGTGTTCAAGCTACGCCGTCCAGCTGATCGCCGACGAGATCCACCAGTGCCTGATCGACCCGGGGGCGTCCTTCGTCCCGGTGCTGACGGTGCCAGGTGCCGAGGCGGTGATCTCGATCACCTCGGCGGGGAAGGCCTGGAACCTGGCCGGCTTCAAGGCCGGGCTCTACCAGGTCGGCCCGGCGGCGGTCGGCCTGTTCGGCAAGCTGCCGCCGCTGGCCGCTCAGTCCACCGGACACCTGGGGGCGATGGCCCACACCGCAGCCCTCGTCCACGGGCAGAGGTGGGTGGACCAACTGGTCGCCGAGGTGGCCGCCAACAAGTCGCTGCTCGCCGACCTGCTCACGTCACTGGTTCCATCGGCTCGCTACCTGCCGAGGCCCGGGACCTACCTCGCCTGGGTGGACTGCACCGATCTCGGGCTGGACGACCCGGCCGGCTTCTTCGTCAAGCACGGGCGGGTGGCGTTCAGCCCCGGGGTCAACTTCGGGCAGGCGCACGCGCGCTGGGTGCGGATCAACCTGGCGACCTCGCCGCAGATCATCACCGAGGCTGTCGAGCGGATGGCCGTCGCCCTGCGCACCCGGGGCAACGACGGCTAACGGTCGAAGAGGTCGGCCACCGCTTCACCCCTAGCGTCCAGCGCGTTGATTCCGACCAGCGAGAGCAGGATCGTGCGCACGCTGGTCTGGGTCCGGACGCGGATCCGTCCATCGGCCAGCAGGTCGATGTCGGCGCGAACGTCGGGCTCGGCCGCCAGCGACTCCCGGGCGGCCTGAACCGCCAGTGCCGTGTTCGGCCGCTGGCCGGCCAGGCGCTGTGCGGCGGTGGCGTCCACGGCGGCCCGGGCGGCTGCTGCCGCGGCGAACTCGGCCTTGCGCGCGCCCAGGCTTTGTTGTCCGCCGTCGACGACCAAGCCGACGATCAGCAACAGTGCGGGCACCAGCACGGCGATGAACAAGGAGATGGCCTGGCCACGTTCACTACGCACGGCAGTCCTTCGGGGTGGGGTCGAACCAGTGTGCCTGAGGCGCTGTGGCTGGCACCCCCCTTGTCCACAGCCCGGATCTGCCGACAGGCTGTTCTCCACAGCGCAATGTTGGGCTTCACGCACTCGGAAGGTGGAATCGATGGTCAAGAAGGTGGCACTCCTCACCGCAGGCGGCTTCGCACCCTGTCTCTCCTCCGCGATCGGCGGGCTGATTGAGCGCTACACCGAGGTCGCCCCGGAGGTCGAGATCATCGCCTACCGTCACGGCTACCAGGGGCTGCTCAGTGGCGACTACCTGGCGGTGACCCCGGTGGTCCGCGAGAAGGCCCACCTGTTGCACCTCTATGGGGGCTCCCCCGTCGGCAACTCCCGGGTGAAGCTGACCAACGCCAAGGATCTGGTGAAGCGGGGTCTGGTCGAGGAGGGGGCCAACCCGCTGCAGGTGGCGGCCGAACGGCTGGTCGCCGACGGCGTGGACGTTCTGCACACCATCGGTGGCGACGACACCAACACCACCGCCGCCGACCTGGCCGCCTACCTCGCCGAGCACGACTACGGCCTGACCGTGGTCGGGTTGCCGAAGACGATCGACAACGACGTGATTCCGATCCGACAGTCACTGGGCGCCGACACCGCCGCCGAGATGGGCGCCCGGTTCTCTCGTAACGTGTTGGCCGAGCACAACGCCGGCTCGCGGATGCTGATCGTCCACGAGGTGATGGGCCGCAACTGCGGTTGGTTGACCGCCGCCACGGCCCGCAAGTATCGCGAATGGCTCAAGGAGTCGGAATGGCTGCCCGAGATCGGCCTCGACTCGCGCGCCTGGGACGTGCACGCGGTCTTCATCCCCGAGGCCGTGATCGACATCGCCGCCGAGGCGGAGCGGCTGCTCGGCGTGATGGACGAGGTCGGCTGCGTGAACCTGTTCATCTCCGAGGGCGCTGGCGTGGAGAGCATCGTCGCCGAGATGGAGCGGGCCGGTGAAGAGGTGCCGCGCGATGCCTTCGGCCACATCCGCCTGGACAAGGTCAACCCGGGCGCCTGGTTCGGCAGGCAGTTCGCCGAGATGCTGAGGGCCGAGAAGACGCTGATCCAGAAGTCGGGCTACTACTCGCGCGCCGCCGCGTCCAACCAGTTCGACCTGGACCTGATCCGGTCGATGACCGACCTGGCCGTGGACTGCGCACTGCGCGGCGAATCCGGCGTGATCGGCCACGACGAGGAGAACGGCGACGTGCTGGGAGCGATCGCGTTCTCGCGGATCGCCGGCGGCAAGCCCTTTGACATCACCCAGCAGTGGTACCTCGACCTCCTGGGCGAGATCGGCCAGGCGGCCCCGGTCGCCGCGCCGCCCGCCGCGCACTAGCCCCGGCTGGGGCCGCCCGCCGGTTTACACCACGGATGCCTGCTTTTCACGAGGCCGGCCCTGCGGAGGGCCATCCAGGGTGTAAACCGGCGAGAGACCGCCGTTCCTGCTCGCTCTCGGCCCTGCGACGATCAGCGCAGAAATGACTCGAGCAGGTCGAGGCCACGCTCGAGCTCGGCGGTGTCGCAGCAGAAGCTGAGCCGGACGAACCGGTGGCCGTCGACCTGGTCGAAGTCCACTCCTGGGGTCAGCGCAACCCCGGTGGCGTCCAGCAGTTCGGCGCACCAGCGGTGCGAATCGTCGGTCAGCGGGGTCACGTCACACCAGGCGTAGAAAGCCCCGTCGGGTGGCGCGTAGCTGGTGATGCCGAGCTTCGGCAACCGCCGCAGCAGCACGTCGCGGTTCACCGCGTAGCGCTCCACGTGGGCTGCGCACTCGTCCCGCGAGGCCGGGTCGAAGGCGGCGACCGACGCCCACTGCGACAGGGTGGGCGGGCAGATGGCGAGGTTGCCCTGAAGCAGCTCGACCGCGCGCTGCAGGGCGGTGGGAACGAGCAGCCAGCCGATCCGCCAGCCGGTCATCGACCAGAACTTGCTGAACGACCCCACCACGATGGTGCGCTCCCGGTCGAACTCCCAGGCTGATGAGCAGGTCCGGCCGTAGGAGATCCCGTGATAGATCTCGTCACTGATCAGCCAGGCGTCGGCGTCGCGGCACCACCGCGACAATCGCCCGAGTTCGTCAGTGTCGATGATCGTCCCCGTGGGATTCGAAGGGCTGGCCACCACGACCCCCTTCGGGGTTTCCGGGAGTAGTTCCAGCAGGGCTGCGGTTGGCTGGAAGCGGGTCGAGGCGTCGACGCCGACGTCCAGCACCCGGCAGGCCACGGTGGCCAGATCGTTGCGGTAAGCGGGGTAGCCGGGGCGCGCCATCGCCACACCGTCCCCAGCGTCGAAGGCAGCCAACAGTGCCAGCAGGAACCCCCCGGACGACCCGGTGGTCACCACCACCTGATCGGGATCCACCGGCACTTGGTAGGTCTCGCGGTAGTGCCGCGCGATCGCCTCCCGCAACGGGCGGACGCCTGCGGCCTCGGTGTAACCCAGAACCTCGGACGCCAAGGCATCGCGGGCGGCTGCCCGGACGGGGGCCGGCGCGGCGGTGGCGGGTTGCCCCACGCAGAGCAGCGCGACGTCCAGACCGCGAGCCCGACGAGCCGCGACCGCTTTGAGCACCTCCATCACCTGGAAGGGCGTCACCCTCCCCCGCCGCGAGGGCCCGCTCACCGGCGAAGCAGGCGGCTGAGGCCTCGGGCCAGCCCAGCGATCAGCGCGCCCAGCCCGATCCCCGTGGCCGCACCGATCGCGTACCCGGCACCAAGACCGACCGACATCGACTTGCGGGCGACCGCGGCGTTCACCATCTCCGGCTGGGGCGGCAGCAGTGTCGGGGCTGGATCGGGCGCCGGCGTCGTGATCGCGACGGATTGCTCGGTGGCAATCCAGGCGGCCACCAGCAGGATCAAGGTGGCGAACAGGTTGAAGAACAGCATCAACGCGATGATCGGACCGAACAGGGCAGCCGCGGCGTTCCCGGTGAAGACGCCGAACAGCGCAGAGGTGAAGTACTCCAGAAGAGCAAGACCCACCGCCCCCACCGCTGCCCCGCGCAGCAGCGTTGGGCGCCGGGCACGGGTTTCGGGAAGGACGGTGTAGAGGAACCAGAACAGCAGGAAACCTGTCGCCAGCGCGACCACCACCGGCACCACCCGCAGCAGGAACCCCCCTCCGGGAACCTGATCAAGGCGCAGCAGGTCGTAGATCGTCCCGGCTAGCGAGGTCGCAATGCTGGAGGTGGCCAGCGTCGCCGCCACCGCGGTCAACAACGCGACCAGGATGCCCAAGTTCTTCAGGTACTCGACCACCACGTTGCCGGTCCGTTCGGCCAGATCGAAATCCCGCCGCCACTGCGCCCGCACCGCCGACTTCAGGTTGGCGACCCAGCCGACGCCCGAGTAACCCGCGGTCAGAACGCCGATCACGCCGACGGCCCCCCAGTTCTGCAGCGCGTTGTTGACCACCTTCCCGATGGTTTCGCTGAGATCCGGCGAACCCTTCAGTTGCGCGTCGATCGCTGCCTGGATGGTCTGCATCCACTCCGGCCGAATCACCGTCACCGTGAGCCCCAGCACCGAAAAGGCGAACATCAGGATCGGCACCATCGACAGCACCGAGAAATACGTGATCGCTGCGGCGAACTGGCTGCCCAGGCGCTGGCTGAACCGCTCCTGGGCTCGCAGCAGGTGGGCGATCCAGGGCCGCTTCTTCAGGGCCTCCAGCCACTTCACGTCAATCGCCTCATTCCTGGGCGTAGCTGTCGATTGGCGGGCAGCTGCACACCAGGTTCCGGTCGCCGTGGGCGCCATCGATCCGGGACGAGGCCGGCCAGTACTTGTCGGTGCCGCCAGCGCCGATGGTGGCCAGCACGCGTCCGGCCGGGAAGGCGGCCATCTGCCGGTCGTAGGGGTGGCTCCAGTCGTTCGCGGTCACCCGGGCCAGGGTGTGCGGCGCGTTGTGCAGCGGGTTGTCATCAGCGGGCCAGGCCCCCGCACCGACCCGGTCGGCCTCGGCCCGGATCGCGATCATGGCGTCGCAGAAGCGGTCCAGTTCGGCCAGCGACTCCGACTCGGTCGGCTCGACCATCAGGGTGCCCGACACCGGGAAGCTCATCGTCGGGGCGTGAAACCCATAGTCGATCAGTCGTTTGGCGACGTCGTCGACACTCACCCCGGTGGTCTTGGTCAGCGGCCGGAGGTCGAGGATGCACTCGTGGGCGACCAGTCCGCGGTTGCCGGTGTAGAGAACCGGGAACGAATCGGCCAGGCGGGCCGCCAGGTAGTTCGCGCTGAGCACGGCGGTTTGGGTCGCGGCCCGTAAGCCGTCCGGTCCCATCATCGCGATGTAGGCATAACTGATCGGCAATACCCCGGCGGACCCGAACGGGGCGGCGGAGACCGGGCCGTAGCTGGTGTCCGGGCCTGCCTCGGCGAGCAGCGGGTGGTTCGGCAGATAGGGAGCCAGGTGCGAACGGACCGCTGTCGGGCCTACGCCCGGACCGCCACCGCCATGCGGAATCGCGAATGTCTTGTGCAGGTTGAGGTGGCTCACGTCGGCCCCGAAGCTGCCCGGCTGGGCAAGCCCCATCAAGGCGTTCAGGTTGGCTCCGTCGACGTAGACCTGGCCGCCGGCTTGGTGCACCAGGTCGCACAGCTCGGTGATCGTGTCCTCGTACACCCCGTGGGTGGACGGGTAGGTCACCATGATCGCGGCCAGCTCCGCAGCGTTGTCGGCCACTTTCGCCCGCAGGTCGTCGAGGTCAACCGATCCGTCGGCGGCCGACTTCACCACCACCACCCGCATTCCGGCCATCACCGCGGACGCGGCGTTGGTGCCGTGGGCCGAGGCGGGGATCAGGCAGATAGTCCGGTGGTCATCCCCGTTGGCGCGGTGCCAACTCCGGACGGCCATCAACCCAGCGAACTCACCCTGGCTGCCGGCGTTGGGTTGCAAGCTGACCCGGTCGTAGCCAGTGATCGCGGCCAGCATCTGTTCCAGTTCGGCGATCAGCCTCAGGTAGCCCTGGGCGTCGGCGACCGGGACGAACGGGTGCAGGTTTGCGAAGCCCGGCAGCCCGATCGCCTCCATCGCAGTGGTCGGGTTCAACTTCATCGTGCAGGAACCCAGCGGGATCATCCCCTTGTCGAGGGCGAAGTCCCGGTCCGAGAGCGAGCGCAGATAACGCAGCATCTCGGTCTCGCTGTGTCGGGTGTTGAACACCGGGTGGGTCAGGTAGTCCAGGGCGCGGTCATGATCGGCGAGGCCACCCCAGGCCTCGTCGCCGAGTTGGCCCCCGAAGGCGGCCGCCACCGCCGTCAGGTCGGCCTCGGTCGCGTCCTCACCGACGCTGACGCCGACCAGATCGGGATCGATCAGCCTCAGGTGCACACCCGCCTGGCGCGCCGCGCTGACGACCTCGTCCGCCGCCCCGGGTACCCGAACCGTGATGGTGTCGAAGAAGGTGTCGTACTCGACCCGGTCGCTGCCCACCGCGGCGGCCAGCCGGCGGGCATTGCGGTGCACCTCCTGGGCGATACCGCGCAGGCCAAGCGGTCCGTGGTAGACGGCATACATGCTGGCGGCCACCGCCAACAGCACTTGGGCGGTGCAGATGTTCGAGGTCGCCTTGTCCCGGCGGATGTGCTGCTCACGCGTCTGCAACGCCAATCGCAGCGCCGGCGTGCCATCAGCGTCCACCGAGAGCCCAACCAGGCGGCCGGGCAGTTGCCGCTCCAGCCCCGCTCGGACGGCGATGAATCCGGCGTGCGGACCGCCGTAGAACAGCGGCACCCCGAATCGCTGGCTGGAACCGACCGCGATGTCGGCGCCCCACTCCCCCGGCGGGGTGATCAGCGTCAGGCCAAGCAGGTCAACCGCGGCGATCACCAGGGCGCCGTTGTCGTGGGCGGTGCGGGCAATGGCGCTGAGCTCGGCGCTGGAACGGAGCTGACCGCGCTCTCCCGGAACCTGGACGACGACGGCGAACGCCTCGTGGGACTGCAGCGCCTCGACCAACGAGCCGTCGACGACGACCACGTCGATGCCGGTGGCCAGGGCGCGGGTACGCAGCACCGCAATCGTCTGCGGCAGGGTGGCCGAGTCAACCAGCAGCACCGACCCCTTCCGGGTGACCCGTCGAGCCAGCCCCATCGCCTCGGCCACGGCGGTGGCCTCATCCAGCAGGCTGGCCCCCGCCGTGGGCAGGCCGGTCAGGTCGGCGATCATCGTCTGGAAGTTGAGCAGGGCCTCCAGCCGACCTTGGCTGATCTCCGGCTGGTAGGGGGTGTACGCGGTGTACCAGGACGGATCCTCCAAGACGTTGCGACGGATCACCGCTGGGGTGAGCGTGCCGTGGTAGCCGAGGCCGATCATCGCTCGACAGGGATGGTTCTGCTCGGACAGGTCGCGCAGTTTGGCCGCGACGTCGGCCTCGGAGAGTGCCGCCGGAAGCTCCAGCGGCTGACCGATGCGGATGCTGTCGGGAACCGCTGCTGCGGTCAGCTCGTCCAGCGTCGGATAGCCCAGGCGGTCGAGCATCAGGGCCTGGTCGGCCAAGGTCGGACCGAGGTGGCGGGACGAGAAAGCGACCATCAATGCACCCTTTCGCGACGTGCGAGCTTGCCCCACCAACTTAGTGGGCGGGCCCCACAATCACGTCCTCGGCCGCAGCTATCGAGGCTGGGCCCGGTCCCTCGACAGGGTCAGCCGGCCTCGCGGGCCCGGCGGCGTTGGGAAAGTTCGTCGAAGGACTGCAGCGGATCCTCGGCCGCACGCTCGGACGGCAGCGACGCGAGGCTGCCCTCGATGTCGCGCCAGACCCCGCCCAGGGCGATGCCGAACATTCCCTGGCCACCGCGCAGCAGGTCGATCACCTCGTCGTCGGAGACGCACTCGTACACCGACACGCCGTCACTCATCAGGGTCACCTGGGTGAGGTCCTGGACGCCGCGCGCCCGCAGATGGTCGATCGCGGTGCGGATCTGCTGGAGCGAAATGCCGGCGTCGATCAGCCGCTTGATCACCTTGAGCAGCAGGATGTCGCGGAAGCTGTAGAGCCGCTGGGTTCCTGAACCGCCGGCCGGCCGGATCTCGGGGACGACCAGCCCGGTCCGGGCCCAGTAATCGAGTTGCCGGTAGGTGATGTCGGCGGCGCCGCAGGCGACCGGCCCACGGAACCCGAGGTCCTCCGGCAGCGGCGAAAAGTCACCGTCGAAGAGGGAATCCTGGTCCGCTCGGGATCCTTGTTCTGCCTGCACGACCTGCCTCATCTCGTCCGCGTCTGGGGGAAGTTCGGTGTCTCACGACGGTAACGCCGGCCGTTCGGGACGGTCAACGACACGCCGCCGATCCCTAGCCCCGAATCAAGTCTCCACCACGCCCTCAGGGTTGCTCCCCCGACGCCGAGGCCCGCGCGAGCCAGTGTCGACGGCTCAGAAGTCCTCGGGGTTGATCGTGTCCAGGAACTCGCGGAACTTTTCCACCTCAAGTTCGGGTTCGCCCTCCTCGGTGTCCGGACCGGGAACGACGCCCACCGCGTCCAGGACGCCGTCGGCACACTGGATCGGGCAGCCAGCGCGCAGGGCGATCGCAAGCGCGTCCGACGGACGGGCGGGCAGGCTCTCGCCGTCGATCACCAGCTCGGCGTAGAAGACTCCATCCTGGTGACCGACGATGTTCGCCGTCTCCACCCGATGGCCGAACAGCTCGGCCAGGTCGACCACCAGATCGTGGCTGGCGGGGTGGTCGACGTCGGGCGGCTCAAGGGCGGAGAGAATCCCGGCGGCGCCGGCAGCCGACATCCAGATGGCCAGTTGCCGAGGTCCTGAGGCCTCCTTCAGCACCACCACCGGCGGCTCCTCGCCGCCGCTGACCCTGACCTCGACGATTCCGAGTTCTCGCACAGCTACCCCTAGTGCGGCATCGTCGTGCGCATGATCGCGGCGTGGGCGTGCATGACCAACTGCATCACCTCAGCGGCGACCTGCCCCGGGTTCGGGTTTCGTCGCAGATGCGGAGCAATGGCCTGCTCGATCAGCCCCACCTCGCGCTCGGCGGCCTGCTTGATCACCCGGAGGTGGCGGGCGTCCATCCCGTAGGCGCTCAGCTTGCGGGCGACCACCGCGACGGTGAGCGCGTCTCGTCCGTAGTACACGGTGCCCCGCCGCGGCGTGACCAGTGCATGCCGTTCGAGCTCGGCAAGACTCGCTTCGGTGAGCCCGCTGAGCTCCAGAAGTTCGCGCCGGGTGACCCGCAGGGCCCGTTTCGCGGTCCGCGGGGCCGACGGAGCGACCGAACGGGTGACCGTCTCCTCGGCGACCGGCTCGGCCGGCGTCAACGTCTCCAACCGCGGCGGCTCCAGGCCCTTGTCGATCAGGTCCAGGTGCTCCCGGATCACCTTGAGCGGCAGATAGTGGTTCTTCTGGACGGCCAGGATGTAACGCAGCCGCTCGATGTCGGCCTCCGCGTAGCGCCGGTAACCCGACGGTGCGCGTTCTGGCGCGATCAGGCCTTCACTTTCCAGGAACCGGATCTTGGAGATCGACACGTCCTCGAAGTCGGGCTTGAGCACGGCCAACACCTGGCCGATGCTGCGCAACCCATAGGGCACCGATCTACCCCGCGGCTCCGGTGAAGAACACCATCCGGAACTTGCCGATCTGCACTTCGTCGCCGCGCCGAAGCGCCACTTCGCCGTCGATCAGCGTGCGGTTGACGTAGGTGCCGTTAAGGCTGTTCTCGTCAGCCAGCCAGATGTGGCCGTCGCGCCGGACGAAGCGCGCGTGGTTGCGCGACACGGTGATGTCATCGAGGAAGATTTCGCAACGCGGGTGGCGGCCGGCGGTGGTGACGTCGGCGTTGATCAGGTAGCGCGCCCCAGTGTCGGGCCCGCGGAGCACGATCAACAGGGCGGAATCGGCCGGCAGCGCCTCGACCGCGCGGAGGTCGTCGGCGCTCAGGTCATCGGACAGGGGTTCATCGGTGATCGCCGGGATGACCCGTGTGGTGTCCTGGCCGGCTCGACCCAGGGCCGTTCCGCAGTTGGCGCAGAAGTTGCTGGCCTCACCGTTCTCGTGTCCGCAATGGGGGCACTTGAGCATCGTGGCCACCTCTTCCGATTCTGTTCTCGTCGTCTCAGTAATGTCAGGCTAAGCGAGAGGTTGAGCCTATCGCTACTCGGCGGCGAGCTGGGCGTAGCCGTCGGCGTCCAACGCGTCGTCCAACTCGGTGGCATCGGACAACTCGAGTTCGAACATCCAACCGTCCCCGTACGGGTCAGAGTTCACCGTTTCGGGGGAGGTGTTCAGCAGGTCGTTCACCGACGTCACGATCCCGGAGGCGGGGGCGAAGACGTCCGAGACGCTCTTGGTCGACTCGACCTCAACCACGGCGTCGTCGCGGGCCACTTCCTCGCCCACCTGCGGCAGCGAGACGTAGACCACGTCGCCCAGAGCATCGGCGGCGTAGGAGGTGATGCCGACGCGCACGGTCGACCCATTCCCGGAGCGGATCCACTCATGCTTGTCGGTGTACTTCAAGTCCTCGGGGAACACTGTTGTCTCCTGATCTGAACGTCGGGTGCTCGCTCCAAACACTACTCACGTTTCGTCGGACGCGGCGGGTCCGGGTCAGGCTGGACGGGCGAACCGGTTGGCCTTGGGGACGACCACCGACGACACCACGATCTGTTGATCGCTGACGATCGTCACCTGACCGCCGACCCGATCGTCCTGCACCTCGCTGACCAGTCCACCGCGGAACCGGGCGGCTTCGGAAAGCGCATGCGAGTCCCCGATCACTTCGAGGACGATCGGACGGGCCACCGTCTGGTCGTCCACCACCAGTCCGTTGGGACCGCTGCCGACCCAGGACGAGGCGATCACCCGGATTGCGTTGTTGATCTCAATCACCTCGGCGCCGGCGTCGCGAAGCTCCTCAACGGCGTTCAACAAGATCTCGGGGGTGACCTTGGCCTGCGGATCGCTGATCGTGATGCGCACTCCGGTGCCTTGGGCCGGGGCCGTCCCACCGAGGATCGACAGCACGTCCAGCCGACGCTGCGCCTCGACCCGGGCCACCTCCTGGCGGTCGGCACCTGTCTGCAACTGGATTCGGGTCTGCTCCAGGGTGCCGATCTCGGCCTCCAGCCTGCGGGATTCGGCGTTGAGATCGTCCAGCATCTGCACCAGGTCGGCGCGGCGCAGGTTGGTGTAGTCGGCTTCCTCGCTGCGAGCCCTGATCTGCATCACGAAGCCCAACCCGCACAGCAGCAGGATTACCGCCATCGTCAACTGGCCACGGCTGAGCTTGAAGAAATCGTCGCGCAGTTCCCGCCAGGTCACCGGCCCGCTGGACGAGCGAGCCTCCTCGGCTGGTTCGGCTTCATCGGCGATCAGCCGGCGGGGTTGGTCAGGCATGGAACAAGGCCCTGCGGATCGCCGCGGCGTTGGTGAAGATGCGGATGCCGAGCACCACCACGACCGCGGTCGACAGTTGGGCACCGACCCCGATCTGATCGCCCACCCACACGATCAAGGCCGCGATCAGCACGTTCGACACGAACGAGACCACGAACACCCGGTCGGTGAAGGTTCTGTTCAGGTAGGCGCGGAAGCCGCCGAAGATGGCATCCATCGCGGCCACGATGGCGATCGGCAGGTAGGCCTGCAGTTCGCGGGGCAGCACCGGCTGGAGGAACACTCCCAACACCACGCCGATCAGCAAGCCGATGATCGCGAACACAGCACCCCCTACTTGGCCCTGGTAGCGAAGCGCAGTCCGAGGCCCGGGTCGGCGCTGAGCCGCAGGTTACTCGCACCGCTCAACTCGAATCTGATGTCGAAGTTCTGACGCAGGTAGGCCCACCAGGCGCCGCCGGGTGTGCCCGGAAAGTCCCGGAACAGCGCCGCGGTGTCTCCGATGGCCTCGATTCGGTAGGGGCGGGTGAGTGATCGGTAATCAACCGTGATCGCACTGCCCGCGCCTCGGATCGAGGTGCGCGCCGACAGCCGGTGCCCGTTGATCGCGATCGCCTCCGCGCCCGCCTGCCACAGCCCGTTGACCGCCTGGCGCAGGTCGACGTCCACGACTCGGCTGCCGGTGGCGGTGCTGCTTTCGGAGTCGTCGACCAGGACGACAACCCCGGGGCCGACCACCGGTTGAATTCCCGTCGCCACCTCCAGGAACCCCAGTTGGTCGCGCATGCGTTGCGCGTCGGGGTCGGTCTGCAGGGCCTGCTCGGCCAGTCGCCGGTTGGCTTCGGTGAGATCGGTGACCCGAGTGCGCAGGCTGTCTTGACGGGTCGCGGCCGCTCGCACCCGATCAATCAACTCGGCCCGCTCGTTGGCCAGCGCGGGCGCGTTGCTGAGGTTGCCCCAGATCGCCGCGCCAGCCATCGCACCGAACGCCAGGGTGGCCACCCCAACCACCGCCCAGCGCGGCTGACGGCGTCCGTCGCGCTCGGTCACGGTGGCGTACTCGGGCTCGACGCTGTCGCGGTAGAGGGTGTTCAGCAGGTCCATGCTGGCGTCGACCCGCTCCGCGGTGTCGCGGCGGACCTGGAAGGGACTCACTGGGGACTCGCCCCACTGGTCAGCGGCGGGAACCGTCGGGCCACGTCAACGCTCTGCCGCAGGTACATCAGGCCGGCCCACCAATACAGCCCCGCACCCCAGCAGGCGAACGCCCACCCGATCACCCGGGCGACCAGATGCCAGGCGCCCTCACCGGCCCCCAATAGCACGAGCGGGAAGGCGTACAGCAGACAGAAGGTGGCGGCCTTGCCCAGGAAATGCACCGGCAGGCTCACGAAGCCTCGGCTCCTCAGCACCGGAAAGACGGCCACGAACATCATCACGTCGCGGGCCACCAGCAGGGCGACCATCCACCAGGGGATGATGCCCCGGACGGCAAGACCGATCAGGGTCGCCAGGATGTAAAGCCGATCGGCCGCCGGATCGAGGACCTGGCCCAGTCGGGAACGCTGGTTCCACGATCGCGCGAGGTAGCCGTCCAGCCAGTCGGTGAATCCACCGACGGCTAGCACCAAGACCGCCCAGATGTCGGCCTGGGCGACCAGTAGCAGCCAGAGAAAAAGGGGCACCCCGAGCAGCCGAATGAAACTCAGGACATTCGGCAGCGTCAACACCCGGGTGGTGTCGTAGGGTTCCCCGGACACGGCGCCCAGCCTAGAGGAGGAACGAGCGAGAACCGGATCGCCCGCGCCCACCTCATTGGCGAGCTCGCCGGAACCGGGTCGTCCTCGCCCACCTACCGTGCAGGCTCGCCGGGACCGACCGGCGAGTCGGGCCTGTTAGGTGGGCGCCGTGGGCTGGATCAGGGTGAGCGTCGACGGCGCCAGCAGCGCCGGACGCTAGCGGGACGCCGACCAAGCGTTGGCGATCAGCTCCCGGGTCTGCCCCAGCAACTGCGGCAGCGCCTTGGTTTGGGCCACGATCGGCAGGAAGTTCACGTCACCCAGCCACCGCGGGACGACGTGCTGGTGCAGGTGGGCAGCGATCCCCGCCCCCGCCACGGCGCCCTGATTGATCCCCAGGTTGAATCCGGCCGGCGCCGAGACGGCCCTCACCACCCGCATCGCCTGCTGGGACAGCGCCGTCACCTCTCGTGCCTCTTCGTCGGTCAGGTCGGTGAAGTCGCTGACGTGGCGGTAGGGGCACACCAACATGTGCCCCGGCGAGTAGGGGTAGAGGTTCAGCACCACGTACGCGCTCTCCCCGCGCCGGACGATCAGCCCCTCGTCGTCGCTGCGCCGAGGGGCCCGACAGAACGGGCACTCTCGGGGGCTGCCATCGGCTGGCTTGTTCTCGCCACCGATGTAGACCATGCGGTGCGGGGTCCACAGCCGCTGGAAGGCGTCCGGCACCCCGGGGAGGTCGGCAGCCGATTCGGCCCCGACCACCCCGGGATGCTCGGTCATGATTCAGTTCGCCGTCGGATCGGTGTTGGAGCGGCTGGAGATGTGGTCGGTAATGACCGCCATCGCCTCGGCGACCGGAACCCCGTTGCGCTGGGTGCCGTCCCGGAACCGGAAGGAGACGGTGCCGGCGTCCCGGTCCTCTCCCCCGGCGATCAGGATGAACGGCGCCTTGGACTTGGCCGCGTTGCGGATCTTCTTGCCGAAGCGGTCGTCGGAGTCGTCCAGTTCCACCCGGACGCCGCCCGACTTCAGTTGCGCCAGCACGTCGCCGAGGTAGCCGTTGAACTCCTCCGCCACCGGGAGCCCCAGCACCTGGACGGGAGCCAGCCAGGCCGGGAAGGCGCCCGCGTAGTGCTCCAGCAGGACGCCGAAGAAGCGCTCGATCGACCCGAACAGCGCGCGGTGGATCATCACCGGACGCTTCCGGGTCCCGTCAGACGCGGTGTACTCCAACTCGAACCGCTCCGGTTCGAAGAAGTCCACCTGGATGGTCGACATCTGCCAGGTGCGACCGATGGCGTCGCGGGCCTGGACCGAGATCTTTGGTCCGTAGAACGCCGCGCCGCCGGGATCGGGGACGAGTTCCAGGCCGGAGCGCTCGGCCACCTGACGCAGCGTCTCGGTGGCGACCTCCCAGGTGTTGTCGTCGCCGATGAACTTGTCGGGGTTCTTGGTCGACAGCTCCAGATAGAAGTCGGTCAGGCCGTAATCGGCGAGCAACTTGAGCACGAAACTGAGCAGCCGGTCGAGTTCCTCGGCCAGCTCCTCCTGGGTGCAGAAGATGTGCGCGTCGTCCTGGGTGAATCCGCGGGCTCTGGTCAGGCCGTGCACCACGCCGGACTTCTCGTAGCGGTAGACCGTGCCGAACTCGAACAGCCGCAGCGGCAGATCCCGGTACGAGCGCCCCCGCGACCGATAGATCAGGCAGTGCATCGGGCAGTTCATCGGCTTCATGTAGTAGTCCTGCCCCTGACGCCGGACGTTGCCGTCGGCGTCGCGCTCCTCGTCGAGGTGCATCGGGGGGTACATGCCGTCGGCGTACCAGTCGAGGTGGCCGGAGGTGATGAACAGCTGCGCCTTGGTCAGGTGCGGGCTGTAGGCGAACTCGTAGCCCTCCTCCACGTGCCGACGGCGCGAGTAGTCCTCCATCTCCATCCGGGTGATCGACCCGCGCGGATGGAACACCGCCAGGCCGGAGCCGATCTCGTCGGGGAAGCTGAACAGGTCCAGCTCGGCGCCGAGCTTGCGGTGGTCGCGCTTGGCGGCCTCCTCCAGCCGGGTGGTGTAGGCCTTCAGGTCGTCCCTTGACGGCCAGGAGGTGCCATAGATCCGCTGGAGCTGGGCGTTGCGCTGATCGCCCCGCCAGTAGGCGGCCGAGCTGCGCATCACCTTGTAGGCGTTGAGGTACCCCGTGTGGGGGACGTGCGGTCCGCGGCAGAGGTCTTTCCAGGCGACGCTGCCGTCACGTCGGACGTTGTCGTAGATGGTCAGCTCTCCGCCGCCCACCTCGACCGACGCGCCCTCGGTGGCTTCGGAGTTGCCCTTGATCCCGATCAGTTCCAGCTTGTACGGCTCGGCAGCGAGTTCGGCGCGCGCGTCCTCGTCCGAGACGACCCGGCGGACGAAGCGCTGCCGCTCCCGGACGATCTGACCCATCTGCTTCTCGATCGCCGCCAGGTCTTCGGGGGTGAACGGACGCTGGGCGTCGAAGTCGTAGTAATAGCCGTCGGTGATGAACGGCCCGATCCCGAGAAAGGTGTCGGGGTAGAGCGCCTGGACGGCCTGCGCGGTCACGTGACCGGTGGAGTGGCGCAGGATGTTCAACCCGTCGGGGCTGTCGGCGGCCACTGACTCCACCACATCGCCGTCGGCCAGTCCGCGTGCCAGGTCTCGCAGCTCGCCGTTCACCCGCATGGCGACCACCGTCCGGTCGTCGGCGAACAGATCCAGCCCGGTGGTCGTGGTCTCTACCACCCGGGTTTCGCGCGAATCGGGGCGCACCAGGGAGATCGAGACAGACACGGGAGGACTTCCTTTCAATCGAGGGACGCCCGGTCGGACGCCACCGGTCATTCTGCCGCACGAAGGACGGCCGCCGCGCCGCGGACTGCGGCGGGACCGGCACCCGGTGATTGCCGATGGCCGGTGTCACCGTCCGACCAGCCCAGGATTCGCCGTTGGCCGAAGCCCCGGTGGTGACACCACGTGGCGGCGTGTTGGTGGTCCTGGCGACGTACCCGCCGCCCGCTGCTGTCACCAGTGCGATCCGTCCGCCCGCGCAGGGACTCGCTCACAGAGGACGGACGAAGGTAGCGGCCCGACTGTTCGGATCCCTCTCTCAGTAGCCGATCGACGCCAAGTAGGCGCGGGAGTCGGCGATGCAGTCGAACGGGTCCCGGCCGTAGGTGTCGTCCTGCTCGATGAAGAAGAACTCGGCACCGGCGGCCTCGGCCGCGGGCAGCAGTTCGGGCCAGTTCATGTTGCCCTGGCCGACCTCGGCGAACTGGCCGAGGTTCACGAACATCTGGAACCCGCCCATCATGTCCCCCGACATCATCTTGTCGATCGCCTCCTGGGGCAGCACGCCGACCCGGAAGTCCTTGACGTGGATCAGCTTGCAAACCCCGGAGTACTCCCTGAGCATGTCCAGGGGCGCCATCCCGCCCCGCTGCACCCAGTGCAGGTCGACCTCGAACTGCAGTGCGGGTGCGACCCGGCGAACGATGTCGAAGATCCGCTCGCCGTTGAACTTGGTCAGGTCGACGTGGTGGTTGTGGTAGCACAAAGTGATGCCGTCAGCGGCCAGCTTTTCGGCGGCGGGCTGACACTCGGCCGCCCACGCTTCCGCCGCCTCCTTCGACACCATCGCGGTGAACGGCATCATCCCGATCCGGACGAAGCGCGTCCCCAACCGTCGGCAGTCGGCGACGATCTTGTCGTAGTCGGCGTCCAGCGCGTCGCCGGTTGTGGTCGGACCCGCCTTGA
This sequence comes from uncultured Micropruina sp., assembly GCA_964453585.1. Classification (GTDB taxonomy): domain Bacteria; phylum Actinomycetota; class Actinomycetes; order Propionibacteriales; family Propionibacteriaceae; genus Micropruina. Next base: position 25,667 of record CAYVOW010000021.1, read on the forward strand.
GCCCCACCGACAACGCCCCGACCTGGATACCCAGTTCGGAGATCCCGCGTTCCAGAGCCGCGGTGTTCTCCTCGTTCATCGGGATCTGGGACACCTCGACCGCGTCCACGTCCAAGTCGGCCAGGCGCTGCAGAACCGTCCACATGCCCAACTCGGCAACCTTCTCGCGCAGCATCATCATCTGCACACCCAGGACGGCCATGGTTCAGCTCCTCGTCTCGAACTTGCCCTCGGCGGTGATCCGCTGGTTGAGCTCGGCGAGGTAGGTCTCCTCGTCGAAGTTCTCCAGCGACACCTCTCGGCCGGTCCAACTGGACAGGTGGATCGCGTTGGCCAGCCGCACGCCGTGAATGCCGTCCGCCCCCGGGGCCAGCGGTTCCGCGTCGTCGAGGATCTGAGCGGCGAAGTTCTCCATCACGTCGCAGTGTTGGGCGCCCCAGACCGAGCCGTAGTCCTTGGTCTCGGTGCTCATCATCGTCGAGGTGTCGAGCTGCCCCATGAACAACTTGCCGACCTCGGCCATCGACATGCCCTTGCTCAGCTCCTGCTCGGGTTCGCTCAGCCTGGTGATGGTCACTGTCTTGGAGTTGTCGACGACGATCTTGCCCTTGTCGCAGAGGATTTCGAGGCGGTCGGTGCCGAGCATGTCGTGGGTGCAGGTGATGAACGTGCCGGTCGCCCCGTTGCCGAAGTCGACCAGCGCGTTCACCTCGTCTTCGACCGCGATGTCGCGCCGGAACCCGTAGGCGCACTTGGCGAACACGCTCTTCGGGACGCCACAGATCCACTGCCACAGGTCGAGCTGATGGGGAGCCTGGTTAACCAGGACGCCCCCGCCCTCGCCACCCCAGGTGGCCCGCCACTCGGACTGGTTGTAGTAACCCTGGGGACGCCACCAGGTGGTGATGATCCACGACGTGTGCCGCAGCGCCCCGAGCTCGCCCGACGACAGCAGCTCCTTGAGGTCCTTGTAGAGAGGGTTGGTGCGCTGGTTGAAGAATACCCCGAACTTCAGGTCGGGCTTGGCCGCGGCGAAGTCGATCACTTCGCGGGCTTGCTTGGTGTACACGCCGACCGGCTTCTCGAGCAGGGTGTGGACGCCGTGGTCAAGGGCGTAGATGCCCATCTCGGGGTGCAGGTAGTGCGGGACGGTGGTGACCACCGCGTCCACGTCTCCGCTGGTCACCATCGCCTGATAGTCGGTGTAGAAGGGCACCCCGAGTTCGCCCGCGCGGGCCTTCTTCGACTCGTCGATGTCGCAAATCGCACCGATCACCATGTTGGGCACTCGATTGTCGGCTAGGAAGTTGGCGTACATGCCGCCCTCTGCTCCCAGCCCGATGATGCCCAGCCGGACCTTGTCAGCCATTGAGTTCGCTCCTTCTGCTGCGTGCTGTTCTTGGCACCCTAACCGCGTCGATGCGCCCGCACCCGCGGTGGCAGGAAGTTGCCGCCACTCAGTTCTGGGCGTAGAGGTCCTTCAGCATTCGCAGCGAGGTCAGCCCCTCCTGGGGACTGATCCAGTACGGCTCGGGGTCGGCCAGACGGGCGTAGAAGTCGCGGATCAGCAGCTCGTGGGACACCCCCCAATAGGAGCGTCCGGTGGACGGCACGGCCCGCTCCGGGGTGTGCTCCACGGTGCCGTCGTTGAAGCGCACGTGCAACCCGTCGGCGATCCGGGCCATCCCGAAGGTGGCGTAAATCTCGATCTCCACCGGGCGATGCACCGGCGCGGTCAGCGTGGCGTAGAACGACGTGGTCACCCCGGACGGGTGCGTGATCAGCGCGTGGGCGGTGTCCTCGACGTCGATCACGTCGCCGAACTTGTCGGTGCTCACGCGTCCCGCGATGGCGTCGTACCCGCCCAGGAACCACTGGACCAGGTCGAGGGTGTGGATCGCCTGGTTGATCAACAGTCCGCCGCCACTTTGGTCCTGTCGTCCCCGCCACGGACGGGCGCGGTAGTAATCGGCGGTCCGGGTCCAGACCACGTTGGCGTAGGCGCCCTGGATCTCGCCGAGCCGACCCGAGTCGAGCAGCGCCCGCATGGCCTGGGAGGAGGCGTTGTACCGGTTCTGAAAGCAGATCCCGACCTTGCTGTGGGCGGACTCGGCCGCGGCGACGATCTCCGCGGCCGCCTCCAGGGTGTGCGCGAGAGGCTTCTCCTGGATCACGTGCAGCCCCGCCTCCAGGGCGCGGATGGTCGGCTGGTGATGCTGATGGTGCGGGGTGGTGATGTGGAGGACGTCCGCAGCGCCAGCCGCGATCAACTGGTCGAGGTTCTCGAACACCGGCACCGCGTGGGCCGCTGCGGCCGCGGCCCGTCGTCCGGCGTCCGGCTCAACGATCGCGCTCAGTTCGATGTCGGGGATGGCCGCGATGGCCTCCAGGTGGATGACGGCCACGTCTCCGCAGCCGACGATGGCAGCTCTGGTCACGACGCCTCCTCGCAGGAACATGGCCAGCCTAGGCACGCGGTGGCCGGTCGCGCAGGGGAATCAGCCAGCTTGCGGAGCGTTGGCGTCGTAGCGCAGGAAGCTCCGCTGCAGCAGTGCCACGATCAGCACCCCCACCGCGCAGGCCAATCCCCCGGCCAGCAACGCCCAGCGCTCGCCGATCAGGTCGCCGGCCGTCCCGATCAGGAAGTCCCCGGCTCGGGGACCCCCGGCCACGACCACGATGAACACGCCTTGAAGTCGCCCCCGCAGGTGATCGGGAGCCGCCACCTGCAGGATCGTCGACCGGTAGGCGGCCGAGATCATGTCCGCCGCTCCCGAAAGCGCCAGGAAGACCGCGGCCAGCCAGAGCAGGTCGGTCAGGCCGACGGCTCCGACTGCGAGGCCGTAGGCGGCGACCGAGACGATGATCGCGACGCCCTGCAGGCGGACGCGGCTGATCCAGCCGGAAACGGCGAAGGCGATCAGCGACCCGACCGCCGGGGCGGACTGGAGCAGTCCGACGGTGGCTGCACCGCCGCCATAGACCTTGGCGGCGAGGGCCGGGAAGAGCGCCCGGGGCTGAGCGAGGACCATCGCGAAGAGGTCGGCGATGAACGTCATCCGGAGGTTCTTGGCCGCATGCAGGTAGCGCAGCCCGTCCACCACCGAACGCCAACCGGTGCGTCGCTGCGTCCCGTCGGGCGGCATCGCCGGCAGTCGGACGAGGGCGTAGAGCGCCGCGGTGAAGGTTAGGACGTCGATGCCGTAGGCCAGCGCGTAGCCGCCATGGGCCACTGCCAGCGCGCCCAGCATCGGGCCCAGCGTGAAGCCGATGTTGAATGTCGCCATGTTCAGGGCGGACGCGGCCGGCATCAGCTCGGCCGGCAGCAACCGGGCGATCATCGCGTTTCGGGCGGGACTGGTGAGAGCGAAGGCCACCGACTGCACCGACACCAGCAGGTACAGCACCCAGACCGACGGATTGTGCACGAACGCCTGGGTCATCAGGCCGATCGAGGCCGCCCAGGCCAGGGCGGACGACCATAGCGAAAGCGCCCGGCGATCGATCGAATCGGCGAGCGCACCGGCGTACAGCCCAACCGCCACCAGCGGCACCAGGGCGAAGACGCCCACCAGTCCGACGCTGAAGGAGTTGCCGGTGAGTTCGTAGACCTGAATGGCGATCGTGATCGCGGTCATCTGCTGGCCGAGCTGAGCCACGGCATTGCCGAAGAACAGCCGCCGATAGTCCGCCGACTGCTGGAGGGGGCGGACGTCGGTGAGCAGCGCTGCGGTCAGCCGGCGCCAACGAGACACGTCCACCTCCCTAGCCCGGCCCTACACTCTCCGCGTGCGGATGATACGCGGCCTCGCGGTGGCGGTGATGGCCTTGGTGCTGACCGCCTGTGGGGTGGTCGCACTGCCGGGCTGGATTCCGACGACTCTTCCCTCGATCCCGTGGCCCACGGCGTCAACGTCGCGACCCGCGACCGGCTCGGCGAAGGATCCGGTCAGTGGGCTGCGTTGGATGACGGTCTCCGAGCTGCCCAGTCAGGGCCGCACGGTGTACCACCAGATCGCCGCGGGCGGTCCGTTCGACTACGCCAAGGACGGGTCCACGTTCTTCAACAATGAGCGCCTGCTGCCCAAGAAGTCGCGCGGGTACTACCGCGAGTACACGGTGCCCACCCCCGGTTCCAGTGACCGCGGGGCGCGCCGGATCGTCTGTGGGGGTCAGCCGCGGACCAGCGTGGCGGAGTGCTACTACACCGCCGACCACTACCGCACCTTCCGGAGGATTCGTCCATGACGGGACTGTTCAGCCAGCCGGCTCAGCCGGGCATCCTGCCAGCCGACACCGAGGCTCGGCTGGAGGCGGCCTCGGCCGGGGTTCAGTTGGCACCGATCGATCTGGGCGCGGTGGTGGACAAGGCCGGGCTGATGGCGGCGCTGGCCGACGATCTGGAGTTTCCGGACTGGTTCGGCCGCAACTGGGACGCCCTTGTTGATCTGCTCACCGACGCGGAGGTGGTGGGTGCTCGTCCGGGGTTGCTGTTGATCGGTTTACCAGAATTGCGCGAGGCGGCTCCGCAGTTGGCGGAGCAGTTCGAACAGGTCCTGCTGGACGTGCAAGCGGTCTCCCCGCTGGGCCTGTGGCTGCTCGCCGACGGCGGTCCAGGGGCGACTGACTGACGCGTTGCCGCCGCTGGGTCCGGCGGCCATGATGAGCCGGTGACGGTTCCTGGCGGCGGGCAGTTGGATTCGCTGTGGTGGGACGACCTGCCCGCCGGTGAGCGGGAGTTGCGTCGTCCGCCGTTGGCTGGCGACTCCGACGCGGACGTGGTGATCGTCGGCGCTGGTTTCACCGGCCTGTGGACCGCCTACTACCTAAGACACCGGGATCCGGGACTACGGATCGTGGTCGTCGAACGGGACACCTCGGGGGCGGGTGCCAGCGGACGCAACGGAGGCTGGGCGTCCACGATCCTGCCGCTTGGCTGGGACGCGATCGCCCGCCGCCACGGACGCGACGCCACCCTGGCCTGGCAGGCCGCGGTGAACGACACCCTGGCCGAGTTGGCTCGGGTGTGCGCGGCCGAGGGCATCGACGCGAAGCTGGCGGTGGACGGCTACCTTGAGATCGCCACCGACCCCGCCCAGGTGGCGACCCTGGAGCACGACCTGGCCACCGCTCGGCGCTGGGGGCGCGAAGAGGCCGCGCTCCGCCGGCTGACCGGCACGGAGGCGCGCTCCCTGATCGACTCTCCCACCGCACTGGCCGGCCTGTTCACTCCCCGCTGCGGAGTCCTGCAACCCGCCCGCTTGGCCCGTGGTCTGGCGCACGCGGTGGAGCGCAGGGGCGTCCGGATTGTCGAGGGCACGGCGGTGACCGGCATCGAGGAGGGGACGGTCACCACCGATCACGGCCGGGTGCGTGCCGAGGTGGTGGTGCTGGCCGTGGAGGGCTACGCGACCTGGCTCGCCGGGCACCACCGGGACCGACTGCCCGTCCGCTCCACCCTGATCGCGACCGAGCCGCTGGATGCCGCCACCTGGGCGTCCATCGGCTGGGCGAAGCGGCACGCGTTCAAGGACTTCCGGAGGCAGTTGTTCTACGCCCAGCGGACGGCGGATGACCGGATCGCGTTCGGCGGGCGCGGGGCGCCCTATCGGTTCGCTAGCCGGATCGACGACCCCATCCGAGGGCTGCCGGCGATGCGGGAGTTCCTGCGCGAGGTGATGGTGTCGGTGCTGCCCCAGACCGCAGACGCGGCGATCAGTCATGTGTGGGGCGGGGTGCTCGGCGTGCCGCGCGACTGGATGCCGAGCGTCCGCTACGACCGGGGGGCCGGCCTGGCGGTGGCTGGCGGCTACTCCGGCGACGGAGTGACCCTGACGAACCTGGCCGGGCGGACGCTGGCCGATCTGATCTGTGAGCGGCACACGGAACTGGTCGCATTGCCGTGGGTCGGACACGCCTCACGCCGCTGGGAGCCCGAACCGCTGCGCTGGATCGGGACGGCGCTGGGTGAGCGGCTGGCGCGGCGCGCCGACGCGGCTGAGGCCGAGGGGCGCCGGGCTGCCCCGCTGTGGGCGAAGGCGTTCAGCACACTGACCTCGCGCTAGCTTCGGCCTTGGCGCCGCTGGCCTGGCCGGGCTCATCGACAGCGTGTCGATGTCGCCCGCTTCCTCCCTGGCCACCGGGCGTGGCGCGCCTGGGACGGCCGGCCTCTCGGATGAGCGAAAGCAAGGACCCATGCGCGGTGCTCGGGGATAGAGTCAGACTCGCTCACCTGTTCGATACTATCTCTATCGCCCCTGGTCAAAGAGGCGCTTGTGGTGCTTTTTGTGTCAGGGGTGGGTTCTAGGGTGGAACACGTGAAGGCACCCCATTCGCAGCGTTGTCCGGTCGG
>CAYVOW010000022.1:0-30496 GCA_964453585.1 uncultured Micropruina sp.
AGGTTGACCACGTGAGCGTCCTCAAGGGCATGTACGGCGGCAATGTCCGCTCGGTACTGGAGCGCGGCTTCAAGGTGATCGGCAACCAGAACTGGACGATCATCGTCTCGGGTTTCTTCGAACCGGTCTTCTACCTGTTGTCGATGGGGTTCGGCATGGGCGCCCTGGTCGGTCAGGTGGCCGGTCCGGACGGGCGACCGATGAGCTATCTGGCCTTCATCGCACCCGCGCTGCTGGCCACCTCGGCGATGAACGGCGCCATCTACGACTCCACCTGGAATGTCTTCTTCAAGATGAAGTTCGCCCGGCTCTACGAGGCGATGCTGTCCACCTCACTCGGGCCGATCGATGTCGCTGCCGGAGAGATCGCGATGGCGCTGTTCCGGGGATTTCTGTACTCCCTGGGCTTTCTCGGCGTGATGGCGCTGCTCGGGATCACGACCTCGCTGTGGGCCCTGGCCATGGTGCCGGTCGCGTTGCTGATCGCCATGGGGTTCGCCGCCGTGGGCATGGCGGTGACCAGCTACTTCTCCACCTTCCAACAGATGGATCTGATCAACGTCGTGCTGCTGCCGATGTTCCTATTCTCGGCCACCCTGTTCCCGATCGATGTCTACCCGGTCTTCGTCCAGTGGTTCGTGATGATGATGCCGCTGTGGCACGGGGTGGAGCTGATGCGGCAATTGTCGCTGGGGGTCTTCGACGGCCTCACGATCGTCCACGTCGGCTACTTCGTGATCATGTCGGTCGGCGGGCTCTGGTTCGCGGCGCACCGGCTACGGGCGCTGTTTCTGCGCTGACCGGTCCCGGCTGTTGCCGAGCCCCGTTGATGGTCCCCGGCGTCCAGGCCCGCGTCCTCAGGCTGACTGCCCGATCTCCTTGGTGCCGACCCGCACCCGGTTGCCGTCGGGGTCGGTCACCTCGAAGTCGCGGGCCCACGGGTTCTGCTCCACGCCGACGCCGAACTCGGCGGCCAATCGATCCACGTCGCCCACCCACAGGTAGACCAGCGCTGGATCGTGGGCGTCGCCGGCGTGCTCGGAGAGGTAGATCAAGGTTGCGTCCCGTCGGATCCCCATGAAGCGGGGGATGGTCCCTTCGAAGACGTGGGTGAACTCCTGTTCGAAGCCGAGTCTGGTCCACCAGGCGAGGGACGCGTCGACGTCCTTGACTCGCAGAATCGGCACCACTTGGGTCACGACCGGGACCTCCTTTGGTAACGGCGCTAGTCCCATGATGCTCCGTTCGGGGCGGACGGTACGACCCCACGCCGGGCGAGGCGCCGCCTCGGCCTCCGCAACTCCCAACACCGAGGGTGTCGGGAACCCTGACAACCTGGTGTCGATTCAAGTCGACAGCGGGCGAGAGCGCGCGTAACGTTGGTCGGCTATGCACGATTTCCCCCCACGGATCGACGCCTACACGCGCGCCGAAACCGCCCGGCCGGACACCCGCAGCCCAGCAAGGTTCTTGCTGTGGATGCTGCGGGTGCAATGGGACGTGCTCGTAGCTTTGTCGCTGTGGGGCTTGGCCTGGTTCCTGCCGAGCGCCCTCAGTCCCTACCTGCTCGGCCGGACGATCGACGTCGGCATCATCGCCGGCGACCCCTGGGCCACCGCTGGGTGGGCGGGACTGCTTGCGGTGGTGATCCTGTTCGGCGCGGCCAGCGGCATCGTGATGCACACGCTGGCCGTCCGGGGTTGGTTGATCGCCCTCTACGGCACCCAGAAGCTGGTCACCCGGAAGTCGGTTCAACTCGGTCACGTGCTGAACCGCCGCCTGCCGACCGGCGAGGTGCTCAGCATCTCCTCCTCGGATTCCAACACCTTCGGGGCAACCTTCGAGGTGGTCGCCCGCGCGATCGGCGCCCTCGGCGCCTTCGCGGTGGTGGCGGCGCTGATGATGAGTACCTCGGGCCTGCTCGGCCTGGTCGTCTTGGTCACCGCGCCACTCCTGGTGGCGGCGGCGACTCCGGTGCTTCGTCCCCTGAACGCCGCCCAGACCGCGGAGCGCACCCAGAACGGCGAGTTGACCTCGATGGCCACCGACATCGTCGCCGGGCTGCGCATCCTGCGCGGGATCGGTGGCGAGAAGACCTTCGGTGACAACTACGCCGCGCAGTCCCAGCGGGTCCGGCACCTGGGGGTGACCGCCGGCACCTGGCAAGCGGTGGTCGAGATGCTGTCGGTGCTGCTGTCGGGGTTGCTGCTGGTGATCCTGGTTTGGCTCGGGTCGCACGAGATGCTGGCCGGACGCCTCACCATCGGCGAGCTGATCAGCTTCGTCGGCTACGCGATCTTCATGGTGTGGCCGCTGCAGACGCTGTTCGAGCTGGCCGAGAAGTGGGTGCAGGGACTGGTGTCGGCCCGCAAGACGATCGCGTTGCTCGGCGCTGAACTGCCCTGGTCCGACGGGTCGGACGAGGTCGGCCCCAATCCGCGACTGTTCGACGACGCGTCCGGGCTGGCGGTCGAGCCGGGGGAGTTCCTGGTCGTGGTCAGCGCCGACCCCGACGCCTCGGCCGCGCTAGCCGATCGCCTCGGCCGTTATCTGCCGGGGAACAGCCTCACCGCCGACGAGGACGAGGACGAACTCAAGGGACGCGCCGCCAAGCGCGCTCGGGCCGAGAAGGAGCGGCAGCGGCTGTTGGCCGCCCGAGCCGACGCCGAGACCGGTGGCCTGCCCTGGGGGGTGAGCGCCGACGGGGTGGACTACCAGCACTACTCGCTGGAATCGCTGCGGGCCCGGGTGCTGGTGTCGGACACTTCCAGTCAACTGTTCGCCGGCACCTTCCAGCAGGCGCTGGACCCGCACGGCACCCACCGCCGCGACCAGGCGGAGGCGGCGCTGCGGGCGGCAGCCGCCGAGGACGTGTACGGCGCCCTCGCCGAGGGCTGGGCCAGTCGCATCGACGAGAAGGGCCGGGGACTTTCGGGCGGTCAGCGGCAGCGGGTGGTGCTCGCCCGGGCCCTGCTGGCTGACCCGGCCGTGCTGGTCCTGGTCGAACCCACCTCGGCGGTGGACGCGCACACCGAGGCGGCCATCGCCTCGCGGCTGCCCTCCCACCGCGCGGGCCGCACGACGGTGGTGATGAGCGCCTCGCCGCTGCTGCTGCATGACGCGGATCGGGTCGCCTTCCTCAGCGACGGCCGGATCGTCGCCAGCGGAAGTCACGAGCAACTGGTCCGAACCAACGCCGACTACCGGTCGGTGGTCAATCGAGGAATGGAGGATGACGATGACGCTAACCCGTGATGACCTGTTGGCCGACTCGGCCTCCACCTGGTCGGACGACCCCAATCGGCTCGTGCTCCCGCCCGAACTCAGCCTGCCCGAGGACCGGCGGCTGATCGCCTTCCTGGGCGAGCCCAGGGCGCGGTTGCGCCACCTGGCCACCCGGTTCCGGGTTCGGCAGCGGCGAGCCGAGGACTTCTTCGCCGCATCGCGCAACCCCGAGCGCGGCCTTCCCGTGGCCGCCAACGACAAGGCATTCGGGTTCGTCGGCGAGCTACTGAAGACCCGGCGCGGGCTGTTGATCGCGGTGGTCGCGTTCAACGTCCTGGCCGCGGTGGCCGGGTTGATCGTCCCCCGACTGCTCGGTGGGCTGGTCGACCAGGTCGCCGCCGGGGGAACGCCGGTCGCGGTGGTCGATTCGATCATCCTGAGCGTGGTGGTCGTGGTGTTGGCGCAGGCCGCGTTGACCTTCGCCGCCCGTCGAGCGTCGGCGGTGTTCGGTTACGACCTGCTGGCCGCGGCCCGTGAGGCGATCGTCCGAACCGTGCTGCGGCTGCCGCTGGGCCGGATCGAGTCTGCGAGTTCTGGCGACCTGCTGACCCGGATCACCTCCGACGTCTCCAAGATGAGCGAGTCCGTTCGTTGGGCGTTCCCGCAGTTGGTGATGTCGGTCGTGATGACCGTGCTGAGCCTGCTCGCCATGGTGCTGAACTCGTGGTTCCTGGCCTTGCCGCTCGCGATTTCGCTGACCGTCCTGGTGGTGATCACCGCGGTCTACCTGCGCCGCGCGATGCCCGGCTACATCACCGAGTCGGGGAGCTACTCCCAGATCAACTCGACCATGACCGAGACCGTTGAAGGCGCCCGGACGGTCGAGGCGTTGCGGCTGGACGAGCGGCGGATCGAGATCGGCGAGCACGACATCGCCGAGTCGAACGAGGCCGAGCGGTACACGATGACGCTGCGGAACCTGCTGTTCATCTTCCTCGACGCCTCCTATCAGTTGCCGCTGGTGGCGGTGGTGCTACTGGGCACCTGGGGGTACGGCCAGGGCTGGGTGACCATCGGCCAGATCACGGCCGCGGCCATCTACGTCCAGCAGTTGGTGGAGCCGCTGGATCGGTTGATCCAGGTGGCCGACCGGTTGCAGATCGGGCTGGCGGCGACCACCCGGCTGCTCGGCGTCGCCGAGGTGCCGGACGACCGGACGGCGGGCGAGGAGCGTCCGGCGGGCACCGACCTGGTTGGCCACGACCTGCGGTTCGCCTATCGAGAGGGCCGCGACGTCCTGCACGGGGTGGATCTGGAACTCGCCCCCGGCGAGCGGCTGGCGATCGTCGGCCCGTCGGGATCGGGCAAGTCGACCCTGGGTCGACTGCTGGCCGGGATCAACCGGCCGCGGACCGGCTCGGTGACCGTGGGCGGGGTGGAGTTGATGACCCTGCCGCTGGACGTGCTGCGCACCGAGGTGGCCCTGGTCACCCAGGAGCATCACGTCTTCGTGGGCAGCGTTCGCGACAACATCGTCCTGGCCAGGGACACCCAGTTGACCGCCGAACACGGCGACGCGGCGGTGCGGGATGCGCTCCGGGCGGTGGACGCCCTGGACTGGGTGGAGCGGCTGCCGTCCGGGTTGGACACCACGCTCGGTCATGGCCGGACGCAGTTGACCCCGGCCCAGGCCCAGCAGGTGGCGTTGGCCCGGTTGGTGGTGGCGGACCCGCACACCCTCGTCCTGGACGAGGCGACCTCGCTGATCGACCCGCGGACGGCCCGGCATCTGGAGGGGTCGATGGCTGCCTTGCTGGCCGATCGGACGGTGGTGGCGATTGCTCACCGGTTGCACACCGCCCACGACGCCGACCGGATCGCGGTGGTCATCGACGGACGGATCGCCGAGTTGGGCTCGCATCACGAGTTGCTTGCGGCCGGAGGCGAGTATGCCCGCCTGTGGACGACCTGGCGCTCCTGACCGGGGCGCTACCTCGGTCGTGTCCGGAGGGCAGACGCCTCTGACCCCGCAACTCCCCCCGCGGCGGGTCAGTGGACCAGGATCACCTTGCCGATGTTCTCGCCGGAGGCGAGGTGGCGGTGGGCGTCGGCGACCTGGGCCAACGGGAACCGGGTTTCAGGGGCGGGCCTGATTCGGCCCTCGGCGACCAGCGGCCAGACCTCGTCCAGCACCCGGCGGCAGATCGCCGCCTTCTGGTCGGCCGGACGACCCCGCAAGCTGGTCGCCGTGATCGTCCCGCGCTTGGCCAACAGCGTGGCCAGGTCGAGGGTGCCGCGGCGGCCACCCTGCAGGCCGATCACCACCAGCTGGCCGTCGGGGCCCAGCAAAGACACGTTGGCCTCCAGGTATTTGGCGCCGATCACGTCCAGAATCACGTCCACACCGGACGGGGCGTAGGCAGCGATCTCGGCTCGCCAGTCCCCGTGATAGTCCACCGCCAGATCGGCGCCGAGCTCGCGGCACAAGTCGAGCTTGGCCGCAGAACCCGCGGTCGTGATCACCGTGGCGCCGAAGCACCGGGCGTACTGGAGGGCGAACGTCCCGATACCGCCGGCGCCGCCGTGGACCAGGAAGTTGCTGCCGGGGCCGAGCAGCTCAGGCGGCACGTTCGAGGACACCGTGGCGGCCACCTCGAGCATTCCGGCAGCCGTGATCAGGTCCACTCCTGGTGGGGGCGGGATCGCCTGCCCGGCAGGCACCGCGACAAACTCCGCGTAGCCACCCCCCGCGAGCAGCGCCACGCAGGGGTCTCCCGGCCGCCAGCCCACCACGCCCTCGGCCACCTCGGCGATCAGCCCGGAGACTTCGAGGCCCAGCACGTCGGATTCCCCCGCGGGGGGCGGGTAGTGCCCCTGTCGTTGCAGCAGATCGGCCCGGTTCACACCGCTCGCGGACACCCGGATCAGCACCTGCCCGGGACGAAGCTCGGGCCTGGCCACCTCACCGATCCGCAGCACCGACTCGTCGCCGAAGCCGTCCATGACCACCGCTCGCATGGGTCCAGCCTGTCAGGTGGAGGGGACGTCCGCTGACGTCGGTGCCCGACGAGTCCGGGACGGCGTTGATCTTCGGTAATCTGTCCCGGTTGGGCGAGGTCGCATAGTGGACTAGTGCAGCCGCCTTGAAAGCGGCCGAGCGGAAACGCTCCGTGGGTTCGAATCCCACCCTCGCCGCGTGGACGGCGTTTCGGCCCCGGGTGGGCTCGACCTGGTGATTCCCGGCCCGCCGTTGCGGGCATTGCTGATCGGCGGCGCGGCGTCGTTGCTCGGGGCGGGATCGATCGTCGTCGGCGGACAGGCGGGGTGGCTACCGGTGTCGATTCTCGGTTGGCTCCTCATGGTTGCCGGGGTGGCTTTCGCCGTGGCCGTGCTGGTCCGGTGGCGTGTCACCCGGCTCCGAGTGCAGGCCGACGAGCAGGGCCTGCGCATCGCTGGGCCGGCCGGGGAGCAGCACCTGCCGTGGGCGCAGATCAAGCGAGTCACCCGCGAGCCGGGACGACTGGCCCTCTACCGCGCCGAGGGGGAGGGCGCACTGGCCGTTGACGTGGCCGACGAGCGAACCCTCGACGTGCTGGGGGAGCGGCTCGGTCACCTGTTGGATCGGCACCGGGGCTACCGCAACTGACGGCGGACGCTGACCTACCTCCCGGGCGCCCGGCCGCTGCGGCCAAGCCCGCTGCGGCAGCGGCCGCGCCGCAACGGTGACCGATCAGGGCTTCTTGTAGTCCTCGGGATGGTAGGCGCAGGCATCCTCGAGGTTCTCCGACTTGGTGGTCGGGGACGCGGTGGGAGTCTTCGTCGGCGTCTTGCTGGACGAAGGGCTGGTGGTTGCGCTCGGGGTCGGGCCGGCCTCAACCTCGGCTGCGGTCTCCTTGAGCGCCGCCTGGACCCGCTTCCGAACCGCCGGCCAGTCCGGATTGGCACTCACCCAGCCAGCGACTCCGGGCTTGAAGACCACACTGTGCAGCTTGGTCTCCTTGACCTTGAACGCCAGTTCCAGCAGGGCCGGAAGCTTCGAGCGCGGCACATCAGTGATCACATTGTTTGCGCCGGCAGCGGCGATGGCGTTGAACCGGGTCAGGACCACGTCGGGCTTGGTCTGTTCCACCACCGCGTTGATCACGCAGCGCTGCCGCTCAATGCGGCTGTAGTCGTCCAGGCTGTAGCGGCCGCGGGCGTACCAGAGGGCGCGGCGCCCGTCCATGTGCTGGTTCTTGCCGACCTCGATCCAGTCGGTGGGCGGGACGCCCTCGCTGGACTTTCCGCCGATCGGGATCCGGTAGTTGACGTTGAGCGTGACCCCACCGACGGCGTTGATGAAGGCCTTGAACCCGTCCATGCTGAACGCCACGTAGTAGTCGAGTTTGCCCAGGCCTAGCGCCTCGCCGACCCCGATCTTCATCACCTCGGCGCCCACGTTCTTCACCCGGGATCCGAGCAGTCCGGCGGGCAGCCGAGGCGGGATCTCGTTGTACATGGCGTTGAGGAAGTAGTTGGGGTCGGCGCCGTTGCCGTTGGTGAAGCCGTTCGGGAAGTAGCGATGCAGCGGGGAGTCGGCCGGGAACGGGATCCGTGCGGTCTGTCGCGGCAACGAGAACAGCGTGGTGGCGCCGGTCCGGGTGTCGATGGACGCCACCATCACGCTGTCGGCTCGCAGGCCCAGCGAGGGGTCGCGCTTCTTCTCGGTGTCGCCCCCGATCACCAGGACGTTCAACCTGGGCTTATTGGCCCACGGGTCAGCGGCCTCGGAGGGTTCGGGTTGGGTCGGGTCGGCCGGCTCGTCGGAGAACATCGTGGTCACCAGGGACGCCGACAGGTAGCTGTACTGAGAGCCGACCGCGAGCGGTGTGGCGACCAGCACCGAGAGCAGGGTGACCAGCGCGCCGCCACCGATCCGCTGGGCGGTCTTCACCACCTCCGGTCGCAGCGCCAGGTGGGTCGCTGCGATCACGGTCACCCAGCCGAGGGCGATGATCGGCAGCCCGATCGCCAGGCCGATCAGGACGCTGGGGTTGAGGGCGAGGGTGGCGATGCGGGATCTGCCGCCTGCGATCACCCAGCCGAGGACTCCCACGATTCCGGCCGCGACCAGGAGCGCGAGGCCGCCGGCCACCCGCCGTCCGGCCCTGATCAGGCCAAGGCCGGGGATGAGGGTGCCCAGGACGGTCCAGGCGATCGCCGGTCCGAAGTCGTGATCGACCACGCCGCGGCGGGGGGCGGCGTGGGAGGTGGGCGCCTCGCCAGCGGCCCGTCTGGGGGCGTGCTCCGATGCCGCACGGCTGGGGTGACCGGACGACATGGGGACTCCTTCGAGCTGAATCGAGGAGATTCTACGCAGTCGGCTGAACTGGCGACATTCCGGGGTTGAGGCTTGACTTCGGCCGGCCCGGCTCCCGGTGAGCCGGAGCGCGAGGTTCATGTACGCTTTCACCTCGGTGAGGAGGTGTCGCCTAGTCCGGTCTATGGCGCCCGCCTGCTAAGCGGGTTTCGGGCTAATACCCGATCCGGGGTTCAAATCCCCGCACCTCCGCCGTCACGGACGCCCCTGTCGAGAGTTCTCGGCAGGGGCGTTTCCGTGTCCTGGGGGCGGAGTCTCCGTTCCAGTCTCAACGCCATCCCCGTCTGAGAATCGAACACGCCTCTGGCCCGGACGGTGAGGAACGCCGAGGAAGGCACCAGACGATTCGTCCGGCACACTGGCCACGCATTCGCTCTGAGAGCGCGCCTTCCTGGTCACTCGACATCGAAGAGGGGCGGATCGTCGGTATGGGGGTCCGGGTGTCGGCGGTGTCTCGTGGGGAACTTTGGTCCGGGCCCGTAGGTAACGCCGGGTCCTCGGGTTGCCTTGCTGGTCTTGGTGAGAATCCCTCGGTCGACGAGATCTGACAGGATGCGGGAGGCAGTCGCGGGTTGGACATCGAACATGCTCTGGACTATTCGTCCCGTGACGGTCCCCGCTTCGGCGACGATCGTCCCAATCTTTCGATCCGTGTCGTCTCCTGACCTGGCCCGGTAGGAGATCGAGGGACCGAGCGCACGGATGGCCTCTCCAACCAGGCGGTACTCGCCGCGCCTGCTCCTGGCGGTATCTGCTGTCCGCTCGACGAGCGCTCCACCGGGAGCCGACAGCTCGAGCAGTTTGGCCTCTGTTTCCGTCTCCGACTTCTGCATGAGGCGACTCATCCGCACGGCTGACGTGGTCCGGTGGTCGAGGAGGTAGGTCAGGATCAGCAGGGTGTCGGGGTCTCCTCGGCGGTCCTCAGGGAGGGCGGCGACGAAGCGGGCCACTGGTTCGTTGGGCGGTCCGCCCTGAAGCGACGTTGCGACGGTCACGCCATCGGTGGAAAAGGAGGGTGGCCGGTGGCCGATCGCTGTCATCGACGCGTACATACGGTCCACGCCCACACCGGCGGATTCTGCGAGTCCCAGTGAGCGGATCGCTTGAGAGAGGGAGAGGTTGCGGCACCGTGACGACACGGTCAAAACGTTGTCGACAGTGACACCAGGCACGAAGCCTCCGGGGGAGGTGATCCTGAGGCGACTGGCTGTGTGCTCGAGCTGGATGACTTCCGGGGTGCGGTGGTCACGGTGCATGAAAGCGTTGACGACCGCCTCGCGCACGGCGACGTCCGGCAGCTCTCCAATCAACAGTTGCTGTCCGCTGGAGGTGAGGATCGCGGTTCGCTCGATCCGGCTCTCGATCAGTTCGAGACAGCGGCGGATTGCGCTGACGCCGGAGCCCCGGATGGAGTCGTTGGCCGCGAGCAGGCCGGAGTTCGCCGCGCGCCGGACGTATTGAGCGTGGGTTCGACCGGTGTCGGTGAACAGCAGGGCGCCGCCGTTGGTGAACTGCCCGTCGATCGCCACCCCGAGGCGCCGGCACACGTCGGGCCAAGGAAGGCGGGCCCAGGAGGCCCGCTCGGCATCGGAGGCTTGACCGAGCAGTTCCCGAGCGATCGCCTCCGCGACCGGGTTCACCGCCTCGAGCGCTACGCCGGAGTTCTTGGCAGACCAGTCGTCGCCGCGTCGATCCGACAAGACGATGCCGATCCTGGTCGCGCTCATGGCTCGGCAGGAGGTGGCGATGCGCTCGGTCGCGCGTCCCCCAACCTGGTGGATGTCGGGGCTCCGCGGAACCGTGATCAGCGTGAGGGTGGTGTCGGCATAGTCGATGGGTTCAGCGATGACGATCAGGCCCGGCTCGGTGAGCTCATAGATGCGCCCCACGGTCTTGGTCGGATCCAGCGCCGACCCGACGAACGCCGCCTTTCCGCTTGCGTCATCGCGAACGCCGACGATTATGACGCCGCCTTGCGAGTTCGCGAAGCACGTGGCGGCCTCTGCGAGGTCCTTCAGGGTGTCGGGAATAGACCGGCCCACGGTCTTGAAATCGAGAGTGACCGACTCGAGGTCGGATGCCCGTCTACCCCTCAGGACCTCCGCGAGCGCATCGCTGACGACTGCTTCCACAGTATCCCCTTGTTTTGATTGAGTGCTGAAAGTCATCCTAGATCAAAACTGTGCAATTGGGCCGCACCCCCGGGCGCCGACCCCGTCGACGCCCCGCTACGCTCGGCCGGTGAGTTCCACCCCCGTCACCGCCCGCGAGATCCGTCGCTGGTTCGCCGGTCGCGGTTTCACCCCGCTGCTGGACGGCACCTCAATCACGACTGGCAACTCCAACCTGCGGCTGTTGGTCACCCTGCTGGCCGTTCTGGCGGTGATGGTCGTCTCCCCGTTGCTGTTGCCGAGCGACTCGTCCACCTCCGACGGTTGGCTGGCGGCGCTCACCGCCGCCATCGTGATCGCGTACTGGCCGATCTCCAACCTGGTCCGGCGCCGCCCGGTGTTGGCGCTACCAAAGGTGGGGTGGGCGGAGCGGGTGGCTTTCGTCCTGATCCCGGCGCTGGCGGCCTTCGCGGCACCGGGTTCGGCACAGGACGAACTCGGACTGGGCCTCAACGCCTGGATCAACCGGGCCGTGGTCTCGGCGAGTTGGATCATCGGCCAGCTGATCCTGCTCGGCCTGATCACCGTCACCATCAACTCCAGCATCTGGGGCGTCGGCGCCTGGCTGCGACGCCAGGTGGTGTCGTCATTCATGGTGGCCGGGAGTGCGCTCGGCCGGGCGCTGCCGCTGCTGCTCGGCGTGGTCGGCTTCTTCTTCTTCACCGGCGAGCTGTGGCAATCGTTGGGCCGGCTCGACGGCTGGGGCTACTGGATGGCGTTGGCGCTGTTCGTCCTGCTCAGCTGGGTGTTCCTGGCCAGCCGCAGCCACCTCGATCTGGACGCTCTGGCGCGGTTCGAGTCGGTGGACGACCTGCGCCGGGAACTGCTCGACACGCCACTGGCGGACGTGATCGGCCTGGACGCCCCGGTCGATTGTCCGCTGACCCGGGAACAGGAGAGCAGCCTCCGGCTGGTCGCCGTGATCTCACGGCTGACCCTGGCCACGGTGATCGCCGCAGCCGTGTTCGCGTTCTTCACCGTCTTTGGCGTCCTGGTGGCGAACACCGAGGTGGTCAAGGCCTGGGCGTCCGGGCCGCCGAAGGTGCTGCTGGCCTGGGAGACCATCCACCACGGATACGCGCTGACCGTGGAACACCTGCGGGTGGCCGGTTTCCTCGGGGTGTTCTCCGGCTTCTACTTCGCGATCGTGTCGGCGACCGACCCGGTGCTGAAGGAGGGCTTGCGGGACACTGCCGAGGACACCATCCGCGAGGCCTGCGCGGCCCGGTTGGCGGCGTTGGCCCGCTTCCCGCGTCCGGTCGCGGACTGAGTCGACCGGACGCCGGGACGACGGGTCAGGCGTTCCCGATCCGCTCGCGCAGCTTGGACAGCTCGGCGTTCAGCTCCGCCGGCACCTGGTCGCCGAACTTGGCGAAGTACTCCTCGGTCAGGTCGGCCTCGACCGCCCACGCTTCGGGGTCGAGCGCGAACAGCGCGTCCAGTTGGCCTTCGGCGAGGTCCAACCCGTCAACGTTGAGGTCGCCAGGCTGGGGCAGGCGTCCGGAGATGGCGTCGTCGGCGTCCACCTCGCCGTTGACCCGGCGCAACGCCCACTCGATCGGACGCGAGTTGTCGCCGAAGCCCGGCCACAGCCAGGAGCCGTCGGCACCCTTGCGGAACCAGTTCACCTGGAAAATCCGGGGTGCCTTGTCGCCGAGCGCGGCCCCGACCTTCAGCCAGTGCGCCCAGTAGTCGGCCATGTTGTAGCCGCAGAAGGGCAGCATCGCGAACGGGTCGCGGCGAAGGTCGCCGACCGAGCCCTCGGCGGCCGCAGTCTGCTCCGACGAGACGGTGGCGCCGACGAAGACGCCGTGCTCCCAGGAGTAGGCCTCCGAGATCAACGGGACGTTGGAGGCCCGCCGCCCGCCGAACAGGATCACGTCGATCGGGACGCCCTTGGGGTCCTCCCAGTTCGGCGAGATGGAGGCGGCCTGGTCGGCCCGGACGGTGAACCGGCTGTTCGGGTGGGCGGCGGGGGTGCTGGACTCGGGCGTCCAGTCGTTGCCGCGCCAGTCGATCAGATGGGCCGGCTTCTCCTCGGTCAGACCCTCCCACCACACGTCCCCGTCATCGGTCAGGGCCACGTTGGTGAAGATCGTGTCATGGTCGAGGGAGTCCAGGGCGGTCGGGTTGGTCTTCTGCGAGGTGCCGGGAGCGACCCCGAAGAAGCCGGCCTCGGGGTTGATCGCGTACAGCCGACCGTCCTCGCCTTGGCGCATCCAGGCGATGTCGTCGCCGACCGTCTCGACCTTCCAGCCGGGGATGGTGGGGCGCAGCATGGCCAGGTTGGTCTTGCCGCAGGCGCTGGGGAAGGCGGCGGTGAGGTGGTACTCGCGGCCGTCCGGGCCGGTGATCTTGAGGATCAGCATGTGCTCGGCCAGCCAGCCTTCGTCCCGGGCCAGCACCGAGGCGATCCGTAGCGCGTAGCACTTCTTGCCGAGCAGCGCATTACCGCCATAACCGGAGCCGTACGACCAGATCTCGCGGGTCTCGGGGAAGTGGGTGATGTACTTCTCGTCGTTGCACGGCCAAGCCAGGTCGGGACGGGCGTTGCCGTCGGCGTCGACCAGCGGGTAGCCGACCGAGTGCACCGCGGGCACCCAGTACTCGCCGGCGGCGATGTGCCGCAGCGCCTCGGCACCCATCCGGGTCATGATCCGCATGTTCACCACGACGTAGGGCGAGTCGGAGACCTCGATACCGAGCTTGGAAATGGTGCCGCCCAATGGGCCCATCGAGAACGGGATCACATACATCGTCCGGCCGCGCATGCAGCCGTTGAACAGTCCAGCCAGAGTCTGCTTCATCTGCGCGGGATCGGCCCAGTTGTTGGTCGGACCGGCATCCTGCTCACGCTCGGAGCAGATGAAGGTGCGGGACTCGACCCGGGCCACGTCCGACGGGGCCGAGCGGGCCAGGTAGCTGCCGGGCCGCTTCTCCGGGTTCAACGTGATGAACGTCCCCGAGTCCACCATCTCCTGGCAGAGGCGGTCGCGCTCTTCGACCGAACCGTCACACCAATAGACGGAGTCGGGCTGGGTGAGTTCGGCGACTCCGGTGACCCAGGTGACCAGTTCCTCGGGGGCGTCGGCGGGTGCGCCGGCGGCGATCTGGGCGGCATCGACAGGCATGTCTCTCCTTTGGTGTCCGCGCCATTGCGGACGTCTCAGCGTTTCGCTGTCCCCATCCTGCCGTAGTTTCGTTGCGGTCCAGTAACCGCCAGAATTCGAGCCCATGAGCGAGCAACCGTGGTCGACCTATCCCCCGTCCGATGGCCAGGACGGCATCGCTGACGAGACGTCCGACACGACTGCGGGGGACGACTGGGACGCCTACCCAGCCCTGCCCGGCACCCCTGATTACGACTCGGTCGAGCGGTACAAGTATGTGCTTGCGGTGGCCCCGCCCCAGGCCCTTGAGCAGGCTCACTTCGAGTCGCTGGTGGCGCTGACCGACGAGCAACGCGGACAGTTGCACGACTCCCTCGCCGCGTCCGGCGTGTCCGCCGCGTCCGGTTTCGGCCCCGAGGACCTGGCCCGATCGATGACGCAGGCGGAGCGGCAGCGTCCCAGGACGCTGGCGGTGGCGCTGGGTCTGACCGGGCTGCGATCGTCGGCGTTGCCGGGGGACGCCTTGGCCGCGTTCCTGGACGGGGTCGTCCGGTCGCGCGCGGTGGCGGGGTTGCTGGGCACCGTTCCCGACGAGGACGTGTCGCCCCGGGACTGAGGGTGCCCGGGTTGGTGCCGGTTGGACTGCCTTGCGGGTGGCCGACTAGACTCAATCCCCGGTGTCCCACCGAGCGCTCGTAGCTTAATGGATAGAGCAGCTGACTACGGATCAGCAGGTTGGGGGTTCGAGTCCCTCCGAGCGCGCAACTTCATCCATCCTGGCCTCCGCTTCACTCCTGGTGCGGAGGCTTCGTCGTTGGTGGCCGAGGCTTCGTCGGGTGCTGGCCGACCCGCCGATGGCGTCCCCCCGCCCGAGTCTCGGCTTACCGCGCGACTCTCGCGTTATAACCCGAGAGTCGCTGGATAACCCGAGAGTCGCTGGATAACCCGAGAGTCGCTGGATAACCCGAGAGTCGCTGGATAACCCGAGCCCGGGCTGTTGGAGGCGTGCGAATGACCACCCCTGAGCGGCTCAGCTCAGCCAGCCTCCGCGACGGCACACCTTCTGGACGACCAGCCCCTCGTCCAGGACGACCAGGTCGGCCGGGCCGCCAACCCGCAGAACGCCGGCGTCCAAGCCCAGATAGCGGGCGGGGACCGAGGTCGCAGCGGCCAGCGCCAGGTCTGCGGGAACGCCCTGGGCGGACGCCAGCCGAACCGCGTCGGCCAGGAATAACGTCGACCCGGCGATGGCGCCGCTGCTGGTAAGCCGGGCCACCCCGCCCAGCACTGCGACGTCGAGGTCACCGATCAGGTAAGGGCCATCGGCGCAGCCTGCGGCCGCCATCGCGTCGGTGATCAGGGCGATCCGACCCGGGTTCTGCCGCAGCACCCAAGCGGCGAGGCTGGCGTCGACGTGCACGCCGTCGAGGATCAGTTCACAGGTCACCCGCCGGTCGGCCAGCAGCGCCAGGACGGCCCCCGGGGCGCGGTGGTCCAACGGCGGCATGGCGTTGAACAGGTGGGTGGCACCGGTCGCGCCGGTCTCGATCGCCGCCCCGGTGGTGGCGGCGTCCGCCATCGTGTGCCCGATCGCGACCACGACGCCTGCGCCGCGCAGCACCGCGATGGCTTCGTCCGCGCCCGGCAACTCCGGTGCCAGGGTCACCTGCCGGATCGTGCCGCGACCGGCCTCCAGCAGTGCCCGAACGTCCGCCGCGCGCGGGGGGAGCAGCAGCGCCGCGTCGTGGGCCCCCTTCTTCGCCGGCGCCAGCCAGGGGCCCTCCAGATGGATCCCGGCCAGTTCGCCGACCTCGACCCACCCGGCCAGCACCCGCACCCGGTCGACCAGGTCGTCGATGCCGGCCGTGACCAGGGAGGCGACGGTGGACGTGGTGCCGCGCTGCCGGTGCGCGGCCAGCGCGGTCGCGATCGCGTCGTCGGTGGCCTCGTCGAAGGCTGATCCGCCACCCCCGTGGCAGTGCACGTCGACGAATCCCGGGGCAAGGATCGCGGCGGTCAGGTCCGGGGTACCCGGGGCCGGCCCCCAACCGAGCTCACGGATCCGGGGGCCCTCGGTCGCCAGCCAACCGGGTCCGTTCCCCGACTCGGCGAGCAGTCTGTCCGTGGCCTCCACCAGCATGATCGCCTCTCCATCGGCCTAGGCAGCGGGAACTGGCGCGTGGAGCTGCGCGGTCCGGGCCGGCCGACGTCTCCCACCCTATGTCTGCCGCAGAGGGCGGTAGCGCGGGTATCGTTCAGCGCAGTCCTCGCCTCTTGTGGCACAAGGGGGGCACCGTGCCAGCTGTCTTCGTCAGCCATAGCAGTGCCGATCGCGAACTGGTCGACGACCTGAGCGCTCGGCTGCACGAGCGCGGCTATGGTGCGGTGTTCCTGGACCTCGACCCGCACGCCGGGCTCGTCGCCGGACGGAACTGGGAGCACGAACTTTACCTCGCCATGCGGCGTTGTGACGCGGTGGTCTTCCTGGCCACGACGGCTTCGGTGCGCAGCCAATGGTGCTTCGCCGAACTCGCCCTGGCCCGGTCCCGGGGGATCCCGGTCTTCGCCGTCCGAGCCACCCCTGGGGCGGACCTGCCGCTGCTGGCCGACATCCAGTGGGTCGACCTGGGAGCCGAAGGGGCCGAAGCCGGCTACCTTCGGCTCTGGACCGGCCTGCTGCAGGCGGGCATCGATCCCCAGGATTCCCTGTCCTGGGATCCGGCACGCAGCCCCTATCCCGGGCTTCGTCCGTTCGCCGTCGAGGATGCGGCGGTGTTCTTCGGCCGCGACGCCGAGATTCGCCGGCTGGTCGAACTTTTCCAACCCTCGGCCAGCCTGGGCAGTGGGCGCTGGGTGAGCCTGGTCGGCCCCTCGGGCAGCGGCAAGTCCTCGCTCCTCTTCGCCGGGTTACTGCCCAGGCTGCAACGCGGAACGGACCGTTGGCTGATCGTCCCGGCCGCCGTCCCCGGGGCGCGTCCCGTGCACAACCTGTGCGTCAGCCTGTCCCGGGCGTTCAAGAGGGCGGGCGCCCGACGAAGCGTGGCCAAAATCGAGAAGACATTGTCGGGCGCGCCGGACCCTAGTGCGGCTCTGATCGGGTTGGCCGAGGAACTGATCGAAGCATCCGACGCCCCCCACGCCCAGGTGCTCATCTGCCTGGATCAGGCGGAGGAACTGATCACCCGCTGCGGGCCGGTCGAACGGGCGGACTTCCTGAAGCTGCTGCGCGGTGCGGTGATCGAACACAGCCCGGTGTGGGTGGTCTGCACGCTCCGCTCGGAGTTCTTGAGCAGCGCCCCGGATCGCGCCGGAATCAGCGAATGCACCGATGAGTTCCTGGTGCTCGAACCGATCAGCCGGGCCCGCCTGCCCGATGTGATCGCCCGTCCGGCGGCCCGTGCCGGCCTGATCTTCGAGCCGGGGCTGGTGGAGAGGATGGTCGAGGAGACGACCGGCGGGGACGCCTTGCCGTTGCTCGGGCACACCCTGTTCGAGCTCAGCCGCCGGGCCGACGCGGGCGGGCAGATCAGCGTGGCCGAGTACGAGGCGCTCGGCGGGGTGGTCGGCGCCCTGCAGCGCCGCGCCGACCGAGTGCTGGACGAGCTCACCAAGGCTGGCTATGGCGATGCGGTGATGTCGACGTTGTTGCGCCTGGTGCGGGTGGACTCGGGCGGCCAGTACGTCAGCCGACGGATCGACAGCACCACGCTGACCGAGGCGCAGCAGAGAGTGGTCCGGGCCTTCACCGAGGCCCGGCTGCTGACCAGCGGACGCGGTGGACTCGAGTCCAGCGTCGAGGTGACCCATGAGGCCTTGCTCCGGCAGTGGGCGCCGCTGACCGAGGCGATCGCAGCCGAGGAGCACTCGCTCAAGATGCGCGCCGAACTCGAGCGGGAGACCGGCGACTGGATCGCCGGGGGCCGGGACCCGTCGTACCTGCTCCGGGGCGTCCGGCTCGCGGAGTTCGTCGATTGGCGCGATGGTGGGTCGCTCGCCGACCACCATCGACTCGAAGCGGACGAGGCCGACTACCTCACCGCCAGCGAAGCCCAGGCCGAACGTGAACTGCGCCGGATTCAACGCTCGAACCGTCGGCTGCGGCGGCTCCTGGTGGGTCTGGCGGCCCTGTTGGTCGCGTCGGTGGTGACGGCGGGAATCGCCAGCTACCAGTTCGCCGAGGCCACCCGGCAGGCGAGCATTTCGCTGACCCAGCAGCTCACCGCCCAGGCGTACGGGATCGCCGGCACCCAGCCGGACGTGGCCCTGCTGCTGGGCGTGGAAGCGCTGCAGCGGGCCCCGCAACAACAGCTTCTGGACGCGGCCGTGGCGACCTTCCATACCGTGGACCGGCCCTACCGCGCCTTGGACCACTTCCTGCTGCGACCGGCGGCGGTGCGGTCGATCACGGTGAGCCCCGACGGTGGCCTGCTCGCGCTGGGGTCCGACGATCACCAGATCGTTTTGTGGGACCTGAAGACCTGGACGCAGCACGGCGACCCCCTGATCGGCCACTCCGACGTGGTCACCAGGGTGGCGTTCAGCCCCGACGGATCGCTGTTGGCCAGCGCCAGCGCCGACGCCACGATCCGACTCTGGGACGTGGGCAGCCGACAGCCCCGCGGCGAGGGGTTGACCGGCCATCAGGGTCCGGTCACCAGCATCGTCTTCACCCGGGACGGACGCTCGCTGCTCAGCTCGTCCGAGGACGGCACGATCCGGGTGTGGGACGTGTCATCGAGGCGCCAGGTGGGTGAACCCATGGCCGACTCCGGGGTCGCCTGGTACGGGGTGTCGGTGAACGGCGCCGGCATCGTGGCGGCTACCGGTCAGGACGGATCGCTCCACCTGTGGAACCTGGCGACCCGGCGGCAGGTGGCAGCGGTCAGCGCCCACAAGGGATTCGCCTCCGGGGTGGACTTCAGCCCCGACGGCACCCTGGTGGCCACCTCCGGGTCGGACGGTTCGATCGCGCTCTGGTCGGCCCAGACCGGGGCGCGCGTTGGTGACCCCATGACCGGGCACCGAGGAGAGGTCTCCCACCTTGCCTTCTCCCCCGACGGCGGCCTGCTCGTCTCCGCCGGACGGGACGGCACGGCGCGACTGTGGGACGTCGGTTCCCGGCAGATGGTGGGGGAGCCGCTGCTGGGCCACGCCAACGCCGTCCGCGGCGTCACCTTCACCCCGGACGGCCAGCGGGTGGTCTCGGCCGGTTTCGACGGCATGGTGCGGTTGTGGCAGGTGGCGATCACCCCATCGCCGATCGCGACTTTTCGTGGCTCGGACAGCCCCGTCCTCGACCTCGCCGCAGGCGCTGACGCCGCCGTTATCGCCGTCGCGTCCACCGACGGCACGGCCCGGGTCTGGCGACTGGACCAAGGCAGCTACCGACTGGCCAGCACCCTTACCGGCCACACCGGCTGGGTGCGCTCGGTCGCGATCTCGCCCCAGGGCGACCTGGTGGCGACAGCCGGTGCGGATCGATCGATCCGGTTGTGGAATGCCGCCACCGGCCAGGAGATCGGGGGACCGCTGCTCGGCCACACCGGCGAGGTGACCGGTGTGGCGTTCAGTCCGGACGGAGCCACCATGGTGTCGTCTGGACGAGACCAGACCCTGCGCTGGTGGGACGTGGCCGCCCGGACCCAGGTGGGCGTGGTGGAGGCCCCGGTCTTCGGACAGTTGATGAGGGTGGCGATCAGCCCCAACGGTGCTTACGTGGCCTCCGCCGGAAGCGCGGGCCTGCTCGGGATCTGGGACCTGCGCACCCGGCAGGCGGTCGGCAAGCCGCTGGCCGGGCATAGCGGCTGGGTGCTGGGTCTCGCCTTCACCCCTGATTCTTCCGGGGTGGCTTCGGCCAGCGCCGACGGCACGGTGAGGCTCTGGGACGTGTCCAGTTCGACCCAGCGGGGGCCGGCCCTGCTGGGAGCCGCCCAACAGATGACCGCGGCGGCGGTCAGCCCCGACGGACGCCTTCTGCTGGCCACCGGCTCGGATGCCATGGTCCGGTTGTGGCGGGTCGACAACGGGCAACCGATCGGGGAACCGATTCCGCTGTCGGGCGTTGGAGGGTCTGCGGTCGGGTTCCTGGGCTCGGCCACCAGAATCGTGGTGGCCGGCGATGACGGGGTGGCTCGGCTCTGGGTGCTGGACGCTGACCGGCTGAGCGCGCTCGCCTGTGCCGCGGCGGGCCGCAATCTTACCCATCCGGAATGGTCGCGTCGGCTGGGAGACTTGCCCTACCGAGCAACCTGTCCCCAACTACCCCAACCGGACGCGACGGCATCCGGTCCGAAGTGAGTTCCCCGATGGTTCAGCCGGGCGTTGACCTGCAGAGTCGTCGCTCGGTGCGGCAACCGCGGCGGTATTCTCCGGGGCTGGTCGCCTTGGCCTGGGGTGCGGCCGCGTCCTTGGCGATCATCCTGCTGACCACCGGCGCGGAGCGGCGGATCGGGCCGATGAGCTGGTACGCGACCATCGCCTGGGTCTTCCCGCTGGTGATCACGGTGCAGGGGATGGCCGGGATCCTGGTCGCTCGGCGCCGTTTCCGCACCCGGCTGCCCTGGCCGACAGAGCGGGTCGACGCCTTCCTGATCGTCGTGGTCCCAACGATCGGACGTCGCGACACGCTACCCGCGCTGACCCGGGTGGTGACGTCATTGATGGGCCGCCTGCCGCAGCACTTCGTCCGGTTCCGGATCGATCTGGTGATTGAGGAACGCTGCGACACCCTGCCCGCCTTGACCGACCTGTGCGCCGCCCTACCCGGGACTCGGCTGGTGGTGATTCCCCGCGATTACGCCACGCCGGCCGGCACCCGGTTCAAGGCGCGGGCCAACCAGTACGCCCTGGAGCGGCGCGAGCAGGACGGCGACAGCGGCCCGGACGTCTGGGTGCTGCACATGGACGACGACACCGGGCTCAGTCGCGAGGCGGTCGGCGAGCTGGCCGGCTTCATCGACCGGCAGGGTCGGGCCGCGCGCCCGCGTCATCTAGCCCAGGGCGTCCTCGCCTATCCGCGCGAGCTCAGCCGGAACCAGCTCACCTGGTACGCCGATGCGATCCGTCCCGGCTGCGACCTGAGCTTCTTCGCGTTCACCACGGGGCGCGGTTCGCCCCGCGCGGGACTGCACGGCGAGTTGCTGCTGATCCGGTCCAGCGTCGAGGCCGAGATTGGCTGGGACTTCGGCCCGACCTCGCTGGTCGAGGACGCCCAGTTCGCCCTGCTGCTCTGCGACCGGTACCCGGGAGCCAGTGAGTGGCTGCCCGCCTGGAGCGAGGGGGCGTCCCCGGCCCGGGTGAGCGACTTCGTCAAACAGCGCGAACGCTGGATGTGGGGGTTGCTGGAACTCATCGTCAACCCGGTGGTGCCGCTGCGCCGGCGGGTCGGCATTCTGCCGAACGTGCTGCTCTGGGCGTTGGCACCGGTGGCCAACCCGGTGCTGCTGATCACCCTCGCCTGGGCGCTCCGGGACCGCGATCTGGGTCCGGCGGTGATCGGCGCGGGTCTGCTGTGGGCGGTCAACTACGGCTTCTACGTGTGGCTGTACTGGGAGGGGTTCCGCGTCAACGAGCTGGCCGGCAGACGCTCGCCAGATGTGCTGCCGCAGTGGGTGGAGGGTCTGCTGGTGGTGTTCGCGATGCCGCTGTGGTGCGTTCTGGAGTGTGCCGGCATCCTGTCCGGGGTCTGGAAGTTCGTCCGCCGCAGCCGGGTCGAGTTCACCGTGATCGAGAAGCCGGCCTAGGGCCGCGCCGGGCAGGTGTCGACCAGCGACTGCCCGCGACGCGGAGCACGACGGACGGGAACTCGCGCGCCCGCCACGGACGCGGCGTCGAGGTCACTGCCCCAGATCGCGGCGGGCCTGCCAGTCGGGTTTTCCCGCGTAGGTGGCCCGATAGTAATCCGCCAGCCGCAGTTGCGAGGCGGCCGCCTGGTCGACGAAGACGGTGACGAACCGGTGCAACTGCAGCACCGAACCGGGACAGCTCGCGGTGACCGGTCCTTCGACCACGCTCGCCACCGCCGTGGCCTTCCGCTCGCCCTGGGCCCAGGTCACCTCGGACCTGCCGCCCGCCTCGGGGATGAGCTCCTCGTCGGCGCTGCTGTGCGCGGTGGCCTTGGCGTTGGCCGATCTGAACGGGTTCAGTTCGTCGGACCTGTGGCGGCGAAACTGCCCCGACCCGTTGGCGTTGGCCGGCTACCTGGCCTGTGTCGAGAACGGCCGAACCTGGGGTGAGTTGGCCGGGTCGGCCGGGGTGGGCACGTTCGGCGGCTCGGAGGACCACACCGCGATGCTCTGCGGCTCGGACGGCTCAGTGATCCACGCCGAGTTCGACCCGCCGAGGATTGTCCGCGAGGTGGCGCTGCCGGACGGCCTGGCCCTGGTGGTCGCGGTCAGCGGGGTGCTGGCGGAGAAGTCCGGGGCGGCGCTGGCGGACTACAACCGAGCCTCCCTCGCGATCAGCGAGCTGTTGACGACGTGGAACGCAGTGCGGGGTCGAGCGGACGCGAGCCTGGCCGGGGCCGTGCGCTCGCTGGTCGGGGACACGCTGGTGACGCCGGACGACCCGCGGTTGGCGCCGCTGACCGCGCTGGCCCAGGGCTACCAACGCGCCCGGCTGGAGCAATTCGTCGCCGAGTCGTTCGGGTGGGTGCCGCGCGCGGTCGAGGCGCTGGCGTCCGGTGACCTGGCCGCGTTGGGTGACCTGGCGGCGGCGTCCCAGGGCGCGGCGGACGAGTTGCTCGGAAACCAGGTCCCCGAGACTCGCCACCTGGCGGGGTCGGCGCGTCGGCTCGGCGCCCTGGCCGCGTCGGCGTTTGGCGCCGGTTACGGCGGCAGCGTGTGGGCGTTGGTGTCGGCGTCCGACGCCGAGGGGTTCGGGAAGCGCTGGCTGGATGACTATCACGCCGCCTTCCCCGGTCGGCACGGCGCCGTCCTGGTCACCCACCCGGGGCCGCCAGCGCGACGGGAGGCGTGAGGTGGTGACCCGGCAGGAGCGGCTCTCGGCGCTCTTCGACTTCGTGGTCCAGCGCGGATCGGCGCACGTGGACGACATCGTGGCCGCCCTCGGGGTGTCACCGGCGACGGTTCGCCGCGACCTGGACGCGCTGGCCGAACAGCAGTTGCTGATCCGGACCCGCGGCGGGGCCAGCGCCAACCCGTCCACGGGGGCGGTGCCGCTGCGTTACCGGAACCCGCGGGCGTCCCGGGAAAAGGAGGCGATCGCCCGCGAGGCGGTGGCCCGGGTTTCGCCCGGTGCCGTGGTCGGGTTCAACGGCGGCAGCACCACCACCGCCACCGCCCACGAACTCGGCATCCTGATCGCCGGGGATCCGGGTTTCGAGGCCGCGCCGGTGACGGTCGTCACCAACGCGGTCAACATCGCCAACGATCTGGCCCTGCGTCCCCAAGCGCGGGTGGTGGTCACCGGCGGGGTGGCCCGGACGCAGTCCTACGAGCTGGTCGGACCGCTGGCGGCGCTGGTGTTGCCGGCGATCTCGATCGACACCCTGTTCCTCGGTGTCCACGCGATCGACCTGGCCGCGGGCGGCTTCTACACCCACCGCGAGGACGAGGCGTCGGTGAACGCGGCGCTGGTCAGGGCCGCGAAGCGGACCATCGTGCTGGCCGACTCGTCCAAGCTCGGTTTGACGGCGTTCGCCCGAATCTGCGGCTTCGGCGAGGTCGCGACGCTGATCACCGACGCCGGGATCACCGATGCCGTTGCGGCCGAGATCGAGGCGGCCGGGATCGAGGTCGTCCGGGTCTGACCGCGCCCATCCGCGCGCCAAACCGCCGACCCTGGCGGGGCCGGCGGTTTGTGGTGGTGCTTGGTTCAGTTGGCGATCGAGAGCTGAGCGCTGGAGTGCCAGCCGGTCCAGGGCGAGGTGACGCCGTTGCTGGTCACCCGGAACCGGACCTTCTGGTAGACCTCCTCGTTGCCCAGTTCGCCGTCGACCAGCGTCCGGACGTTGCTGATGGTGGTCGACCCGGTCACCGAGAAGGTGCGGTTGAAGGTCGAGGTGCCCAGGTGGTCGTCGGGGTTGGGCCAGCCGTCGGACTCCCAGCGCTCCTGGGTGATCTCGACCGAGCGGCCGCCGGTGCAGGTCACCGAGACGCGGTAGTTGATCAGCTTGGTGCCAGCGGTGTTGAAGCCGGCGAAGATCGGGGTCATCGGCTCGACGGTGCAGCCGCTGCTGGTATGCGCTTCGGCGGTCCCTGCGGCGAGGATCGGCATGGTGGCCGCCGCGGCGACGGCGACGAGGACCTTGGCGGTCTTGGCGATGGTGCGGGACATGGTGTCCTCCTTTGGGTGGGTTTGTTCGGTCCGTCCGAACTGACCACCAAGAGCCCGGCCGCAGGCGCCAGATATCTGCCGCTCGGCCGATCTTTCGGGTATGACCCACGGGGGACAACGGCCCGGGGAGGGCTGAAGCTCACCGCTCGGAGGGCCTGAGGTTGCCCAGTTGGGGTGGGTGGGCCGGTCGGGGGTGATCTCGCCGGATCCCTCCCTGATGTCAGGCGAGCAACCCGGAACGGTAGGCCAGGGCGACCGCCTGGGCGCGGTCACGGCAACCGGTCTTGAACAGAATCCGGGAGATGTGGGTCTTCACCGTGCCATCGCCGACCACCAGGCGGTTGGCGATGTCGGTGTTGCTGAGCCCTTCGGCAATGAGCGCCAGCACTTCGCGCTCCCGGCGGGTCAGGCGTCCGACCACCCCTGAGGGGTTGGGCCGGGGGGCGCTGGCGGCTGCGGCCGTGATCACGGTGCGGGTGACCCCCGGGTCGAGCCAGCCGTCGCCGGCGGCGACCCGCCGAATCGCCGGGGCGAGTTCGTCCGGGGCGGACTCCTTTAGCAGGTAGCCGGACGCTCCGGCGATCAGGCTCTGGTGGACTTCGGCCGCGTCGTCGCTGGTGGTGAGCACCAGCACCTTCACCGCCCTGCTGCCGTCCTGGCAGATCCGCCGGGTGGCCTCCACCCCGTTGAGGCCGGGCATCCGCAGATCCATCACCACCACGTCGGGATCGCTGACCACGGCGGCGGCGACCGCCTGGTTGCCATCGGCGGCCTCGGCGATCACGACGAGGTCGTCCTCCAGTCCGAGCAGGGCGACGATGCCGGCTCGGACCAGCGGCTCGTCGTCGGCGATCAGCACCCGGATCATCGGCCGGCCACCGGTAACCGGGCCTGGACCACGAAGCCCTCGGGAGTCGCCGCCGCGCTCAGTTGGCCACCGACCAACGCGATCCGCTCGCGCAGGCCGACCAAACCACGGCCGCCCGACCCGGCTGCCCCCGCAGCCACCCCGAAGCCGGACGAGACGGTCACCACGACCTGCTGTCGGGTCTCCTCGACCGCGACCCTGACCGGCGCGCCGGAGGCGTGCTTGGCCGCATTGGTCAGGCACTCCTGGACCACCCGGTAGGCCGCCAGGTCGGCCGCCGGGTCGAGGACGGGTGCTGGTGCGGCCAAGGTGAGGCTCACCGGCCCGCTGGAGCGGGCCGCCGCGACCAGCGCCGGCAGGTCGGCCAGTCCCGGCGGCTGATCGTCCTCGTCCTCCCGGAGCACCGCCATCAGGCGCCGCAGCTCGCCGCTGGCTCGGCGTCCGGCGACGGACACTTGTTCCAACGCGACGTGCGCGCGGGAGGGGTCGGCGGCCAGCACCCGATCGGCCACCGCCGCCTGCAGCAGCACCCCCGACACCGCCCCCGACACGCTGTCGTGCAGTTCCCGGGCGATTCGGCGGTGGTCCTCGCGCTGCTCGATCCGGGCCCGCTCGGCGGCGTCCTCACGGGCGCGCCGGGCCAGGTGCTGGTGGCGATGCAGCCGTCGAGCCGTCGCCCAGACGCTGATCGCCACCGCGCCCCAGAGCGCGAACGCCAGGGCGACGCTGGCCACCTGCACCGAGGAGGCGCGCTGTCCCCGGGCTCCGAGATCGGCGGCGAAGGAGTGGGCGACCAGGGGCAGTGCCACTGTGGGCAGCGGCCAGACGTCGCCGTAGCGCCGGGTCGCCCAGAACAGCGCCACCAGCAGTCCCGCGACCGGCTGGTACAGCGGGACCGCGAGCGAGATCAGGGCGAACCCACACTGTGCGATGAACACCGCCGTAGGCCGGGTTTGCCGCCACCACAAGGACTGATGCACCACAACGGTGATCAGCGGCAACAGCCAGACAGGCAGCGTCACGCCCCAGGCGGTGGTCCGGTCACCCGCCCCGATCAGCAGGTCGAAGGCGATCGCCGCCGCGACCGTGAGGGCGCCCGAGACCATCGGTCGGACGGCTGGCGCCGCCGGACCGGCGGTCAGTGGGGGTGGCAGAAGCTGAGCCATGGGAAGAGAAAACACCAGGCGGTCGCCGGGCTGGCGCCCTCGGGGATGTGGTCGTCAAACGGGGCGGTGGTGTCTCGGGCCAGTTCGCAGCCCCAGGGGCCGGCCGAGTTCTGGGACGGGGCGGTGTGCTTGATTCGCACCAGGTCCACTCCGACCGGCGACTCACGGTCGACCGAGATGGGCCAGGTCAGAACCGCCAGCGTTGGCAGCGGGCCGAGCGGGTTTGCCAGGCGTCCGCGCAGCCGTTCGTCCGGCAGCACCAGAGCCGGATGGACGAGTTCGCCGAAGCCAAGCAGCACCGGGTCGACGCGTGGCCTCAGGCGGGGGTGGCCGTAGAGGCGAACCGTGATCTCCGTCATGGGCCGATTCTGTGGCTCGTGGAGAGCCGGAGCCAGAGCGGAAAATTGCTACGTCTCAGGACCGGCCTGGCGGGACTCTTAGCAGGGTGACCGCCGACCCCCTGGCCTTTCGGGGTGGTGGATTCCGAAGATCACGGGTCGTCCCGGGGGGCGGGCGCCGCGGCCGAGCGGCGACCTCACCCCCCGGCGAGCCGCCGGACCAGGTCGATAGTGTCCGCCTCGGCGGCGGTCTTGTCGTCGCGGTAGCGGACCACGCGGGCGAAGCGGAGGGCGAGACCGCCGGGGTAGCGCGAGGAGCGCTGCAGGCCGTCGAAGGCGATCTCCACCACCTGCTCGGGGCGCACTCGCACCACCCATTCGTCCTGGTCAGTGGCCAGTTCAGTGAATCGCTTGGTCTGCCAGGCGAGCATCTCGTCGGTCATCCCCTTGAACGTCTTGCCGAGCATCACGAAGCCGCCGGTCTCGGGGTCGCGGGCACCGAGGTGGATGTTGGACAGGGTGCCCCGGCGACGCCCGCTGCCCCGCTCCACCGCCAGCACCACCAGGTCGAGGGTGTGCACGGGTTTCACCTTCACCCAGCTGCTGCCCCGGCGTCCTGCCTCGTAGGGGGCGGTGAGGCACTTCACCACGACGCCCTCCTGACCGTCGGCGAGCACCGACGCGGCGAACGCGTTCGCCTCGGCCGGATCGTCGGTGACCAGCCGGCGGACCAGGCTCTGGCTGGGCACCACCTCGGACAGTTCGCGCAGCCGGACGCTGGCCGGCTCGTCCACCAGGACGCGGCCGTCGCGCTCCAGCAGGTCGAAGTAGAACGCCGTCAGATGGACCGTCGACCCCTGCGAGGCGGAGCGAGCGGCCGTCTCCTGAAACGGCCGGGGGCGGCCGGCCTCATCCAGGGCCAGCACCTCCCCGTCCAGCACCAGCGTGGTGGCGTCGAGGGCGGCGGCTTCGGCCACCACCTCGGGCAGCCGCTCGGTGATGTCGTCCAGGCTGCGGGTGAAGATCCGGACGCCGTCGGAGTTGCGGTGCACCTGGACGCGGATCCCGTCCAGCTTGGCGTCGATGGCGACGGTGCCGCCGCCGACCTTGGCGATCGCCTCGGCCACCGTCTTTGCGCTGGAGGCGAGCATCGGCCGCACCGGTCGTCCGACGCTCAGCCCGATGACGGCGACCGCGGCGGCTCCGCCGCTGGCCGCTGCCTCGGCGACGGCTGCCGTGGAGCCGGCGAACATCGCCGCCCGCCGGACCAGGTCGGAGGGCAACTCGAAGGCCGTCGCGACCGCCTCCAGGACCAGCCCGTCGAGCGCGCCCTGCCGGGTCTCGCCGGTGACCAGGGCGGCCAGGTAGCGCTGTTCGTCCGTGGTGGCCCGTCCGAACAACGACGCGAGCAGGCGGTCGCGGCGGACGCCGGAACCCGTCCCGGAGATGCCTGCGAGCTCCTCGAACGCGGCGTCCACCTCCGCGACGGTCAGGGTGGGCTCGATGGCCGGACGGTCGGTGCGGCCGAGGACTCCGCGCCAGCCCACCCCCGTCCGGCGCTGCCGGAGCGACCCGGAGAGGTAGGCGGTGACGATGGCCACCTCGCCTGCCGACGCCGCCCGTAGCGGCTCGGCGAGCAGCGCGATCTTGGCGTTGCGGGAGCGGGTGGCCGCCACCGCCGCCGAGGTCGTGACCAGCTCGTGCAGCAACATAAGCCCAGTCTGCCGGGTAGCTCCGACAAGCCGTGTCGGCGGTCGCCGTTACAGTGGCGGCCATGTCGGCGCCCGCGGTTCGTGACTGGCGGCCCGACTGGCCGTGCCCGGTCGGCGCCGTTTGGGGGCATTGGCGCCGAGGCGCTGCCGACCCCACCTACCGGGTCGAGGCCGGACGCCATTGGCGCGGCCTGCGCACCCCGGTTGGGACGGCCACGGTCGCGGTGACGCCGCTGGTCGACGGCGTCATTCATGCCGAAGCCTGGGGTGATGGCGCCGACTGGGTGCTGGACGCTCTGCCGACCATGCTCGGTGCCGACGATGACCCCTCCGGCTGGCGTCCGAGCCACCCGTTGATCGCCGAGGCGAAGCGCCGCAACCCGCACTGGCGGTTGGGTCGCGGCGGGGTGGTGATGGAGGCGCTGGTCCCGGCCATCATCGAGCAGAAGGTGACCGGTCACGAGGCCTTCGGCGGGTTCCGTCGGCTGGTCCACTTCCACGGTGAGCGGGCGCCCGGTCCGGGGGCAACGCTGCACTTGTGGGTGCAGCCGAGCGCTGAGACGATCCGGCGAATCCCATCCTGGGAATGGCTGAAGCTGCACATCGACCCCGCCCGCTCCCGGGTGCTGGTCCGGGCCGCCCAGGTTGCCGACGCCCTCGAACGGACCCTGCTGGTGGACGCGGACGTGGCCGACCAGCGGCTGCTCTCGATCGCCGGGATCGGCGTGTGGACCAGTGCCGAAGTCCGGTTCCGGGCCCACGGCGACGCCGACGCGGTCAGCTTCGGCGACTATCACATCGCCAAGAACCTCACCTATGCGCTCACCGGCGAGATCGGCGACGACCAACGGCTGGCCGAACTGCTGGAGTCGGAGCGCCCACACCGCCATCGGGTGCAGGCGCTGCTGCCCACGGTGGCGCGGGGGCCTGAGCGCCACGGGCCACGGATGGCGCCCCGAACACACCTGCCCTGACGGCTCCGCGCCTCAATGTTGGATGTTTCGTGGTAGTCGAACAACGATCCAACATCGTGGCGGCCCCCCCCGGGTCACGGACGCGGGTGACGAGGTTGGGGCGAAGCAGGTATCAGGAGGCTCGACTAGGGCTCGAGCGCCTGGCCGGGCTCCTTCGGGGTCGCCGGTTTGAGGACCCGCTCGTCCAACTCGATCCACTCCGAATCGCACCCGGGGCAGCGGTAGACCGGGGCCCCCTCAACCGTGCGGTCCGTGGTCAGGGTGCCGCAGGCGTCCTGGCACGGGTAGGAGACGAGGCTGCGCATCACGCCCCCATCATGCCGGGGAGGGCGCAGGCCTGCGAGGCGGGGCGACCGACCAGTACATGAGGTGGGCGGAGCGAGGCCACCCCCCACCGCCGCCCGCCACCTCCGCGGCCACCGGAGCATCCATGAGGACGGCCAGTGTGGACCCGGCCGCCGGCCTCCTTCAGGACAGGTCGCCGACCATGGCCTGACGCAGCGTGTCCAGCGGCACCGAGCCCAGGTTGAGGGCCTTGGTGTGGAACTCCTTGAGCGAGAAGGCCGCGCCCTGCTGGGCGGACGCCTCGGCGCGGATCTGCTCCCAGAGCCGCTGGCCGATCTTGTAGGACGGCGCCTGCCCCGGCCAGCCCAGATAACGGTTCAACTCGAACCGGAGGAACGCCTCGTCCATGTTGACGTTGCTGCGCAGCAGGTCCCACGCCTTCTCGGCGTCCCAGGTGCCGCCGCCCCAACGCTGGGGGGCGGGCTTCTTCAGGTGCACGCCGATGTCGAGGACGACCCGGGTGGCCCGCATCCGCTGGCCGTCCAGCAGGCCGAGGAGGTCGCCGAGGTCGTCCATGAACCCGAACTCCTGCATCAGGCGCTCGGAGTACAGCGCCCAACCCTCGCCGTGGCCCGAACTCCACGACACCATCCGGCGCCACATGTTCAACTGCTCGCGGTTCCAGACGGCCTGGCCGATCTGCAGGTGATGGCCGGGGACACCTTCGTGGTAGACGGTCGTCTTCTCCCGCCAGGTGTTGAACTCGGTCACGCCCGGCGGCACCGACCACCACATCCGGCCGGGCCGGGTGAAGTCGTCGGACGGGCCGGTGTAGTAGATGCCGCCGTTCTGGGTCGGGGCGATCATGCACTCGATCGTCCGGATCTCGTCGGGGATGTCGAAGTGGGTCCCGTGCAGTGCGGTGATCGCCTCGTCGGCGGTCTGCTGCATCCATTCGCGGAGCGCCGCAGTGCCGTGCAGTTTGCGGCTGG
>CAYVOW010000023.1:0-28899 GCA_964453585.1 uncultured Micropruina sp.
GTGCCCTCGTACTCGATCTCGGCCATCGACGGCTTGAACCAGATGGTCAGGAAGATCCCGGTCAGCAGCAGCACCACGAACGAGTGCAGCGCGATCTCGCCCAGCAGGAAGGACCAGTGATCCGGGAAAACCTTCTTGACGTAGAAGTTGGCCTTGTTCTTGTTCTTGAACATGCTGGCCAGCGGGACCCGGTCATCGGTCCACTTCACCGCAGCGCCAACCCGCTCGGCACCGGCCGGCCGGGTGGGCGTTTCCACCGCAAGGGCCGGTGAGGTGGTGGAGATCTCGGCTGGTTTGGCCATCACCGATCACCTTCCTTGAAGTCCTTGGTGGAGTCGCGTTCGAAGTAGCTCGGGCCGACCGGGACGGTGAAGTCGCTGCGGGCGATCAGGAAGCCGTCGGCGTCCACGGTGATCGGCAACTGGGGCAGCGCCCGGGCTGCGGGTCCGAAGACCACGACCCCGGAGTTGCCGAGATCGAAGGTTGATTGATGGCACGGGCAGAGCAGGTGGTGGGTCTGCTGCTCCCACAGCGAGATCGGGCAGCCGACGTGGGTGCAGATCTTGGAGTAGCAAAGGATGCCACCGACTTGCCAGTCCTTGCGGCTCTCGGGGATCTGAATCGAGTTCGGATCCATCCGGACGATGATGATCGCCGCCTTGGCCTTCTGCACCTGGAAGTCAGCCCCGTGGTGATCCCACAGGGTCGCCGGCTGGGCGTTGACCAGCTGGCCGATCTCCAGATCTTCGGGCTTCAGCTCCTTCTGGGTGATGTCGTTGACCAGTCGGATGCCCTCGGCCCAAATCGTCCGCTCGATGGTCTTCGCCCGCTCCTCCGCCGTCGGCCACGGCCCCAGATCGGACAGCGTGACCACCGCCGGGAGGGCCAGAATCCCCAGACCGCCCAGCAGCCCGCTGACCAGCAGCGGACGACGTTGGACGCCTGAGCGCTCGGCACCCCACTTCAGGTCCTCGATGATCTCGCGCCGGTCATCGTCGGGCGACGCCGCTGAGTGGCGCGACTCGACGATCTCCTCGTCGCTCATCAAGGTGCGCGCCCAGTGGATCAGGCCGACCCCGATCAGCAACACCGCCAGTCCGCCGGTGAGGCCCAGCAGGAAGGTGTGCGCGTGCAGGCGGTAGCCGAAGATCCCGACGAAGGCGTCCCGGGCCACGGCGAAGTAGATCACCACGAAGGCGATCGACAGCGCCGGAACCAGGGCGAACATGGTGACGACCTGGCGGTAGGCGCGATCACCGGCGGCCTGGTTGACATCGGTGAAGCGGTCGATGTGCTCCTCCATCCCCGGATCGGGGACTGGCTCGACCAGTTCGTCGGAGCGGTTGGTGGTGTCAAGGCTCATTTCGCCCGGGCTCCCTTCGCGGCGATCCAGATGGCGAACAGGACGCAGCCGCCGATCCCGACTATCCAAGCCCAGAAGCCTTCGGCAACGGGGCCGAGGCCGCCGAAGTTGAGACCTCCGTTGGGCACCTGATGCAGCGCCTCGAGGTAGCCGACGATCATCCCGACCTCGTCATCGGTGATCGCGCCGGGTCCGAAGACCGGCATCTGCTGGGGGCCGATCCGCATGGCTTCCCAGATGTGCTTGCCGCTGACGCCCTGCAGGGAGGGCGCGTATTTGCCCTCGGGCAGTGCGCCGCCGGCGCCTTCAAAGTTGTGGCAGGCGGAGCAGTTGGTGCGGAACAGCTCGCCGCCGCGAGCCAGCTCCTCAGCGGTCAGCCCGACGGCCGAGTACTGCTCCTCGGTCGGGATCTTGGGGCCCGGGCC
Organism: uncultured Micropruina sp.; assembly: GCA_964453585.1. GTDB lineage: Bacteria > Actinomycetota > Actinomycetes > Propionibacteriales > Propionibacteriaceae > Micropruina. The sequence goes on from CAYVOW010000023.1 coordinate 1,789, forward strand.
GAGGCTGCCGACGTAGGCCGCCAGGGCGGCGACCTCCTCGTCGGAGTAGGTGTTCTTCTTGCGTGGCGCCTGCGCCCCCGGGGCGGCCATCGGCATCCGCCCGGTACCCACCTGGAAGTCGGCAGCAGCCGCTCCGACGCCGACCAGGGACGGACCCTGGCTGCCGCCTTCGCCGTTCATCCCGTGGCAGGACGAGCAGGCGACCTGGAACAGCGCCTTGCCTTCGGCGACCTGCTGGGAGTTGCCGGTGTCGGCGGAGACGCGTTGCACCGGCGAGACGGACGCGTAGAGCGCGCCCATCGCCAGCAGCGCGAGCACCAGCAGAACCGGCCTGGCTGCCCGGTGACGCCGTTTCGATGTCAGAAATCGCACGGTGGGTTTCTCCTCGGTAGCTCCGGGCGGGTTAGCGCATGAAGTAGATGACGCTGAACAGGATGATCCAGATGACGTCGACGAAGTGCCAGTAGTAGGACGTCACGACCGCGTGCACCGCCTGCTCATGGGTGAACTTGCGGGCGACGTAGGTGCGGCCCAGCATCAGCAGGAAGGCGATCAGGCCGCCGGTGACGTGCAGGCCGTGGAAGCCGGTGGCTAGGAAGAAGGCCGAGGAGTAGGCGTTGGTCTGGAGGGTGAAGCCTTCGCTGACCAGCTTGGTGTACTCGGTCGCCTGCCCGCCGATGAAGATCGCGCCCATGATGAAGGTGAGGGTGTACCACTCGCGCAGCCCCCACTTGCCCAGCTGCAGCAGCGACCCGGTCCGCGCCACCTGGCCGTGCTCGGCGGCGTGCACGCCCAACTGACAGGTGACCGACGACAGCACCAGGATGATCGTGTTGACCGTGGCGAAGAGCGGGAAAGGCACCCCGAAGACGGTCGAGTCCATGAAGTGGGCGGCGCCCCACTCCCACATGCTCTCAGTGCCAGCCGCCTCGGCCTGCGCGTTGGTGATCGAGCGCAGGTTGAAGTAGGCCGCGAACAGGGCCGCGAAGAACATCAGGTCGGACGCCAGCCAGATCCAGGTGCCGACGGCAACCATGTCTGGTCGTCCCTTGATGCCGTGCAGCCGGACGTTCGCGATCGGATGCACCGCACCGTGGGGCATCACGGCCGCGCCGGACGAAGGAGTATCAGCCACCCGGTCATTATTGCCGCTGAGGACGGATTGGTCACCATCTGACGCGGCGAATCTCAACCCCGAAAGGCGCTTGTGACGCGGGGTTTCGCAGGCCGCAAACCGGGACGGCGAGACCGCGCCGCGATAATGGGGTCATGGTCACTGGGTTGGCACTGCCGCTGCACGCCGACCCCGGCGACCAGCTACCGCCGCTGGAGGGGTGGCATTTCCTCACCGGCTGGACGTGGGACTGGTGGGTGGTGATCCCGCTGGTTGCTGCGGTCGGCCTCTACCTGTGGGGCGTCCGGCGGCTGGCGGTCAACCAGATCGCCTGGTCGAAGGGGCGGACCACCGCCTGGCTGATCGGGAACGCGACCATCGCGCTGGCCACCCTCTCGGTGCTGGGCACCTACGACACGGTGCTGTTCAGCGTCCACATGGTTCAGCACATGGTGCTGACGATGATCTCACCGGTCCTGCTCGCCGCCGGCGCCCCGATCACCCTGCTGCTGCGCAACCTCGGCGGAACCGGCCGGCGCCGAGTGGTGGCGCTGCTGCACTCGTGGCCGGTCAAGGTGATGACGTTCCCGGTGGTTGGCACGGCGCTGATGGTGCTCAACCCGTACGCGCTTTACTACTCCGACCTCTACCCGCTGAGCCTGGACGACGATCTGGTCCACAACCTGGTGCATCTCTGGTTCGTGATCACCGGGTGCCTGTACTTCTGGCCGCTGGTGGGGGTCGACCCACTGCCGATCCGGGTGCCGTACCCACTGCGGGTGTTGTTGATCATGATCCCGATGCCGTTCCACGCCTTCCTCGGGATCACGATCATGGGCCAGCCGACGTTGATCGCCGAAGACTGGTATCTCGCCTTCAACCGAGCCTGGCCACCCAGTCCGCTGGCCGACCAGGCGGTGGCCGGCGGCATCATGTGGGCCACCGGCGACCTGACCATGGGCGTGGTGATGGGCATCTTCTTCTACCAGTGGTTCCAGGCGTCGCGGCGGGAGGCCGAGCGCGAAGACCGGCGCCTCGATCGGGAGGAGCGGCTGGCGGCCGCCGCCGCCGAGGGTGGTGACCCCCCTCGGGCGGGCGAACCGTCACGCTACGATGCAGACCAGTTGAGCGCCGCGGTGGCAGACGCCACGGCCGAGGAAGAGGACGCGCGATGAGCCAGGACGAGGCGAGGATTCTGCTCTACTCCGACGACCGGACCGTCCGCGAGCAGGTGCGGTTGGCGTTGGGGCGACGGCTGGCCGCCGACCTGCCGCCGATCGCCATCCTGGAGACCGCGACCCAGCCCGCGGTGCTGACCGCGATGGACGCCGGCGGCATCGACTTGGCGATCCTGGACGCCGAGGCCGTGCCGTCCGGCGGCATGGGGCTGTGCCATCAACTCAAGGACGAGATCGCCGACTGCCCACCGGTATTGCTGCTGGTGGCCCGGGTTGCCGACGGCTGGTTGGCCACCTGGTCGCGCGCCGACGGTGTGTCGTCCTACCCGGTCGATCCCCAGCGGCTGCCCACGCTGGCCGCAGAGTTGCTGCGCGCCAGACTGAGCGCGCCGGTGGAGGCCCTCTAGTGGGTCACGACTGGCCGACGATCCTGACCGAGTTGCTGAACGGACGGGAAGTCGCCGGGCCCGCCGCCGGCTGGGCGATGGACCAGATTCTCGCCGGTGATGCCACCCCCTCGCAGATCGCCGGCTTCGTGGTCGCCCTGCGGGCCAAGGGCGAGAGTGTTCAGGAGCTCCGCGGTTTGGCCGATGCGATGTTGGGCCGAGCCACCCCGATCGAGATCGATGCCGAGGCGGTCGACGTGGTCGGTTCGGGAGGCGATCGGGCCAACACCGTCAACGTGTCGACCATGGCGGCGATCGTCGCGGCCGCGAGCGGGGTGCCGGTGGTCAAACACGGCAATCGTGCTGCTTCCTCGGCCTGCGGCACGGCTGACTGCTTGGAGGCGCTCGGGGTGGTGCTCGACCTGGCCCCGGCGCGGCAGGCCGAGGTGCTGCGTCAGGCCGGGATCGTGTTCCTCTTTGCGCCGCTCTACCATCCGTCGCTGCGGCACGCCGCGGCCACCCGGCGCGAGCTTGGCGTCCAGACCACGTTCAACTTCCTGGGCCCGCTGGCCAACCCGGCGCGACCCCGGGCGCAGGCGGTGGGTGTGGCCAACGCGCGGATGGCACCACTGATGGCCGGCGTGCTTGCTGGACGCGGCGCCCGCGGTCTGGTCTTTCATGGAGACGACGGCCTGGACGAACTCACCACCACGACCACCTCCGAGGTCTACGTGATCGGGGACGGCCGGGTCAGCGCAACCCGCCTCGACCCGGCCGCGCTCGGTTTGGCCGCTGCCCAGCCGGAGGACCTGGTCGGCGGCGACGCCGCCCACAACTCGGCGGTGGTTCGGGAGCTGCTGGCCGGCAAGCCCGGGCCGGTGCGCGACATTGTGGTGCTGAATGCTGCTGCGGCACTGGCCGCCTTCCACGGCGTGCCGCACGACGGCGACCTCGTCGAGACGATGGCGGCGCACCTGGTCACCGCTGCGCGGTCGATCGACTCCGGCGCCGGTGCGGCCACTCTGGATCGCTGGGTCGCTGCCACCCAGGCGGCGAAGGCTTAGCGCAGCCCCAGCAGCGCCCCGATCAGGGCGAGGTAGGGCCCGATCACCAACGCCGGACCGTAGGCGTACTCGCGACCCCGTCCTCGACTGATCGCGATCAGGCCGAGGACCACGCCCACGATCGAGCCGGCGAACAGCGTCCAACCGAAGACCGAGGCTCCCATCGTCGCCGAGACGCCTCCGGTCAGCGCCGCCAACCGGACATCGCCGAAGCCGAACCCCCGACCGAACCGCCAGAACAGCGCGTAGAGACCAGCGGCGATCCCGGCACCCACCGCGGCGTAGACCACTGGCCACCAGGCGGACATGACGATGGCGGTGATCCCGACCCCGATAGCGGCCAGGATCCAGGCGATCCGATTCAGTACCGCCGGGACGAAGGTGGTCCGAAGATCGATCAGGCCGAGCAGGACGCCCAGGGTGTTCAGCGCCAGCCAGGCCGGCTGCACGGCGAGTGGAACCACGGTGCCGATCACCAGCCATCCGGCGAAGCTCAGCCCGGCCGCCACCGCGGTGAACGTTGGGGTGGCCAGCGGGCGGTAGGGGTCGGTGTCCGGCTCGTCCACCGGCGCGGGGAGCCGGCGCAGAATCGGTGTGGCGATCAGGGCCATCAGGAGCGCCTGCAGCGCGGCACCCACGACCGCCAGTCCGTTCACGGCGGACAGCCTAGGCCGCGCGGGGCGCCACCCGGGCGAGGGTGGCTTCCAGGGCGGTGATCGCCCAGCTGATGTGGTGGCGGCAGCCGGCGGCTGACCGGTCGAGCACCTGCCGAAGCTCGGCCTCTTCGACCCCGGCTGCCTGGGCCAAGACGGACAGGTCCGCGGTGGTGTCCACCAGCCGAGCCAGCCGACCCGGGAGGTCGTCCAGCGGCCGCCACCGATCGGCGCGCTCGGTGAGAGAGGCGAGGTCCGTTCCGAACAGCCGGACGGCCTCGTCCTGCCGGAGTCGTGGGACGGGCCTCCCGCGGCGTCCGTGCAACAGGTGGTCGAACAGGCTGACCGACACGCCGCAGGCGACCGCGACCGCCGGCCAAGCGAGGCCGGACCCGTCGATCAGGAAGCGGGCGTGGGCGCGGAACGGGGCGGCGTCGACCCAGTCGGATTGAAGTGGGAGTGGAACTGTCTGCACACCCGAGAAAGCCCATCGCGGGGACCGATTGTGAGCCGCAGGTGAAACTCGACCCAGAATTGCTTCAGGGGCGGACCGGGGAAGGTCCGCCCCTGACGTTGCAGGTCAGCGTTGAGCTCGGACGAAGCCGGCGTGTTCGGCCGCCTCCGCGGAGTTGAACCACACGTCGGTGATGGTCCGTTCATACCCGCCGGTGCCCTGGAGGTGGTACTTGCGGGACCGCTCGTTGCCCTTGATGTCGAAGCCCTCCGGCGGATTCTGGCCCACGTAGGACCCCTCGCCGTAAGGGCTATCGGCTAAAGGGGAGGCATCACCCTCGGACTGCTCGTCGCCCTGCGCGTCGTCGGCGAGGTCCGCCACGGTCTCATCCGCCTGATCGGCCGCCTCCGACACCGAGTCGGCCACCTGATCGCTGACGTCGGCGACGGCGTCCGCCGCGTGGTCGGCGGTCTCGCTGACCTCCTCGGCCGCGGCCGCTGCCTTGTCGCCGAGATCGTCAACGACGTCGGCCACCGGGTCGGCGACGTAGGCGCGGTTGGGCTCGTGCGCCTCCCAGCCGGTTTCCTCGGTGCCGAGCAACTTGCGCACTGCGATCACCACGCCGGCCAGCACCGCGCCAGCAACGGCGACCTGGGCCAGGGTGCGCCCGAAGCGTCGCTTGGGCTTGGTCGGGAGTTCGATCTCACCCATCAACGCAGCCGTTGCCGCGGTGAGGCGCTTCGACGTCTCCTTGGCCAACGGATGCTCGGCGGCCTCGTGCAGCGCTGCGGAGAACCGAGGGAGCAGATCGTGCTGGACGCGATCGCGGGCCACATCGACGGCCGGGGTGACCCGCCGCATGGCGTCGTCGACCAACGGCTGCACCCGGCTGACGGCACCTTCGACGGCCGGGGTGACCCGATCCAGGGCCTCGTCCAGGATGGGGTGGACGCGATCAAGCGCGTCGGCGGCCAGCCGAGCGCCACGGCGCTTGGCGTCCTTGAGGTGGGGTTGCAGGCGGTCGTAGGTGTCGGTCGCGATCTCGACGCCGCGGCGCGACGCCTCGGCGAGCGCGGGCTGCACCCGGTCGTAGGCGTCCGAGGCCAGTTCGGCGCCGCGACGGCTGGCGTCCCGGGCTAACGGTCCGACGTAGTCGCTGGCCTGTTCGACGTAGGGGGTGATCCTCTGCACCGCCTCGTCCAGGTAGGCCTGACCCTTCTCGGCGGCTGTCTCGGCGGTCGATTCGACGGCCCTCAGCAGCTTCTTGCGGTTCACGGTTCCTCCGTAAGAGAAGTGTTTCGCGTGGCTGTACCACGCCTGGATTAGCGGCTGTACCGCTGCGACCACCGTACCCGCCTGAACTCCGCCGCCGACAGGCATTGGGTGTCAGCAACCACAGACCTGGGTGTCGGACCGCACTCGAGCATCTGTCAGGATGGGGCCGACGAAAGGAACCTCACGTGGCGAACACCGCAACCCTGCACACCAACCATGGCGACATCGTGATCAACCTGTTCGAGGATCAGGCGCCCAAGACGGTCGACAACTTTGTCGGCCTGGCCACCGGCACCAAGGAGTACCGGGACTCCGCGACGGGGGCGCCGGCTACCGGCAACTTCTATGACGGCCTGGTCTTTCACCGGGTGATCGACGGTTTCATGATCCAGGGCGGCTGCCCCGAGGGCAGCGGACGTGGTGGCCCCGGCTACCGGTTCGGCGACGAGTTCCACCCGGAGCTTTCCTTCAACAAGCCGTACCTGCTGGCGATGGCGAACGCCGGACCCGGCACCAACGGCTCCCAGTTCTTCATCACCGTCGTGCCCACCCCGCACCTGAACCGGCGGCACACCATCTTCGGCGAAGTGGCCGATGAGGCGAGCCGTGCCGTGGTGGACGAGATTGCGCAGGTGCGCACCAACCACTCCGATCGTCCGTTGCAGGACGTGGTGATCAACAGCGTCACGGTCGACTGAGGCCGAGCCTGCGCCCACCCCTCGGGCACTTACTGAGTCCGCCGCTGGTCCCCGCCGATCACGGTCGGGCGACGCAGCGGCGGACTCGGCTGTCGAAGGGGGGTCAGCCTCCGGAGGCCGACGGGACCGGCACTGGTTGCAGCGGTGTTGGGGTGGCCATGATCACGGCGCTGACGATGGAAACGACCAGGAACAGCAAGGCGGCGCCAGCCAGAATCCAGCGGAGCTGATTGGTCATCGGGTCAGCCCGCGCCGAGGGAGAAGGCGGCCTCCAGGTCGTGGCTGGAGTAGGCCCGGAAGGCGATGTGGGTTTCGGTGTTCAGTACTCCGGGGACTTTGTTCACCCGGTCGGCGACCACCGGGGCGATCTCGTCGATGCCGTTGACCCGGACCATCGCGATCAGGTCGATGTCGCCGGTGACCGAGTAGACCTCGCTCACGCCGTCCAGCCCGGCCAACTCCTCGGCCACCTCTGGAATCCGGGACACGTCGGCTCGGACGAAGACAATCGCGGTGATCATGGCTCGATCTTAAGGGGGGTCTGGCCCAACGCGTGCTGGGCCAGCTCCCCTTCGGCGAGGCCGGCGTGCAGCGGCCAACTCCAGGTGCCCTCGATCTCGATCAGCCGGACGCCAGGGCGTTCCAGCCAATCGGCGATCCGTTCGGTCTCCTCGATCGTGGCGGCTGGTTGTCCGCCGACCTGGGCCGGGACCGCCTCGGCCAGCGACACCGCCTCCCGAGCCACCGCCTGGGGCACCTCGCCCTGCCGAGCCAGCGCTGCCGCCGCCAACCGACCGTGCCGGACCACGTGGATCTCCCAGCCGGCCTCGGCGCGGGCGGCCGCCACGATCTGCGGGCAGGAGGCCAGACTGCGCACCCGGTGGTGGCGCACCACCGAACGGGCGAACAGTTCGAGGCGCCCGGCGACCACCCCGGCGTCCTCGAACCGCTGCTGGGCGACCAGCGCGGTCAACCGCGGACGGGCGGCACTGACCACGGGCCGAATGTCGAGGCTGATCGCGTTGCGGACCTGGTCGACCAGGAAGCCATAGTCGGTCGGGGTGACCCGGGCGTCGCAGGGCGCGCAGCAACGCTGCAGTTCCGCAGCGCACAGGGTGAGCCCCCGCCCCTGACCGACAGCCGATCGGTGCACTGGCGGATCGGGAAGGCGTCGTGCAGGGCCGCCATCGCGGCTTCCGCCGAGGCCCGACGGCTGAACGGGCCGAAGTAGTCGGCACCGTCATCGCGGACGCTGCGCACCAACGACAGCCGCGGGAAGATCTCGCGGGTCAGCTTCACCCAGACCTGACGTTCCGGAAACTTCGATCGTCGGTTGTAGCGGGGTGCGTGGGCGGCGATCAGCCGCAGTTCGCGGACATCCGATTCCAGCCCCGTCCGGCAAACCAGGTGCTCGACCCCCGTCGCCACCCGCACCATCTCGTCGATCCGCGGGCGCTTTTCCGAGGCGGTGAAGTAGCTGCGAACCCGCGAGGCCAGGTTCTTGCTCTTGCCGACGTAGAGCACCTGACGGGTCGGGTTGCCGGCGCGGTCCGTGCCGTCGCTGACGAACCAGTACACGCCCGGCGCTGACGGCAGACCCTGTGCCCAGTGCCGCTTGGATCGACGCTGCGGCGACACCTGCCGGGTGAACTCCAGCAGATCCTCGACCGTGTGGACGCCGAGGTTGCCGACCCGCTCGATCAGGCCGTGCAACACATCGACGGTGGCCTGGGCGTCGGTCAGCGCCCGGTGGTTCGGCGTGGTCGGGGAGCCGAAGTGGCGGGCCAGGGTGGACAGGCGGCAGTTGGGAACCTCGTCGCGCATCAGTGCGCAGCGGGCCAGGGCGACGGTGTCGAGCACGGTCGGCGACGGCCAGGGCTGGCCGAGCGCGGCACAGGCCCGCCTCAGGAATCCGGTGTCGAAGTTGGCGTTATGGGCGACCAGCACCGCGCCCTGGCTGAACTGCAGGAACGACCCGAACACCTCGCGCAGCCGTGGAGCGTCGGCCACCACCTGATCGGTGATCCCGGTCAGCACCGCGATCAGCGGCGGAATGTGGGTGCGAGGGTTGATCAGCGTCTGGAACTCGCCAATCACTTCACCGCCGCGCACCTTAACCGCGCCGATCTCGGTGATCCGATCGTCGGCGGTGCTGCCGGTGGTCTCCAGATCGACCACGCAGAACGTGGTCACCGCCAGGTGACGACCCAGATCGTCAAGGCTGGGCTGATGGTGGGCGGCAGTGGTCGGCATGGACGCGACGCTAGAAGTCGGCTCTGACGTTTCTGGGCTGCCTGCCGAACCCTCCGACCCAGGGCTTCCGGCCAGCAGGCCCCAGTCGACGCTTTCCGACGCGTCAGCGCTGTCAGAGTTTCCAGCTGGCCCGCGAAACTGTCAGAGGCAGGATCCAGACTCAACGTCATGGACAGCTTGCGAATCGATTGCGGCACCTGCCAGGCCCGCGGGCCGGCGTGTTCCGAATGCATGATGACCGCCCTGTTGGGGCCGATCGACGAGGTGGTCGAGTTCGATTCGGACGAGGCCGGGGCGCTGCGGCAGATGACCCGACTGGGTCTCCTGCCGCCGCTGCGGTTGGTGCGTCCGGTGTCCGGCGACCCGCTCTCGTCCAGTGACGATGCCGGCGGGTTTGCCTGGGACGCCGAAGCCCTTTAGGATTTTCTCAGTTTCGCCTCAGGCTCTGGGGCGGCGATTCCGGAAGTCAATCTTGAGGAGCGCTGGCGTGCGGATCCGACGGCTCGCCCTGTCGTTGGTGGCGGTGGCCCTGGCTACGACCACCCTTTTCTACGACCAGGCAGCAACCATCGCCCATGCCGATCCGACCCTGGACGACGCCAAGGCTCAGCTCGACAAGCTGGAGAAGCAGGAATCCGAGCTCGGCGAACAGTTCGACGAGGTGAAGTTGCGCCTTTCCGAGGGCCGGCAAACCGTCGCTCGGCTCAACCGCGACGTGGCCGCTCAGAGCGCCAAGGTGGACTCCCTGCGCGGACAGGCCACCAGCATCGCCTTGACCCAGTTCCAGTCCCGCGGCGTCGACACCACGGTCCAGTTGGTCACCAGCAGCGACCCCGACGGTTTCCTCAGCCAGATGTCCACCGCCCGCAAGGTGGACGAGAACATGAACTCGCTGCTGCAGGACTTCCAGGCCCAGCAGGCCAACCTCGCCGACCTGCGTCGGGCCGCCGACGCCGAGGTCGCCGCGCTGGCCGCACAGGAACAGCGGATGGCCGACCTGGACGATCAACTGAAGACCAAGATGAAGGAGAGCCAGGCGCTGGTCGACCGGCTCACCCAGGAGCAGCGCACCGCCTTGCTGGCGCAGCCTTCCCGAAGCGAGGAGCGCGAGCCACTGGCCGAGCCGAGTGGACCGGCCGATGCCCGGGCCCTGGCGGCGGTGCGGTACGCGATCTCCAAGGTTCCCTACGGCCAGTACGTCTGGGGCGCCGAGGGTCCGCGGAACTTCGACTGCTCCGGCCTGATGGTGGCCGCCTACCGCAGCGTAGGCATTTCGCTGCCGCACTCCTCTCGCGCCCAGGCCGGCGTCGGCCGGCCGGTCTCGCTGAAGGCGATGAAGCCGGGCGACCTGATCTTCTTCTACAGCCCGATCCATCACGTCGGGATGTACATCGGCGGCGGGCGGTTCGTCCACGCCCGCAACCCGCGCAATGACCTTGAGATCGATGGCGTCTACGCCTACGGCGCTCCGGTGATCCTGGCCCGCCGCGTCGTTGGCTGAACCCACCCGCAACCCGCCAGAAGGCCGCAGAGTTCTCTGCGGCCTTCTGGCGTTGCTGTTGTTGGTCTCCTGCGCGCCGAGAGGCGAGCGTCGCGCCGTCGAGGAACGCTTGACTGCCACCCTGGGCGCCGGGGACGCGGCCGGATTCGTCGGCGCCTTCGCCCCGTCGGCTCGTGGGCTGGCCGAGCGGCTGGCCCGAACCCTGGTGCAGTTCTTGCCGGTCACCTGGCAACGGACGGGACCTGACACGACCGTGACGTGGTCGTTTGCCGGCAGCCGGGTTTCCCATCGGGTGGCGCTGGAAACCGATCCGCAGTCCCAGATCACCGGGATCCGCCCCGTGGGCGTGGCCGCTCCCTGGCTGGTCGCACCGGTCTCGCTGGTGACGGCTCCCGGCGTTGTCGCGATCGCGGCTGCCGACGCCCAGCCGTGGCTGGCGGCGGCAGGTTTCGCGGTGACGCGGTTGCGCGAGGTCAACCTCGGTCCGCTGGCCCGCCAGTGGCGGGGTGAAGCCGTCGTGGCGATCCCGCCGGATGCCGCTGGCTTCGCCACCGCCGCCGGGCTGCCGGCGACAGCCGCCCAGGACACGATCGCCGCCACCCATCAACTGCCGGGTGGGCTGACCGTGATCTCGGTCAATCCGCGCTTCGCCACCGCGGGCGAGGACGAGTTACGGGCGACCCTGCTCCACGAACTGGTGCACCAGGCGACCGGGTCGCCGACCCTCTCGTCCCCGACCTGGGTGATCGAGGGCCTGGCCGAGTACCTGGCCGTGTCCTCCCTGCCCGCGGCGCGGACCACCCGTGACCAGACCGTGCGCCGCCTGTTGAACCGCGACGGCATCCCAGCCTCACTGCCCGCCGATGCCGCCTTCACCGGTCCGCGGCAGCGGGAGGCGTACGCCTTGGCCAGCGTGGCGGTGGAGGCAATCGTGGCCGAAGTCGGCTGGGATCGAACCGTCGACATCGTGGCCGGACGAGCCGGCGTCGGCCCGGCCGGGCCTTCCGACCGACAACTGCTGAGCTGGTATCGCGAGGCGCTCAGCCGACTCTGATCACACCACCGCGCCGTCGGAGTCGTGGGGACCGCGCTTGGCCAGTCGGTAGAGCAGCAGGGTCGTTCCGGCGAAGACCGCAGCTCCAGCGGCAACCGCGACCAGGGTCGGCAAGACCACGCCGGAGGCGGCCAGCACCATCATCAGAATTCCGAACCCGATCAGCGCGGCACCCAGTGTGGTCAGCGGATGCCATCCCCCGAGCGGCGGAGCCGGGGCCGGGACGAAGGGCTCGTCCGGCTCCTCGGGAACCTCCCAGACGCGGAAGCGAAGGTCCGCCGGCGGCGGCGCGGGCGGCACCTGCTCTCCGAACTCCCGATCGATGAGCTCGGCGAACCGCTCGTCGTCAGAGCGGGAGTCGCTCATCGGCGTGCCGCCGGAAGAAGGCGACCGACTCGTCCACGATCTGCTGAGCGTCATGATCGCGGGTGGCCACGTGGAAGCTCTGGGCCAGCACCCGCTCGGTCAGGTCCTCGCTGGACACCTGCTTGAGGATGATCTCGGCCGAGGACGCGGGGATCACGTGGTCGTTCGCCGACCGGAACAGCAGCAACGGGCAGTAGACCAGATCCAGCCGAGCACGGACGTCGGCCCACATCCGGGTCATCGAATGCACCGCCGCCAGCGGCACCCTGGGGTAGGAGTGCTCGACGACATCCTCCAGGGCAATGTCGGAACCGCGTCCATCAACCGAGGTGATCAGATGTCGGGCGGCCCCCACCAGGTTCAGGGACGGCTGGCCGACCAGGGCCGGGTTGACCAGGACCAGGCCGGCGACGCCGTCGGGGTAATGCTCGGTGAGACGCAACGCCAGGGCGCCACCCATCGACAGCCCACACAGAAACACCTGCCGGTGGGTTGCGGCCAGCGCCAGGTATTCGCGCTCGACCGTGGCGAACCAGTCCTCCCAGCCGGTGACCGCCAGTTCCTGCCAGGTGGTGCCGTGGCCGGGCAATCGCGGGACGCTCACCGTGAAGCCCTGGTCAGCCACCTCCAGGGCCCAACCGCGGAGGGTCCCGGGCGAGGCGGTGAAACCGTGGCAGAACAGCACCGCCACCTCACCGTCCCCGGCCCGGACCGGCTGGGCGAAGTCGTTGACGCGCATGCGCCCCATCGTAGGTGCGGGTCCGGACGTCGGCGTTGAGCGGCATCCGCGCCAGCGCTTAGGGTTCATCCCACCGACTCGTGCAAGGAGCCCCTGCGTTGTTGTACCCGCTGTTCAAGCACGTGATCTTCCAGCCGATCGTCAAGTACCTGTACCGGGCGACGTTGGTCGGGGAGGAGAACATTCCGGCTTCCGGCGGGGTGATCCTGGCCAGCAACCACCTGGGCGCCGGCGAGACGGTCGTCTTGCCGGCGATGATCAAGCGCCAGCTCACCTTCCCGGCCAAGGCGGAGTTGTTCCGTGGTGATCGCGGTCCGTTGTCGAAGCTGATCGCCTGGTTTTTGACCGCCGTGGGTCAGGTGCCGCTGGATCGCTCCGGCGGGCGGGCCAGCCTGGACGGGCTCGGGCCGGTGCTGAAGGTGCTGCACGAGGGAGGCGCCGTCGGCGTCTACCCGGAAGGGACCCGTTCGCCGGACGGTCGCCTGTACAAGGGCAAGACCGGGGTGGGTCGGATGGCGCTCGCGGCCGGCGTCCCGGTCGTCCCGGTGGCGGTCCACAACACTGACATCAGCAAGAAGTTCGGGCTGCCCTGGATGGATCATCCGGTGATCACCTTCGGCCCTCCGCTCGACTTCTCCCAGTACAACGATCGGGCCGACGATCGGGCAGTGATCCGCTGGGTCACCGATCAGGTGATGGCGGCGATCCAGGACTTGTCCGGCCAGGTCTATGTGGACGCCTACGGGACCTCGGTGAAGAGTGGGTCGCTCAGCCCGGCCGAGGCGGACGCCCGGATCCGGGAGCGTCCCGGCACTGCCCTGCCGCCTGGGTCGGCCCGATCGTCCACGTAACACCGGGGTCGATCGGGTCGGGTCACCAGCACGTATCCTGACCCGCGTGTCGCCGACCATTCCCACGCTGGACGAGTTGCAGGCCCTGAACCCGGTCCAGCAGCCGAGCTATGCCGATCAGGGTGCGCTGGCCCGGGTGATCGACGAACTGCGGACCAAGCCGCCGCTGGTCTTCGCCGGCGAGTGTGACGACCTGCGCGACAAGATCGCCGAGGCCGCCGCCGGTCGGGCGTTTGTCCTGCAGGGCGGCGACTGCGCCGAGACCTTCGATTCGGTCACCGCGGCGAACATTCGCGGCAAGCTGCGGGTGTTGCTGAGCATGGCCGTGGTGCTGACCTACGCCGCCCAGGTTCCGGTGGTCAAGGTCGGACGACTGGCCGGGCAGTACGCCAAGCCCCGCAGCAAGGACTCCGAAACCCGCCACGGGACGACCCTGCCGGCCTACCGCGGGGACGCGGTCAACGGGTTGGACTTCACCGCAGCCGCCCGGAGGCACAATCCGCAGCGCCTGCTGGACACCTACAACCACTCGGCGGCGACGCTCAACCTGATCCGGGCCTTCGTCAAGGGCGGCTTTGCCGACATGCGCTCGGTGCACAGTTGGAACCAGGACTTCGTCCGCAACTCCGGCGTGGATGCCCGCTACGAGGCCCTGGCGGACGAGATCGAGCGGGCGCTGGCGTTCATGGTGGCCTGCGGCGTCGATGACGACTCGTTGCGCACGGTGGACTTCTACTCAAGCCACGAGGCGCTGCTGCTGCCCTACGAGCACGCGCTGACCCGGATCGACTCGCGCACCAACACCCCGTACAACGTGTCGGCTCACATGGTCTGGATCGGGGAGCGCACCCGGCAGCTGACCGGCGCCCACGTCGCGTACTGCCGCGGGCTGCGCAACCCGCTCGGGGTGAAGATCGGCCCAGCCACCGTGGCGGATGACGCGGTCGGTTTGGTCGAGGCCCTCGATCCCGACCGGGAGCCGGGTCGGATCACCCTGATCTCCCGGATGGGTGCCGGGCGGGTGCGGGATGCTCTGCCGCCGATCGTCGCCGCGGTCGAGGCCACCGGCCGCAAGGTTGCCTGGGTGTGCGATCCGATGCACGGCAACACGTTCGAGACGGCCAACGGTTACAAGACCCGGGCGTTCAGCCAGGTGGTCGAGGAGATGAACGGGTTCTTCGAGGTGCACCAGCGGATGGGTACCTGGCCGGGCGGCGTCCACATGGAACTGACCGGGGATGACGTCACCGAGTGCGTCGGTGGGGTGGCCGAGTTGGCCGAGGCGGATCTGGCGAACCGTTACGAGACCGCCTGCGACCCCCGACTCAACCGCAACCAGTCGCTGGAGTTGGCCTTCCAGATCGCCGAGCGGTTGACCGACGGCCGAATCAAGCGCTTCAACCCGGTGCAGGAGTTCCGCGCCGAGGACTTCTGAGTTCGGTCAGGCCTCGGGCCGGCCCCGCTTGTTGAGGTAGTCGCGGTCGAAGAATCGCGGCAAATCCTCCGGGGCGGCCTCGGCGGGCGCCGAGCCCCCGGGGCTGTTGTCCCACTTGGAGGTGTCCAGCACTCGATTGCGGGTCGCCAGGAAGTTCCGGTCGAACGCCTGCGGACCCATCGGCTCCGGGGTGGGCTCGTCGGCGATGGCGTCGTCGTCGGTCTCCGCAAAATCAGCCGATGACGACCGGGAGCGCCACCGCGAGATGGCGACGGCTAAGGCCAGGCCGAACACCACTCCGACCAGGAACCACTCCATCGCGACCTCCTGATCGGAGCCTACCCGGAGGTGGCTCGCTGGTTGACACCCCCGTTGGCCCCTACGAGTCATCGTGGGCCGAGAAACGGCCATCCGCGGTGTCAACCGGCGGGCCACGAGCCCAGGAGGCTTTCGACGGCTAGTGCGAGGTCGGGTGGAGCCGCCTAGCCTGGGGCGATGAGGATCACCCACCTGGGACATGCCGCGGTGCTGGTCGAGGTCGCCGATCGGCGAGTCCTGATCGATCCCGGCAACTTCTCCAACGCCTGGCACCACATTCGCGACCTGGACGCGATCCTGGTCACCCACCAGCACCCCGACCATGTCGACCCGCAGCACGCCCCGACGCTGCTCAAACACAACGAGGACGCCCTGGTCTACGTCGAACCGCAGGTGTTGGAGAAGGTCGAACTGCCGTGGGGTGAGCCGCTGGCTGCCGACACCACGATCCAGCTCGGCGCGGTCACGGTGGCCGCAGTCGGCGGCCTGCACGCGGTGATCCACCGCGACATCCCCCGGATCGGGAACGTCGGGCTGGTGATCAGCGCCGAAGGTGAACCGACCTTCTTCCACCCGGGGGATTCGCTGGCCACCGTACCGGCGGGCGTGGACGTGCTCGCCGTCCCCGCCTACGGGCCGTGGGCGGCGATGAAGGAGACCGTGGACTTCGCCCGCGAGGTCGGCGCCAGTCAGGGGTTCCTGATCCACGACGGACTACTGGCCGAACGCGGCCTGCAACTGGTGTTCGGCCGGATCAACGACATGACCCCGGTGCAGTTGCGCGACCTGCGGAACCAGCACCCGTGGGAGATCAGTCCGGTCTGATCAGCCCCGGTAGCCGGCCAGTTCGGGGTTGATCGGAGCCTCGGCGTTCCCCAAGTCCTCCCAGACGAACCGCGGCACGCCGGCGAAGAACGCGACCGTGAACCGGGCCACCCACTCCATCATCGCCGGCTCGGTGCTGCCACTGTCGAAGCGCAGCCGACCCTGGGTGATCGCGAACGGGACCGGCTGGCTGCGTTGGATGAACTCCATCATCCTGGGGTGGAAGACGTCGGTGGCGAACTTCGGGAACTCGGAGCGGACCACGTACGCCTCGTTGAAGTCCGCGCTCTCCAGCGGCACCTTCGACCCGGTCCAGGGCCAGTTCAACGACAGGTCTCCGAAGTGCCAGGGCAGGGCCACTTCGATGATCGGTTCGCTGTGATGTTCGGTGACCGTCCGGGTGGTGGTGTTGCCGTTGGCGTCGGTGCTGCTCTCGGCATGGGTGGTGGTCCAGTGGTGGGTCAATCCGATCATCCGCATGCCGCCATCGAGGACGGCCAGGACCACGTCTTTCGCCTCGTGGTCGGCGCCCGCGGTGGTGTGGTTGACCTCGCTCAGGAATCGGTCGTCCTGGGGCCGGTACACCCAGTCCGGGTGGCCGTAGAGGCTGAGTTCGGCCGGGACCGAGGGGGCCGGGAAAGCGCTCAGGTCGGCTTGCGCCACGGCAGCCGCGACCAGGCCGAGATTGTCCAGGAAGGCGGACAGTTCAGCGGCCTCTTTCGGCGCGCCGGTGGCCACCAGGTGGGCGCCGTCCACCGACAGGTTGATCGGCTGGCTGGCGGCCACCCCGTCGATCACGTGCAGCGCGGCGCTGGCCCGCGCCGAGCCGAAGGCGGGATCGTCGCTGACCACCTGCCAGGCGCCGAACTGCTGGGCGACCCCCTGAGCGCCCGGCCGACCCTCCCCGGGCACCGTGATGAACGCGGTCGGGAGGGTGCGCGGCAGGGTCAACGCAACCGTGTAGTGATCGCCGGTCCCGTACTCGAAGGCGCGGAACGGCACCCCGTTGTTGGTCGTCCCGGAGACCACATCGTCGATTCGGCGGTCGTAGCCGAGCCCGAAGGGAGGAGCGTTGAGGCCGTACGTGGACGCCAGGGTCGGGTTTTCCTCGAACGTCCAGCCGCGCTCGGTCAACGACGTCACGTACCGGTGACGCCGCACCAGCAGCACGACCCCGACGATGATCGCGATGGCCACGACGATCAGCACAACGGTGAGGAACGGCGACAGCCTCATGGGCGCTCCTGCCAGGGGTGGGACGACGGGAACAGGCTAGCGACGACCGGGGTGACCCGCGCGCCGAGTCAGACCAGGTAGACCTTGACCGTCGAACCGGACGGCGCTTTGCTGCCACCCGCCGGATCGGTACGCAGCACCAGCCCGAATCCGGAGCGGACCAGGTAGACCAGTTGCACCTTGAACTTTGCCGCCTTCAACTCGTTGGTCGCGGCCTGGACGCCCTTGCCGCGGACGTTCGGGACCGCGACGAGTTCGGGCCCCTTGGACACCACGAAGCTGACCGTGTCGCCTCGATGGACCTCGCCGGCGGCCGGGTCCTGGCTGATGATGGAGCCCTTCTTCACCTTGTCGGAGAACGATTCCTGGGTCACCTTGACGCTCAGCCCGGCGGACTCGAGGGTCCTCTTGGCGCTGGCCAGGCTCTTGCCCCGCCAATCGGCGAGGTCGACCGGCGCCGGTCCCTTCGAGGTGACCAGGTTCACCTTGGTTCCCGGTTTCATCGGGGTGCCGGTCTTCACCGATTGGCTGATCACCGAGTCCAGCGGCGCGTCGTCGTCGAACTCCCGGGTGATGGTGCCCGACTCAAGGTGCGCGTCGGCGAGTGCCGTCGAGGCCTGGGCCAGGGTGAGTCCCTTCAGTTTGGGCATCGGGTAGCGCTCGGCGCCCTTGGAGATGAACGCGCGAAGCTGGCCGCCCAACGGGATCTGGGTGCCGATCGCCGGGTCGGTCCGGGTCACCTGGCCAGCCGGGACGTCCTCGGAGAACTCGCTTTCGAACTGGGGGATGAGTTGCACTTTGGCGAACGCGGCGGCTGCCTGGGCCTGGGTCAGGGTGCGGACGTCGGGCACGGTGGTGAACCGGCCGGCCAACGCGTACCAACCGCCGACCAGGGCCAGCACCAGGCCGAACGCCAGGGCGAGACCGAGCACCGCGCGGCGGCGGGGACGCCTCGGCGCCGCCACCACCGGACGATGGTCCGCCGGCGGCCCGTCGTAATAGGGCAGCCCGTCGGTGGTCTGTGGGAAGCCGGGGCTGACCGGAGTGGACGGGGTGAACCTCAGCTTGGGCAGCCGCGGCATCTCCTCGGTCAGCGGCGACACCATCGGCACCACTTCGGTCAGGTGCTGGTCGGGGTCGAGGTCGGTCCGACGCATCCGCTCGGTCAGCGCCGGGTCGTCCATCACCCCGTGGGCGAGGGCTTCACGAGCCTGGCGCAGGTGATCGAGCAGCACCCGCGCGTCGTGCGGACGGTCGGCCGGACGTCGCGCGGCCGCTGTGGTGACCAGCGCGTCCAGGTACGGGGGGATGCCGCTGCGGGACTCTCGCCACGAGGTCTTGGCGACTGTGGACGGCGCGGGGACGGCGTTGTGAACGTGCGAATAGGCGACTTGGATCGGGTTCTCACCGGTGTGCGGCTTCTGTCCGGTGAGCAGTTCGTAGAGCACCACGCCGAACGCGTAGACGTCGCAGCGCGGGTCGGCCTTGCCGTGGGTGACCAACTCCGGAGCGATGTAGGACACCGTCCCGATCAGCATCCCGGTGGCGGTCGCGGTTTGAGCGCTGATCGCCTTGGCCAGACCGAAGTCGGCAACCTTGATCTGGCCCCGATCGGAGATCAGCACGTTCTCGGGCTTCACGTCGCGGTGGATCAGCCCGGCCTCGTGAGCGGCGGCCAGCGCCGCCGCCACCGGCATCAGCAGGTCGAGCGCCCGCAGCGGGTCGAACGGTGCTTCGCGGGTGATCAGGTGTCGCAGCGTGCAGCCCTCGACACACTCCATCACGATGTAGGGACGACCGCCGTCGATCCCCTGGTCGAACACCGACACCACATTCGGG
Source organism: uncultured Micropruina sp. (assembly GCA_964453585.1). Taxonomy (GTDB): domain Bacteria; phylum Actinomycetota; class Actinomycetes; order Propionibacteriales; family Propionibacteriaceae; genus Micropruina. Next base: position 21,028 of record CAYVOW010000023.1, read on the forward strand.
TGTGACAACCGCGCCGCCGCTCGCGCCTCGCGGTCGAACTTGGCGGCGAAATCCTGGTCGTCGCCCAGGCCCTCGTGCATCACCTTGACCGCGACCGTCCGGGTCAGCCGGAGGTCGTTGGCGAGGTAGACGGTGGCCATCCCGCCGCGGGCCAGCTTGCGCAGGATCTCGTAGCGACCGTCCAGAACGTGCCCCACCAAGGGGTCGCTCATGCTCAAAGTCGTCACCATTCGCTCCGGACGTGTCGGGGAAGATTGGCCGTCCAGACCATGCGGCAGAGCCTAGGCCGGGACGGGGGTGGGTGTCTGGCGACCCGCCGAGGGCTCGCCTAGGCTGACCGGGTGACTGCGCTCAAGGGCATCGACCAGCGGCTGCGTCTGGCGCGGCTCATCCTGATCTGCGGCGACCGCCAGGTCCACGGTGATCTGGAGAGCTTCGCCGACGCTGCCTTCGCCGGCGGCGTCGACCTGCTCCAGCTCCGTGAAGAGTCCGGGTCCGACAAGGAGCGGCTGGCCGCCCTGGCGCAGGTCCGGACTGCCGCGTTCCGCTACCAGGGGCTGGTGGCGGTCTACGACGACCCCGAACTCGCCCACGACTTCGGTGCCGACGTGCTCCATCTGGCCGAGGACGGCCCCAGCGCCCGCAAGGCCAAGCGGTCGCTGCACAAGTACGCCAGGATCGGGCGGTCCTGCCACAGCGTCGACGACGTGGGCAAGGCGCTGGAGGATGACGATGTCGCCTACCTCACCATCGGACCGGTGTTCGACGGATTGACCTTCTTCGGCCACACCCCCGGCCTGGATCTGGTCCGCCACGCGGTCGAGGCGGCACCGCCCGCCGACCCGACATCGAAACCGTGGTTTGCGGTCGGCGGGATCACCATCGGCAACCTGGACGAGGTGCTGACCGCGGGAGCCCGTCGGGTCGCCGTCGGCCGGGCGATCGCCGACGCCGCCGACCCGGGGGAGGCAGCCCGGGTGTTGAAGAGCAGCCTGCGGGATGCCTGGAACGCCGATCCGGCAATGGAGGGCTATGTGTTCGGGGCGCTGGGATCGGGTGGTCCGAAGGCGACTTTCCGGACCTCGGACGAAGCGGAGGCCTGACCGCCCGGGTCCGGTTCAGGCGTCTCGGTTGACCGCCAGGTCGGCGAGCGCCGCCAGGGCGGTTCGTCCCTCGGCGGTGAAGTGACCGCTGGCCAGGGCCTCCAGGGCCTGGGCGTGCGCCCGGCTGATCTCCTCCTCGGCGGCGTCCACCGCCCCCGAGTCGACGATGATCCCGCGCAGGTCGTCGATGTCGTCCTGGCCCAGGTCGGGGTTGCCGAGCAGGTCGGCCAGCCAGACCGCCGCGTTGGGTTCGGCGTGGGCGAAGGCGTGCGCGATCAGCACGGTTCGCTTCCCCTCGCGCAGGTCGTCTCCCGCGGGTTTCCCGGTGACCGCGGTGTCGCCGAAGACGCCCAGCAGATCGTCGCGGAACTGGAAGGCGCGGCCGAGCGGGGAGCCGAAGGCCGCCAAGGCCGCAACCTGCTCGTCCGACCCCCCGGCAATCGCGGCGCCGAGCTGGGCCGGGCGGACCATGGTGTACCGCGCGGTCTTGTACTCCACCACCCGGTACACCTGTTCCAGGAGTTCGTCAGGACGGGCCAGCGGCCGGGTTTGGGCCAGCACGTCCAGGTACTGGCCGACGGTCACCTCGGTGCGGACCGCGTCCAGCAGCGGTTGCGCCCGGGTGAGGGCGACCTCCGGCAACCCGGAAGCTGCGAAGAGCTCGATCGACCACATCAGCAGCAGGTCGCCGAGCAGGATGGCTCCGGCCCGGCCGAACGCCTCCGGCGAGCCCGCCCAGCCGGACGCGTGGTGCCGCGACTCGAACTGGCGATGGGCTGCCGGCTGGCCGCGGCGGGTGTCGGAGGCGTCCATCACGTCGTCGTGGACCAGGGCGCTGGTGTGCAGCAGGTCCAGACTGGCGGCCGCTGCCAGCAGGGCGTCGGGCTGGGGCTGTCCGCTGACGGCGACCGCTCCCCAATAACACAGCGCCGGACGCACCCGCTTGCCGCCTGCCAGCAAGGCGGCGGCGAGGTCGGTCAACTGAGCGAGTTCAGGGCTGATAGCGGCACAGTCGGCGCTGCGTGCCGTCACGAACGCCGCCAGCCGCTCGCCGATCGCGTCCCTGAAGGCGGGGCCGAGCGGATCGCTGGCGGGGAAGGTGACCACGGACTGAGCCTAGGGCCTGGGCCCAGAAGGCTCCGACCTAGGGTGTCGGCCATGTTCGAGGAGCTCCCAGAGGTCGTGCTGCCGCCGCTGCCCACGATCGCGGAGATGCTGCGCGACCGGACGCGTCCCTCGTTCTCGTTCGAGTTCTCGCCGCCGCGCGACGACGCCGGGTTTGAGCAACTGGCCCAGACGATCCTGGATCTGGACCCGCTCGGGCCGGACTTCATCTCGATCACCTACGGCGCCAGCGGGTCCACCAGGGACCGGACCATTGCCGCGACCCGGTTCGTCAAGAAGCACTCCCAGGCGCGGACCATGGGTCACCTGACCTGTGTCAGCCAGTCGCGGGCCGAGATCCGCGGAGCCCTGGCGTCCTATCAGGATGCGGGCATCACGCACATCCTGGCGATTCGGGGCGATCCGCCCGGTGGGCCGACCGCCCCCTGGCAGCGGCACCCCGACGGGTTGGACAACGCGACCGAGCTCGTCCGGCTGGTGAAGGAGGCGGGGGACTTCTGCGTCGGGGTGGCGGCCTTCCCGGACGCCCACCCGGAACGCTCCAACGTCGACCTGGACGCCCGGGTGCTGGTGGCGAAGGAGGAGGCCGGCGCCGAGTTCGCGATCACTCAGCTGTTCTTCGACGCCGACGCCTACTTCCGGCTGGTCGAGCGGGTGCGGGCGCTGGGCAGCGAACTGCCGATCGTCGCCGGGATCATGCCGATCACCAACGTGGGGCAGTTGGAGCGGTTCGCCGACCTCTCCGGGGCGCCGATGCCGGCGTCCATCATCGAGCGGCTGCACGCGGTGGCTGACGACCCGGCGGCGGTTCGCGCGGTCGGGCTGGAGATCATGGTCGAGCTCACCCAGCGGCTGTTGGCGGGTGGCGCACCCGGCCTGCAGTTCTTCACCCTGAACCGGTCCAAGGCATCGGCGGCCATCCTGTCGCAGCTGAGGGCTGGCCTGGCCGCTGGCTGAAGGACTGGCGATTGGTGGGCCCGTTGATAGCGGCCAGAAGCGGAACTCTGACAGCGCTGAACGCGCCGAATCGACCCAATTCGGGCGATTCTCGCCCTTCACCGCTGCCAGAGTTCCACGGCGCCTGGCTACCCTGTCCCATGGCCTACCAGCAGAAGACAGTGCCACGCGACGGCTCGGTGCTCGAGTTCCTGCTCTCGGTCGAGCCACCCCGCCGACGCGACCAGGGTCTGGAGTTGCTCGACCTGTTCGCCGAGGCGACCGGGGCCGAACCGCGACTGTGGGGTCCGACCATCGTCGGGTTCGGACACCTCCGCTACACCTATGCGACCGGGCACTCGGGCGAGATGCTGCAGGTCGGGTTCAGCCCCCGCAAGGCCGCCCTCACGATGTACGGCCTGACCCTCTACGGGACCAATGCCGATCTGCTCGAGCGGCTCGGCAAGCACAAGGTCGGCAAGGGCTGTCTGTACGTCAACAAGCTGGAGGACGTGGACCTCGACGTGCTGCGGCAACTGATCCGGCGGGGGTACTCCGACGACACCAGTTTCGAAGACACCCATCCCGGCACGGTGGTCGAGCGGGTTGACGCCGGCTCCTGATCGCTTGGTCACACCGCGGTTGCCGAGATCTCGATGAGATCCAAGGGATCCGTCGAGCCCGCAATAACCCCGGGAACCGTGGCCCACAGCGGCGCGAAATGTGGATCGCTGACGTGCCCGTCGAAGATGACCACGCCGCTGACCAGGGCGAGTGAGCGTGCCATACAGGATGCGACAGCGTCCTTGGCCTGCCGGTGCTCCGGCTCCAACGCCTCGGTCAGCAGGCACGGTGGTTCGTCGCCCGGAAACACGAATGCCACGGCGATGACCCTTCCGTCGATTCGGCACAGCGAGCTGCTGTATGGATCGATCTCGGCTGCCAGCTCGGTGAACAGCCCGGCCAGCGCTTCGTGCGGGGCCGTTGGCGCCCAGCCGCGGTGGATCACCTCATACCAGGACGTCCACAGCTCCAGCAGGTCGACGCCCGCGGCGTCAACGACCGGCAGCAGAGCGTGGTCGGTCACCCATGCGGCAACCTCGGGGGTGTCGACGTCAAGGTGCAACGGCGGGCACTGCTGATAGATCCGTCCACCGGCTGCCATGAGCCGGGCGTGCTTGTCGGTTCCCGGAATCGCCTTCTGCATCAGCGGACGCGGGTTCGCGGCGGCCGCGTCCCGCACCTCGTCGGCCGTCCAGGGATCGCGCAGCAGGACGATGTCACGGGTGGGGTGATATGGGTTCGGGACGACTTCAACAGGCACGGGCGAACCCTAGCGGGCGCTGCCCGTCAGCGGTCGGCCGGACGCCAGCGTCCGGGCTGGTCGAGGTCAATGGTCACCAGGCGGCGGCCGCCGCCCGATCCATCAACGAGGGCGGAGTCACCACGCCGATCGTCCCCTCGGTGCTCGAGTTCCAAGCACAAGGTCGACAAGGGCTGCCTCGACGTCAACAACCTGGACGGCGTGAACCTCGACGTGCTGCGGCAGCTGATTGCGGGGTGCTCCCACGACACCAGTTTTCGAGGAGACCCGCCCCGGCACGGTGGTCGAGCGGGTCGCTGACGAGGGCTCAGGACGCGAGCGAGCCGGTGATCGGGTCCCGGTCGGTGAGGCAATAGCGCTGCCCGTAGGGGGCTCGCAGCACCGTCCACAGCGGCGTCACCGTCTCCACCTCGGCACCGAGGCCGAGGTGCCGAGAGGTCTCGGACGCGCGATCAGACACGGCAAGGTCGGGGTGCGCCCGCACCGGGCCGTCCCCGGAGTCCAGCCGCTGCAGCAAGACCCGAGGCAGGGCGTCCGGGTCGCCGATCAGCGCGAACTGCGGGAGTCGTCCGGACCGGGCGGGGGAGCCGAGCAGGGTTTCCCAGAACGCGACCTCCCGCTCCCACAGCGGGGCCGGGACGTCGAGGCAGACCTGATCGAGCAGGGCGCCGCCCGATCGTTGCCGCTGCAGGGGCGAGTCGAGCAGGGTATGGCAAAGGAGCAGACCGCCGGGTGAGCGGTCGACGACAACGTCGTGGTAGGTCCACGCCGTGGTGGCACCGGCGTCCGCGGCCCGGGCCACCGCGCAAGCGCGGTCGGCAGTGTCGAGGTCCAGGTGCACGCCGCCCGGTCCCTCGACCGCCTGGAGCTTCACCCACGGGTCACCGTTGGTCGGTTCGAGGGTGGCGAACTGGCCGTTCTCCCCGCGCAGTGGTGACAGCCTGGTCCCGGTGACCGCGGCCCAGAAGTTCCGCCCGGTTTGCCAATGCGGCTCCGGCACGTCGAGAAAGAGCCACAGCGTGGGCATCGGGGCGGCCATCGTGGTGACCCTCAGTCGCCGTGCGGACGCCAGCGTCCGGGCTGGTCGAGGTCGATGGTGACCAGGCGTTGGGTGGGACGGGTCAGCGCCACGTAGAGCACCCGGACGCCACCGGGGGACTCGGCCACGACGTCGTCGGGCGACACCACGATCACCCCGTCGTATTCGAGGCCCTTGGCCTCCAGCGGCGTCACCAGCAGCACCCGCTCGGAGGCGTCGGCCATGGCGACCGCGGCCCGATCCATCAAGGAGGGAGGAGTCACCACGCCGATCGTCCCCTCGACCTGGTCGACGAGGGTCGCCACCTGGTCGGCCAGGGTGGCTTCGAGGTCGGCGGTGGGGGTGATCAGCAGCAGCGGGTCGATGCCGGTCGAGCGCACCGCCTCGGGGAGGTCGGCCTGGGGGAAGTCGGCGCGGACCACCCGGGCCGCAAGGTCGAACACCTCGGCCGGGGAGCGGTAGTTGACCGAAAGACGGAAGTTGCGATGCGGGCCGTTCCCGACCAGCTCGGCCAGGGCTTGGGCCGTCTCCTCGGGCGCGGGCCAGGAACTTTGCGCCGGGTCTCCGACCACCGTCCAACTGGCCTGGGCGCCGCGGCGGCGAAGCATCCGCCACTGCATCGGAGTGATGTCCTGGGCCTCGTCGATCAACAGATGGGCGAAGGTGTCGTGCGGGTCGGCGTCCGGGTCGCGCGCCACCTCGCGGCTGAGCACATCGGCGGTGGTGACCAGTTCCGACACCTGGGTGCCGTCGGCGAGGAAGAGCAGTGGATCGTCGTCCTCCTCCTCCAGGACTGGGCCCAGTTGGGCGACCAGTTCGTCCAGCAGGGCGATGTCGGCCACCGTCGCTTCCGAGCCGATGGACGCCGACAGTGCCGCCTGCTCGTCCGCGCTGAGCAGGCCGCCGGCCACCCGGGTCACCACGCCCGGGTCGCGCAGCCGGGCGAGCACGTCGAGCGCGTCCAGCGTCGGCCACCAGGCGTTGAGGAACATCTTGTAGGGGGCGCTGTCGCTGATCAGGTCCCGGGCCGCGTCCGGGTCGAGGTCCAACTCCTCAGGCACCTGGGCCACCAATGCGCTGAGCAGCGCCTTCTCGGCGGCGTCGCGACCGCGATTCAGCTTGTGGTGGCGCAGCACCTCGTGGCGGATCCGCTGGAGCGCGCCGGCGGACAGGCTCAGGGCCTCGCCCTTGACCGTCACCAGCAGTCGCAGGTCGTCCTGCTCGGCGCGGACCAGGGGCAGGTCGATCAGCCGCTTGAGCAGTGGCACCATCCGCAGGCTTCCCTTGATCGCCGCGGCGGACGGCTCGTCCACCCGCTGCGAGGCGAACCCGAGCACATCGACGGCGACCCCGCCGATTGAGCGCAGGGTGACCGAATCCTCGCCCAACGACGGCAGCACCCGCTCGATGTAGTTCATGAACACCGGGCTCGGGCCGACCACCAGGATCCCGCCCCGCTCGAATCGGCGGCGGTTCGAGTAAAGGAGGAAGGCGGCGCGGTGCAGGGCGACCACCGTCTTGCCCGTCCCAGGGCCGCCGGAGATGGTGGTGACGCCGGCGTACTCGGCTCGGATCGCCTGGTCCTGCTCGGCCTGGATCGTGGACACGATGTCGCGCATCTGGCGGCCGCGGGAGCGCTTGAGGGCCGCCATCAGCGCGCCCTCGCCGATGATCACCAGGTTGCTGCCGCTGCCTTCGTCCAGCAGGTCGTCCTCGATGCCGATCACCTTGTCGTTGCGGCAGCGCAGCACCCGCCGGCGGGTGACGTCCATCGGATCGGTGGCGGTGGCCCGGTAGAAGGGTTCGGCGGCCCGGGCCCGCCAGTCGATCACCAGCGGTTCGTACTCCTCGTCCCGGACGCCGATCCGCCCGACGTAACGGATCTCGCCGTCGTCCAGGTCGAGGCGGCCGAAGACCAGACCCTCATGTTCGGCGTCCAGCGCGGCCAGTCGCCGGGCGGCCTGGAAGGCGAAGGCGTCCCGCTCGAACAGCGCGGTCCCGTCCTCCTCGCGGACGTAGCTCTCGCGGTCGGACTGATAGAGCGAGCGCCCCTGGCTGGCCACCTGACGGGCGGCGCGGGCGGCGTGATCGAGATGTCGGTACACCAGATCCACGTGGGCCTGCTCGATCGCCAATTCGCGGTCAAGCGCCGAGGGGGATGAGGTCACGTGTTCGTCCTTCTCGTTTTGACAGACGGACCAGTCTAGCGAGGGCGTCCGGGACGAGGAACGGCCGGTCCGGGCGTCGCCAAAACCTCGGTTCTGGAGCCGGGGCGCGGCCTCTGGCGCGATGGGGTGGCTGATTCACCGAGTTCTTGGCGGCGACCGGCTCCTGCGGGAGCCGGC
>CAYVOW010000024.1:0-28582 GCA_964453585.1 uncultured Micropruina sp.
TGTCGATCCGCCGCGACTCGTGCCGCTCCGAACCGATCACGTAAAGGCCGCCGATCTCGACCACCTCGTTGTGCTCGTCGGCCACCTGCTCCTCGATCGCGGCCAGCGTGTCGGGCCAGGCGGCCTCGTACTCGTCGGCGTGCTCGACCGGGTCGAGGCCGTCCTTGCGCAGCTTGGCGTCGGCCAGGAACTCGGGGTTGCCGCCGAGGATGATGTCGGTGCCGCGGCCGGCCATGTTCGTGGCGACGGTCACCGCACCCTTGCGTCCGGCGAGGGCGACGATCGAGGCCTCCCGAGCGTGGTTCTTGGCATTCAGCACCTCGTGCGGCACCCCGGCCCTCTTCAGCGCCTTGCTCAGCAGTTCGGACTTTGCCACCGAGGCGGTGCCGATCAGCATCGGCTGGCCCTTCTCATGCCGCTCGGCCACGTCCTCGACGATGGCGTCGAACTTCGCTTCCTCGGTCCGGTAAATCAGGTCCTTCTGATCGATCCTGATCATCGGCTTGTTGGTCCTAATCGGCAGGACGCCGAGGCCGTAGATCTTTTGGAACTCCGACTCCTCGGTCTTGGCCGTGCCGGTCATGCCGGCCAGCTTCGAGTACATCCGGAAGTAGTTCTGCAGCGTGATCGTGGCCAACGTCTGGTACTCGGCCTTGATTTCGACGCTTTCCTTGGCCTCGAGCGCCTGGTGCAGGCCCTCGTTGTAGCGTCGGCCGATCAGGGTGCGGCCGGTGTGCTCATCGACGATCAGCACCTCGCCGTCCATGATCACGTAGTCCTTGTCGCGCTTGAACAACTCCTTGGCTTTGATCGCGTTGTTCAGGTACGAGATCAGCGGAGTGTTGGCCGACTCATAGAGGTTCTCGATCCCCAGCCGGTCCTCCACCACGGTGATGCCGGGTTCCAGGATCGAGATGGTGCGCTTCTTCTCGTCCACCTCGTAGTGAGTGTCGCGGACCAGGCTGGTGGCCAGCTTGGCGAACTCGGGATACCACTGGTGGTTGTCCTCGGCCGGGCCGGAGATGATCAGCGGGGTCCTCGCCTCGTCGACCAGGATCGAGTCGACCTCGTCGACGATCGCGTAGTGGTGGCCGCGCTGGACGCACTCGTCCAGTGACAGGGCCATGTTGTCGCGCAGGTAGTCGAAGCCGAACTCGTTGTTCGTGCCGTAGGTGATGTCGGCCCCGTAGGCCTTACGGCGCTCCGGCGGGGTCATCGCCGACAGGATCACCCCGACCTCCAGGCCGAGGAAGTGATGGACGCGCCCCATCTGCTCCGACTGGTATTGGGCCAGGTAGTCGTTGACGGTCACGATGTGGACGCCCTTGCCCTCCAGAGCGTTGAGGTAGGACGGCATCAGCGCCACGATCGTCTTGCCTTCGCCGGTCTTCATCTCGGCGATGTTGCCCCGGTGCAGGGCCACCCCGCCGATCACCTGAACGTCGTAGGGGCGCTTCCCGAGCACCCGCCGGGTGGCTTCGCGGACGGTGGCGAAGGCGAACGGCAGGATCGCCTCCAGTGATTCCCCGTCGGCCAACTGCCGGCGGAACTCGTCGGTCTGGGCCCGCAGCTCCTCATCGGTCATGGCCTCGTAGTCGGGCTCGATGAGGTTCACCTGCTTGGCCACATCCTCCAGGGCCCGCAACTTGCGGCCCTCGCCCAAGCTGAGCAGCCTGTCCATTAGACCCACGGCAACGATCCTGTCCTTGTTCGGTGAGGCGGCCCGTCCGGGCCCGAAACACGCCAATCCTAGAGGCTAGGCCGAGACCTCGGCCGCGGCGGCGTGATCGGGCACCGGGACTTCGGAGCCGGACAAGGCCGCCTCGATCTCGTCCACGAACTGCTCGACCTCGTTCAGTCCGTCCACCGGGCCGCCGGCGATCTGGCGGTCGGCACCGAGCAGCACCGCCGAAGGCGTGCCGGTCATCCCGAACAGGTGGTAGGCGACGCCTCCGTGGTCGTACCAGGCATTCTGGGAGGCGTCCGGCAGGCGGTTGGTGGCCACCATCTTCACCTCGATTTGGGGCACGCGGTTCTGCCACAGCGGGGCCCGCTCCCCGGCCACGACGGTGGAGCCGCAACCGCAGGTAGTGAAGACCAGCAACTGCGCCCGCGTCTCGGCCAGCTCGCTCAGCATCCGCTGGCTGCCGTCGGGAGCCCGCAGGTGGATCCGCGGAATGGGGGCGCGCCGGTACTCGTCCGGTTCGCCGTGGTCAGCCGGGGTATTCGGCACGGTCGAGGGGCGCATCATCGTCTCCTCCACCGGCTCAGGGCGTCGGACGATCAGCACGGCCAGGGCCGCGGTGGCCACGGCGACTGCCAACCACACCCAGTCGCTCGTGGCGAACGAGGCAAGGGCGGACCAGACGGTGTTGCCGTTGAACGCCCAGAAGGCGAACAGCACCGAGCCAAGAACCAGGATGGAGTTGCGCGCTAGCGTGCCACCGCTCACCGTCTGGTTGCCGATCTTGCCGAAGCAACCGCAGTTCGGTGGCGGGTTGAAGGTGAGCGCTCGGGCGATCACCACCCAATAGGTGATGAACAGCGCTAGCGCTGCCACTGCAGCCAGGATGACCAATGGCGTCAAGGGCGCCAGCATCGCCAGGGCGAGTAGACCCTCGCCGATCGGCAACGCGGTGCGCACCCAGGCGGCATTGAGGAAACTGGGCAGCCGGAGCAGCCGGATGGCGCTGGCGGTCGCCGATTGCTCCCGCCACTTGGCCACTGCGCTGGTGATCAGCACGCAGGCCAGCACCAGCGGGATCACGACCAGACCCACATTCGTCACCGGAGCATCCTAATCCGTCGGCCAGCAACGTTCGCCCCGTTCAACAGTGCCGCGCCGGCAGGGCCAGATCGGCGAAGGCAGTCCTATCGAACAGCCGCTGAAGCAGGTCGAACGCATCATCGACCTGCTGGATGGGGGTCGGACGATCACGCCTCGGCCGGGGCCGGTCGGGTTCAGCGCTCACCTCCTCCAGCGGCTCGCCGGGATTCGCCCGGCCGATCCGTCCGGGCACGGTTCTCGCATCGGTGAGCCTGACGGCCGCATCGTCGCGGGTCAGCGGGATGGCACGGCCCAACCGTCCCGGCAACCGGTCCCGCAACTGGTCGGCGACACTGCCGGCGCCGAGGGTGTCCGGTTGCAGGTCGATGTCGGTGAACTCACCGGGGTGCGCGGTCAGCCCGCCGTCGGGTGTGAGGTCGACGTCCGGCAGATCGGGGACCACGCGCCGGTTGCTGAGCAGCCGGTCCAGGCCACCCACCAGCCGGGCGAACTGATCGGCGGTGAGCGTCACGCCGGGCAGCTCGTCATGCACGAGTTGGACGCCGGGGGCCGATCCCGCAGCGCGCAGCACGTCGGTCAACCAGCGCGGCATCCGGGACAACTCAAGGGTGCACGGCTGAAGGAGATGATCGGCCGGGCCGGAGCCATCGTCCAGCAACGCCCGCAGCATCGCGCCGCGACGAAGGCCGGTGGCCTCAGGCTTGGCGAGCGCCACGTGCAGGCCGACCAGCACCGGGGTGCGGTCCGCGGCCGCCACGCTCGCACCGGCGGGAACGACCGCGACCTCACGGAGCACCCGGCGCTTCGGGGTCGCCGGCGCCGGCACCGGGGTGATCCGCAGCCGCCGGTCCCGGCCGCGCAGGGTGCCGGAGCGTACGGCGGGGGCGTCCGTGCCGTCCAGGCCGAGCAGCGGCCGGCCGTCGATGTCGGTGGGCACGGGGAGGCCGAGCAGGGCCAGCACGGTCGGTGCGAAATCGACCAGGTCTGCCTGCTCCAGGGTGCGCCGGCCCTCAGGCATGCCTGGCCCGAAGAACACCATCGGAATCCGGCTGGTGGAGTAGCCGAACGAGCCGTGGGTGGCGGGGCCGCTGGTGAACGTCCGGCCGGTTGGGGCGAGCAGGATGACGTCCGGCATGGACCGGTTGCCGTCGGGCTGGAATCCGGCGACCCGCTCAGCGACCCGCAGCAGGTCGAAGCCCTCGGCCGTGCCGAGCCGGCGGCGCAGCTCGCGTTCGGCCGCCTCGTCCGCCGCGGTCAGCGAGACGGCGATCACGTCGCCGTCGGTGCTGCCGGGCGGGTCCAGGTGGCGCTGGATCGTGGCCCGACTGGCCGGATCGGTCAGCGGCCGGGCGTCGCTCTCGCCACGGGCGAGGAACAGGTAGTCGTCCCCGATCAGCACCAGTGCGCCGTACGGCTCAGTTGGCGCGGTCAGCGCGAGCAGCCGGCGGGCGACGTCCAGCGGCGGGAAGCGGTCCGGCTCGCGCAGATAGACGTACAGGTTCATCGCCTGGTTCAGCGCGTACATCTCGTCGCGCAGCAGGCCGGCGATCACCAGGTCGGCGTACCACTTGCCGTCCAGCTGATCCAGGGCGCGCTGCGCCTCGGCGTCGCCGAACAGCAGGCGGAGTAGATCCTCGCGGACGGCGTGCAGCGTACTGCGCGGCATCCCGTCGGTGCGCTCGGGGTTAGTCAGCGCCTGGTGGCCGTGATCGGCGACCAGCGCGAAGATGGTGCGCTCCCAGGCTTGCGGGTCGGCGGCACGCAGCTCGCGGGCGAACCGGGCGAGCCGGTGGTCGAACCAGGCCAGGTGGGTGCCCCGGTTGCGGACCCCCTGGGTGTGGCAGGCCTCGTCGATCGAGGCGGCGTACAGCGCGATCAGGTCGGGGATGCCGTCCGGGTGGGGCTCGCCGCTGTGCGGCACGTTGCCGCGGGGGGCGCCGTTGAGCCGATCCGCGGTCACCCCGACGGTGGGCGGGATGTGCGCCACCCGGACGCTCGAGGGCCGGAAGCGGGTCAGCAGGCCGGCCTTGGTGAACATGGCGTGGTCGACGGTTTCGAGTTGGTCGATGTCGGCGTCGCTGCAGATGTCCTTGACGCTGCGCAGCTCGTGGGCGTCGTAATGCCACCAGGAGTCCTTGCCCGCGGGCTGCCAGGGCTGCGTCGCGCCGTGGTAGAAGGAATGGATCGCGCAGGTGCGCAGCCCCGCCGCCTCGGCCAGTTCGAGGCAAGTGGGCACCCGCAGGTCGGAGTTCAGGCCGCGGTTGCGGTTGCGACAAGCGCCGGCGCTGACCTGGTCGAAGCCGCCCCACAGGTAGTCGAGGAAGGCGCCGAACTCGCCGGTCTCGTTGGTGCAGAAGCCGGCCAGGGACAGCGCCCGGGGAAGGCTCTCCCACTCGTGATGGTCGAACTCGGGCGGGGCGTCCCGGACCAGGAACGCGTTGCCGGCCACCCCGTGCCGCCCTGGCCAGCAGCCGGTGTACATGGTGGCGTGCATCGGGAAGGTGAAGGACGGGTAGCCGGTCAGCGCCATCCGGACGTCCACCATGCCCGCCCCGGCGCCCAGGCAGAGCTCGGCGAAGGCGCTGTTGAGTTGCTTGCCGCCCTTGCCCAGCACGGTGTCGTCCGAGGCGCCGGCAGGCAGCGTGAAGGTGTAGCTGGCGTCCAGCCCCGCGCCCGCGTCGGTGACGGTCTTCAAGTGGGCGTAGAACGTGTCCCAGCGCAGGCCGTCCAGATCGATGATCACCACCCGGCGCTCGGGCCGCCGCACCAGCACGCCATCGGAGCTGCTGTGCCAGAGCTGGTTGGAACTGTCGCCGAGGTGCACGAGGTGCAGTCGGCCATTGAAGGCCGCCAGGGCCGCGGCGGACTTGCTGAGCTGGTCGGGGATGGCGATGTTGTCGGCCCAGCCGGTGCCATCGAAGGTGGAGTGCCACAGCCGATTGGAGCTGTCGCCCAGATGCACCAGGTGCAGCAGGCCGTTCAGTTCGGCCAGGGCCGGCGGTGACTTGCTGAACTGGTTGGGAATCTGAACGTTCGGCGTCCAGGTACTTCCGTCGAACGTGCTGTGCCAGAGCTGGTCGGAGCTGTCGCCCTGATGAACCATGTGCAGCAGCCCGCCGAACTCGGCCAGCGCCACCGCCCCCTTGCTCAGTTGGCCCCGCAGGCCCGGGTCGTCAGGGCGCTTGGTCCAGCGGGTGCCGTCGAACGTCAGGTGGTAGAGCCGGTGCGAACTGTCGCCATTGTGCAGGCAGTGCAGTAGCCCACCGAAGGCGGCCAGCGCCGGCGGCGACTGTGCCGACTCGCCAGCGATACGTTCGTTGGTCGTCCACCGGGTGCCGTCGGTGCTGGAGTGCCACAGGTTGTTCGAGCTGTCGCTCTGGTGGACGATGTGCAGCCGTCCGCCGAAGCTGGCCAGCGCGGAGGCGCCCTTGCTGAGCTGATCGACAATCTGGACGTTCGGAGTCCAGGTTTGGCCGTCGGAGGTTCGGCTCCACCAGATCCGGTTGGACGAGTCCCCGGCGTGCACCAGGTGCAGCTCGCCGTTGAAGGCGGCCATCCCCGGCGCGGTGCGACTCAGTTGGTCGGGGATAGGGACGTTGGGGGTCCACGGCATGGCAACTCCTACCGACGGGTGGTGCCTTCAGCGTCCGCTTCGGGGATCGATGCCGCCAGCGGCAGAATTGCCACCGGACGCGACAACTAGACCGTCGACTTGAGCGCCTTGTCCAGCGCCGTTGCCAGCGTTCCGCGCGGTCGGACCTCCACCGCCCCCAAGCCGAGCCAGTCAGCCATCGTCACCAGCTCGGCGGCCAATCGCGGTGCCACCTCGGCGCCGGACGTGACGGCCCCCTCCTCCAGCCAAGCGGCCTGGACGACCAGGACGCCGCGGGCGCGCTCGGCCTTGAGGTCGACCCGGGCCACGATCTGGTCGTCCATCACGAACAGGTAGCAGTAGTAGCCGTAGCGCCGCTTCGCCGCGGGCGTGTAGATCTCCACGCGATAGTCGACCCCGAAGAGTTGCTCGAGCCGCTGCCGTTCGAACACCAGACTGTCGAACGGGCTGACCAACGCCGCCCCCGTCATCCGGCGTGGCAGGGCGGATTGGTGCCAACGCCAGAACGGCTGGGCCAGGCCAGCGACCGTGACCGGCTCCAGGCTGCCGTTATCGACCAGCGAGCTAATGGCCCGAGCGACCGGGACCTTGCGCAGGTAGAAGTACTCCGAGAGCGCATGCAGGTCAGCCACTCCCAGTGCCCGCGCCGCCCGGGCCACCAGGGTCAGGTAGCTCTCCTCGTCCGTTGGGTCAGGGGCGGACCTGATCCGGGCCGGGATGACCCGGGAGGTGAGGTCGTAGCGTCGCTCGAATGCGTTGTTGCGGCCGGCCACGCTGACCACCCCGGTGTCGAAGAGATACTCCAAGACGTGTTTGGCCTCCGACCAGTTCCAGCCCCAGTGGTCGCGCGACCGCTGCTCGACGTTTTCGATCTCGCGCGGTGTCAACGGGCCAGTGGCGGTGATGTCGGCCAGCACGCGCTCAACGAAGTCGGGCTTCGCCTCCAGGATCTGCTGCACCGACGGCCACTCCGTCAGGGTGCGCCGCCGAGTTCGCAGCCGGAGCGCGGGCTCCAGGGTGACGTCCAGCAGGCAGGCGGCGTGGCCCCAGTACTCGTAGAGGCGGCGCGGAGCGGTTGACGCGGCCCGGTCGAGAAGGGAAACGTCGTAGCCGCCCAACCGCGCGAAGAGCGGGACGTAGTGAGCCCGGACGGCGACGTTGATCGAGTCGATCTGAAACTGGGCGACCTGATCGATGACGCCCTGCACCTGCCGCATGGTCACCGTCGCCGGGCGCGAACGGCCGAAACCCTGGGCGGCCAGCGCGCAGCGACGGGCCTGCGGCAGAGTCAATCGGCTGGGCATCGGGCCAGCCTAAAGGGAGCCCCCGACAGGTCCGGCGAGCCCGCCGCTCAGGCGGACTGCTCGTCGTGGTTGTCGCCCAGTTCGAGGTGCAACACGCCGTAGTCGTAGGCCTTGCGGCGGTACACCGCACTGGGCGCCCCGGTCTCGGCATCGACGTAGATGAAGAAGTCGTGACCGACCAGTTCCATCTCGTCCAGCGCCTGGGCCAGGGTCAGCGGCACCGCCTTGAACAGCTTCTCCCGAACCACCAGCGGGCCGTCACCATGCACCTCCAGCCCGGCGATCTTGCGGATCTCGGGACGGTCGTCATTGGCTTCAACCTCGAGGGCGGCTGGGGCGACGCCGATCACGTCGCCGAGCGACGACGGCGTCCGCAGCCCGCGGTGCACCCGGCGCCGGTCCGCAGCGCGGCGCAGTTGCGACTTCAACCGATCCAGGGCGTGCTCGAAGGCCACCACCTTGTCGTCGGCGCTGGCCTCGGCCCGGACCACCGGACCACGGCTGCGCAGGGTGATCTCGACCTGCGTCGACTGCTCGGGTTGCCGCTTGTAGGAGTAGGCCGAGACCTGGACCTCGACCCGGATCACGCGATCCTTCAACCGTTCGATCCCCTGCATCCGTTCGACCACCCGGCTCTTGAAATCGTCGGTGATCTGGCAGTGGCGACCGGTGACGATCACGTCCATGGGTACCTCCTGGGTCAGGTCCGGAGCACCCGGACGAAACGGCAACGGCACCCCGACAAGACCCGCTGGAACTGACGGTCCGGCCCCGGTGCCATATCCCCACCGTAGTCAAGGCCCGAACCCTTGGCCAGGATGGATGCTCAACTGGTGTCGCCCCGAGGCCACGTCCTGCAACACAGCTGTAACGGCTCGCAACCGACCCGTAACACAGCGAGAACTCCGACGAAACACGCGCAAGGAATGGTTTGGCGCATGAACATCTTGGAGATCAACGCGGGCGACACCGCCTGGGTCCTGATCAGTGCCGCCCTGGTCCTGGTCATGACCCCGGCCCTCGCCTTCTTCTACGGTGGCATGGTGCGGGCCAAGGGCGTCCTGAACATGATGATGATGAGCTTCGTTGCCATGGGCACCGTCGGCGTCATCTGGGTGCTCTACGGCTACAGCCTCGCCTTCGGGGACTCGTGGAACGGCTTGATCGGCAACCCGCTGCAGTTCGCGGGGTTGACCAGCCTGCTCAGCGAGGAAGCCGTGGTCGGCACCATTCCCTCACTCGTTTTCGTCGGCTTCCAGGCCGCCTTCGCGATCATCGCGGTGGCCCTGGTGTCCGGCGCCATTGCCGAACGGGCGACCTTCCTGGGCTGGACGGTCTTCACCGTCGTCTGGGCGACCCTGGTCTACTTCCCGGCCGCCCACTGGGTCTTCGCGTTCGACGGCCTGGCCGCCGAGCACGGTGGCTGGATCGCCAACGGCATCAAGGCCCTGGACTTCGCCGGTGGCACCGCCATCCACATCAACGCCGGTGCCGCTGCGCTGGCCCTGGCTCTCGTGCTCGGCCCCCGGTTCGGTTTCGGCACCAAGCCGATGCGTCCACACAACATGACCCTGGTCATGCTGGGCGCCGGCCTGCTCTGGTTCGGCTGGTTCGGCTTCAACGCCGGGTCGGCGCTGGGCGCCGGGACGATGGCCGCGGTGGCCTGGATCAACACCCTGGCTGCACCAGCCGCCGCCATGTTGGGCTGGCTCGCCGTGGAACGGATCCGGGACGGTCACGCGACCACCCTGGGTGCCGCCTCGGGTGTCGTCGCCGGCCTGGTCGCGGTCACCCCGGCCGCAGGGTCGGTCGACCCGCTGGGTGCCCTCGCGATCGGCCTGCTGGCCGGCATCGGCTGTGCCTACGCCGTTGGGCTGAAGTTCAAGTTCGGCTACGACGACTCGCTCGACGTGGTCGGCGTCCACCTGATCGGTGGCCTGATCGGCACCCTGGCCATCGGCCTGTTCGCCGCTCCTGAGTCCCCGGCCGGTGTCGCGGGCCTGTTCTACGGCGGCGGCGTCGACCAGCTGTGGCGTCAGGCGGTTGGTGCCTTCGCGGTGATGATCTTCTCGTTCGTCGCCAGCTACCTGATCGGGATCGCCATCCAGAAGACCATCGGCTTCCGGGCCGAGGCCTCGGCCGAGCACGGCGGCATCGATCTGGGCGAGCACTCCGAGGTTGGTTACGACCTCACCCCGGTCCAGCACTCGGCCTACCGGGCCGTTCGCCAGACCCTGTTGCTGGACCCGTCCGACCTGCCCGCCCGTAAGGAAGAGGAGGTCAGCGCATGAAGTTGGTCACCGCGATCGTCCAGCCCGAGATGCTGGAGGAGGTCCAGCGGGCGCTGGTTCGGTACGGCATCTCCGGCATGACCATCACCGAGGTCAGCGGCTACGGCCGGCAGCGGGGACACAGCGAGGTCTACCGTGGCGCCGAGTTCACCATCGACTTCATCCTCAAGATCCGGATCGAAGTGCTGGTCGAGGACGGCGACGCCGAGTCGGTGACCCAGATCATCGTGAACGCCGCCCGCACCGGCCAGGTCGGGGACGGCAAAGTCTGGGTCGTCCCGGTCGAGGGTGTGGTCCGGGTGCGGACCGGCGAAAGCGGTGCTGCGGCACTCTGACCCCCATCCCTATCCACACGAGGGGCCCTGGTTCGCCAGGGCCCCTCTGCCATGCCGGAGGGTCTCGGCGATCACCGCCGCACCCAGCACCCGGCAGCCAGCGGCCCGCAACGGCCGTTCGGCGGCGGCCAGCGTCGCCCCGGTGGTGACGATGTCGTCGATCAGGACGATCGGGGTCGGCGGAGGCCGCCGCAGCGAGAACCCTGAAGCGAGGTTGCGCAGCCGTCCGGCCTCGTCCAGGTCACCCTGGTCACGGGTGCCAACCGGACGCCCCAGCGCCCTGGCGACGCCCACGTCGACCCCCAGCCGGGCCACCGTCCGCGCCGCTCGACCCGCCAACATCGCGGTCAGGTCGAAGCCTCGGTCGCGGACCCGGGCCGGGTTTGAGGGGATTGGCACCAGCACCGCCGCCGTCGGCCAGCCGGATGTGTGCAGCACGGCCAGCACCGATCCGGCCACCAGGTCGCTGAGCAGCGGCGCCAGCCCGAGTCCCTGCCGCTCCTTGCAGGCCAGGATGACCGACCGCAGTTCGTCGCGATACTCCCCGCGGGCCACCGTCTCCGGAAAGCCGGGCAGAGCCCGGTCGACCGGCCGGGGCGGCAACGCCCGCAAGCGGCCTGAACAGTCGCGGCAGACCCCGAGGCCTGCTGCCCGACAGCCAGGACAGCGGGCGCCCAGGAAAAGGTCAGCCAGGGTGTCCGCGATCCGCACACCCAAACTGTCGGACTTCGGGACGCGAAACCGGTCAACCGTCGGCGCTCAGTCCGGGTAGGCCACCGACGCGACGTTGACCAGGATCAGCCCCCAGGTGAACTCGTCGAACAGCCGGTAGGAGTTCCCTTCGGTGCTCACCGTCACCGCGGGACTGCCCGGAACGACCACCAGTTGAGTCAAGGTGGTGGTGTCGCCCGGGCCGATGTCGTGGGCCTCGGCGCCCTCGCTGTCCAGCGAGATCACCCGGGTCAGCTGCTGGCTGGAGACCAGCGCCAGCAGGCTGCCGGAACCATTCCAGCCGACGTCCATGAACTGGGCCGGGTCCGGACCGCTAATACTGAAGGTCAGCTCGCGCCAACCCTCGATTCTGACCCTGCCCGGCGTGCGCACCACCCGGGCAATGCCGAGCCGATTCACGCCTTGGGCCGAGACGATCAGGGCCACCCGAACCCCGTCCGCCGCCAGGCGCACCGCGCGCAGCGTCCCGTCGGGAGACCCGGCCAGCTCGACGTCGACGCGCTTGCCCTGATCGAAGACCAGTACCTGCCCGGCGGAGCCACGATCAGTGCCGGTCCACAGCTCCCCGTAGCGACTGAATTGAGGACGAAGCAGACCGGTCCCGGAGTAGACGAGTTGGCTCTCCCCCGCCTCGGGTGTGGTCGTCCGCATCTTCGTCCGGTTGTCGGTGACCGCGGCGATCACCGCGCCGTCGTGTCGGACCGCCGTCCAGTTCACCTTGGTCAGGCCGGGGGCGATCGGCACCAGCTCGCTGCCGGGTGCGGTCGCCATCACCCTCGAGATCGATCCCTCCGAGACCGCGTAAAGCTGGGTGGACTGGTCGGGTCGCACGGGTCCGCGGTCGGCGAAGTCGGCGAGGGTGGCGATCTCCGCGCCGGCCAACAGCCACGGTTCGCCCCCACCTCCACGGACGCGGACGCCGGTCACGCCGTCCACCTCGGCGAGGGACCAGACCAGCTCCCCGAGCAACCGGGCCCTTTGCTCGCTGGCGGGCACCGTGCTCTGCCGAAGCTGGACGGTGACGACGCCGCCGGCACCCAGCGCCGCCGAATCGACGTCGAACTCACCGCCTTGCCGCCCGATCGCCGGGGCAAGCCAGGGCGACGGGCCGCTGAAGACCGCCGTCACCGCCGCCGTCACCGCGCGCTGGCCCTTGGGGTAGAAGCGAGGGTCTGGAACCATCCACGCCCCGGTTGGGTTCCAGAAGCAGACGTCGGTACGAACGTAGGTCGAGGTGAACAGGTACTGCGAGACCAGCAGCCCTGCCGGTGGGGTGGAGATCCGCCACTGGCCCTGGTCGTCGCGGACCAGCCCGAAATCGTGGTGATAGGTCGCCTGGGCGGCGGTGAACGATCCGTGGGCGTCCAACCGTCCGACCAGCGGGGCGCTGATCACCGCACTGGTGTCGGTGACGGTGGGCGGAAAGCCCTCGGCGTAGACCTCCACCCCGGCATCGGGGTGCCAGTCCTGACTGGCCGCCGTGGTCAGGAATTGCCGGGCGATCGCGTAGTCGCGCTGGTAGGTGGCCATCGCATGCAGAAACCCCTCGATGATCAGCGTCGGCGCTGCACCCGTGGCCGGGGGAACGGGGGCGATCTCGACGCCGGGGTTCGCCTGCTGCTGCTGCGGCGCATGACGCTCCACCGGCCCTGAGGTGGGGACGACCACGCAGCCGGTCAGCAGCAGGCAGACGGCAAGGGCGATCAGCCGCTTCATGCTGCCTCCTCGCTGGTCGGCACCATCGGCCAGGGTGACGCCTCGAAGGCGACCCCGTGCCGCTTGGGCAGGGTCAGCCGGAACTGTGCGCCGTGGTCGGGGCGGCCCCACGCATTCAGCCAGCCGCCGTGGAGCCGGGCGTCCTCGAGCGCGATGGACAGGCCCAACCCGGTGCCGCCGATCCGTCGGGTTCGGGCGGGGTCGGCCCGCCAGAAGCGGTTGAACACCTGGTGCGCCTGGGCGGCGGAGAAACCGACGCCGTGATCGCGGACCGCGATCGCCACCGCCTGCTCGTTGGCCCGGACGTGCACGGTGATCGGTCTTCGCTCGCCGTGCTCGATCGCGTTGGTGATCAGGTTCCGCATGATCCGGCGGATCCGGCGGGAGTCGACCTCGGCCACGCAGGGCATCGGGGCGTCGAGGTCGAGGGTCGACCCGGACGCGGCCGCGAACGCCTGCTGTGCCCGCAGTTCCTCGCTGACCAACTCGACCAGGTTCACTTCGTCCAGCGCCAGTTCGGCGGCGCCGGCATCGAACCGGGAGATCTCCAGCAGGTCGGTCAGCAACTCCTCGAATCGGTCCAGTTCGGCGGTCAGCAACTCGGTCGACCGCGCGGGCAGGCTGGCGAACTCGGCCCGGTGGCTGTACAGAAGGTCGGCGGCCATCCGGACGGTGGTCAACGGGGTGCGCAGTTCGTGGGACACATCGGAGACGAACTGCTGCTGTACCAGCGAAAGGTTCTGCAACTGGGTGATCTTCTTGTCCAACTCCTCGGCCATGTGGTTCATCGAGCGGGCCAGGCTGGCCAGGTCCTGAGTGCCGACGACGGCCATCCGATCGTCCAGGTGCCCGGCGGCCAGCCGCTCGGCCGCCAACCGGGCGGCCCGGATCGGGCGGATCACCATCAGGGTGATCAGGTACACCGTCAGCACCAGGCCGGCCAGCACGATCAGGCCCGTGATCAGCGACGCCTGCTGCACCACCTGGAGGGTCTGCTCCTCCGGCTTGGTGGTGAACAGGAAGTAGACCGGGTAGCGCACCCCGCCCGGACCCAGCAGCGCCGAACCGATCGCCAGCCCCGGTTGCGGCTGTCGCGAATCGGTGAAGGTGATCTGGGTCGGTGCCGACCAGAGCCCGTCACCGGAGCCCACCGCGGACCGGATCGCGCTCGGGACGCTGGCGGTGGACAACCCCACCGAGCCGATGTCCGACACCGGTCCGTCAATCACCACGTAGTACTGGTTGCCGACGCTGCCGCGATAGGCCGCCTCCCGGGCAAGCTGGGTCAGCCGCTCACTGATCGAGGAGGTACGAAGATTCGTCGAGCGGAGTTCGCGCTGCAGGGCGTCCAGCACCACCGAGGCCTCGGCCAGACTGGCCTGCTTACGTCCGTCCAGCACGCCCCGGGTGGACTGGTCCATCAGGAACCATCCGGTGGCGGCCAGGATCGTCAGCGCGGCCAGGACGGTGCTGAGTACGACCCGGAACGGCAGGGATCGCGACCACCAGCGCCCCGGGGTGAGCTCGGCAAGGAACCCGCTCATCAGGGCTCTTTGGGCTCTCCCGCGCGGTAGCCGACGCCCCGAACGGTGACGATGATCTCGGGCTTCTCGGGGTCGTGCTCGATCTTGGAACGCAGTCGCTGGACGTGGACGTTGACCAGCCGGGTGTCGGACGCGTGGCGGTAACCCCACACCTCCTCCAAGAGGAGCTCGCGGGTGAAGGCCTGGCGGGGCTTGCGGGCGAGCGCCATCAACAGGTCAAACTCCAGCGGGGTGAGGCTGATCGACTTGGCTCCGCGCCGGACGGCGTGCTCGGACACGCTGATCGTCAGGTCACCGATCGCGAGCACGTCGGCGGAGTCGTCGGCGACGACGTGGCGGCGCAGTCGGGTCTTCACCCGAGCCACCAGCTCCTTGGTCTTGAACGGTTTGGCCACGTAGTCGTCGGCGCCTGCGCCCAGGCCGTGGACGACGTCCTGGGTGTCGGACTTGGCGGTCAGCATCACGATCGGGACGCCGGATTCGGCGCGGATCTCCCGGCAGACGTCCACTCCGTCCCGGCCGGGCAGCATCAGGTCGAGCAGGACGAGGTCGGGCCGGTAATCGCGGAAGGCGCCCAGGGCTTTGTCGCCGGCGTGGCAGGCACGCGCGTCGAAGCCCTCCGAACGGAGCACCATCAACAGCATCTCCGACAGGGCGGCGTCGTCGTCCACCACCAGGATGCGGTGGCGCGGGGCCTTGCCCGGCTCGGACACGTGGTTCACCTCGATCGTCGCGTTGGCGCGAGTGTACTCAGTTGAACTCCGGGTTCGAGGTCCAGGTGGCCATCAGCGCGAGGTCGCCGCCCTGGCGCCGCAGCACCGATCGCCACAGCGACTCCGGGTCGGTGTTGAACACGTCGGAGTAGCGAGCAGGGGTGAGGTGCCACATCCCATGGTTCAGCTCACCTTCCAGCTGCCCGGGCCCCCATCCGGCGTACCCGGCGAAGATCCGCAGGTCGCGGTAGGCACCCTCGGCAATCTCGACGGGTGTGTCGAGGTGCAGCAGCCCGACCCGGTCGAACAGCTTGCGCCACCCCGGCGGCTCCTCGTCCGGCTGCTGGGGGGAGGCCAGACAGATCGCGCCCTCCTGCGACACCGGGCCGCCCTCGAACAGGACCCGGGGCTCGGTGACCAGCGGGGACCAGCCGGGCAACGCCGTGCTCAGGTCGTAGTGGGCTTCGCGGTTGAGGATCACGCCCAGCGACCCGCTGGCGTCGCTGTCCAGGACGAGGACGACGGTTTGGTCGAAGATCCCGTCGAGCACGCCGGGATCAGCGATCAACAGGGTGCCCGGCACCGGCGTCGTCACGGCCTCTCCTCCTGTGTCCCCGTCCTCAGGCCAGCATGCCAGGGAAGGGGCTGGACAGCCGAACAGCCGGGCGGAGTGGGTCGGGCTCGGTCGCATGGTGGAGGAGGCAGGTGTGGCCATATGCCACCACAATCACCGCTGGCACGGGACCCTTGATCCGCTCCACCGCGAAACGTACACTTTTACGTACAGGAGGGCCCCATGAAGACGATCAGCTACACCGAATCCCGCGCCAACTATGCGCAGGTGCTCGACGATGTGGTCAACAATCGCGAAGAGACGATCATCACCCGCGCAGGGCATGAGCCCGTCGTCATCGTCTCGCTGGCCGACTACGAGTCCCTTCGCGAGACCGTGTACCTGGTGCGCTCGCCCGCCAACGCCCGCCGACTCCTGGATTCCATTGACCGCCTTGAGAACGGCGGTGGGACTCGGCACGACCTCGCAGAGGATTGACCTGTGCTCCTCATCTGGGACGAGTCTGCGTGGGAGGACTACCTGTGGTGGCAGTCAGAGGACCGTCGGACGCTCAAGCGAATCAATCTGCTCATCCGCGACATCGCACGCCACGGCAATGAGGGGATCGGCAAGCCCGAGGCCCTCAAGCATGGACTATCGGGCTATTGGTCACGCCGCATCACTGATGAACATCGCTTGGTGTACAAGGTCATCCACGACGAGGTCCGCATTGCCAGTTGTCGTTACCACTACGGGCGCTGAGGGCCACTGATCCTGAGACCAGCCTGGTCCTAGCAAGGCAGGGGCCCCTGCCAGGTCTGACAGTGGCCTCTGCCTCGTCGAGGAGGCGCCGACACTCGCTAGGTGAACCGTCGGCGCAGGTCAGGTGACGGTTCTCGGATGCCCGCGGCCGCGATCGCTGTTCGCACCACCTTCTCGTGGACTCCGGCGGGGTCGCGCTGCCACTCGAGATGGTGGTTGACCTCGAGCGCGACGGCGCCGTGGAACGCCGCCCAGATCGGCAGGCCGACCTCGAGTGCCTGCTCCTCGTCGTCAGCGAGCCCGAGCTCGATGATCGCGTCGAGCATCGGCCGGAACACCTCGAGCTGCGCGCCGACCGTCGGGCCACCCTCGGGAGCCTGGTAGTTCGGCAGCACGTCAGTGAAGAGCAGGTTGAACTCGTTGCGGTGCTCGAGCGCCCACCGCCGATGGGCCAGCACCGCGATGAACGCCCGGTCCTGCGGGGGCTCGTCGGCGAACCGGGCCACGGCTTCCCGCGTGGCCTCGCTGAGGTGCGAGTAGCTGGTCAGCAGCAACATCGTGAAGACGTCGTCCAGCCCGCTGAAATAGGTGTACAGGGACGCCGGCGCGACGCCGACCTCTCGCGCGATCGACCGCATCGTCACCGCGCCGGGGCCGCCGGAGTCGAGTAGCCGCCTGGCGACGGTCTCGACTGACTGCAGCAGTTCCCGGCGCTGGCGCGCCCGTCGACCCTCGGGCGCTGGCGAGCCGTTGGCTGAAGCATCAGGGGTGGTCTCGGCTCGGTCACTCACACCGACGATCATAGCGACCCAGCGCCGCATTTCCGAACATCGCTTGATTTCCGACTAATGTTCGGTAATGTTCGTCGCATGACAGAACTCCGAACACCGTTTGGAAATCACCGAACAGGCCCGTTGACTCGCCCGCGCTCGCTGCCCCTCGTCGCGAGGTGGTGTCGCGCCGCCCTCGCCTTTCGTCCCGCCGGGCTCGTGGGGGTCACCATCGCCCCGGCGAACGTCGGCACCCTCCGCTCTCATCCATCTCCTCATCACCAACGAACAAGGAGCACGCTCATGAACAACCCTCTTGGCCGCCACGTCGTCATCGGAGCCGGTCCGGTCGGCCGGGCCGTCGTCGCAGCCCTCGGCACCCGCGGCATCACGCCGACCGTCGTCACCCGTTCCGGCACTTCGGTTCCCGGCGCGAACGCCTACCCCGCCGACGTCCGCGACCCGGGAGCAATGCGAGAGGCCCTCGCCTTCGCCGAGGTCGTCTTCCAGTGCTCGCAGCCTGCCTACCACCGCTGGCCTCAGGAGTTCCCCGACCTGCAGGCCGCGATCGTCGAGGCCACCGCTCGGGCGGGGGCGCTGCTCGTCGTGGTGGAGAACCTCTTCGGCTACGGCGTCGTGGACGGGCCGCTGCACGAAGGTCTGCCCCTCAGGGCCACCACGCGCCGGGGTGCTGTGCGTGCGCAGCTGTGGCAGACACTTGAGTCCGCCCACCGCCGCGGCGACCTACGGGTCGTGGCCGGCCGCGCCTCCGACTTCTTCGGCCCGGGCGAGGTCGTGTCCAACGTCGGCAGCCAGTTCGTGGCGTCGCTGATCGCGGGCAAGACCACGCCCGTCATGGGCGACCCGGACCGGCGCCATACGGCCACCTTCGTTCCCGACTTCGGCGAGGCCCTGGTGCGGCTCAGCGAGACTCCCGCCGCGTGGGGCCAGGCCTGGCATGTGCCAAACGCGCCCACGGTGACGACCCGGCAGCTCGCCCAGTTGCTGGCCGAGACGGCCGGACGACCCGAGCCGGTTCGGCTGCGGCCGTATGCCCCCTGGCAGTTGCAGCTGGCCGGCATCGTCGTGCCGCCGATCCGCGGGGTGCTCGAGATGAGCTACCAGTTCGAGTCCGACTTCGTCGTCGACCACTCCCGCTACGC
The DNA here is from genome assembly GCA_964453585.1 of uncultured Micropruina sp. Lineage (GTDB taxonomy): Bacteria > Actinomycetota > Actinomycetes > Propionibacteriales > Propionibacteriaceae > Micropruina. The sequence goes on from CAYVOW010000024.1 coordinate 18,285, forward strand.
CGCGCTCATCGGCGACCACGCGACGCCGCTCGACCAGGCCGTCGCCCAGGTCGTCCACGAGCACGCGAGGCAAGGCGTGCTGGCGCGATAGCTCTGCCGCACGGTCGGGGTGAGTTGGCGCCCGCCTGAGGTCGGAGCCAGTGGAGGCAGGAGTTCCAGGTCGGGACGAGGTTGTGGGCACGTGCAGGGGCCCCTGTCAGGGAGTTGACGGGGGCCTCTGCACACGGGGTGGAACTCAGGGGCACGTCCCGCCTACCGCCGAACCCAGGACTCCAGAGCAACAGAGATCTCGGGAAGGTTGGCTGCCCCGCTCGCAACCGAGATGACGAGGTCGTAGACCCCCTCGTCGGGGGCCTCGATCCGGACTCCGTTCAAGTCCAGGAAGACGACCGTCGCCAGCCAACCCAGCCGCTTGCTGCCGTCGACGAGAGCGTGGTGGTTGACGACCGAGTCCAACAGAGCAGCTGCCTTGAGGAATAGGGTCGGGTAGGCGTCCGAGCCCCACAACGACGTCGCAGGCCGGTGAGCTGCCGACTCGAGGAGGCCCACGTCCCGTACCGGGCGTACACACCACTTCAACGAGACAAGGCCCCCGTCAGCGAACTGACAGGGGCCTTTGCCCACGGGGGTGGAGGTGGCGGGAATCGAACCCGCGTCCTCAAGCGGTGAACCAGGACTTCTCCGGGCGCAGCTGACTAGGCGTTCTACTTGGCTCCCACCCTCGCGTCAGCACGTGGTGGACGAGCCCAGTTCCAGTAACGTCCCGCACCGGCCCTGGAACCCAGCCGGTGCGGCAAGCCTTCTAGATGAGGCCAGGAACCGGACGGAAGGCTACGTCCGGGCTGACCCTTCGGTTACTGCTCAGGCAGCAAGAGCGAAGTCAGTGCGATTTTCGGCACTTATGGTTTTCCGGAGTTCGTTTACGAGATGTCCCCGGATCCTCGGCCCGCTTCTCCTGGGACTACCGTCCCAAGTCGAAACCAGTCACCCCCTGTTGAGTTGTTGCCCCTGAGGGCTGCTGGATGGCGAGGCCATCACAGCCTCACCATCCTACGGCATTCTCAACGCTGGCGCTCGCTGAGAACTTCCCAGGGAGCGACCCGACGCACCGGGTTGGTCCAGTCAACGCCCTTCGCCGCCTTCACGCCGCCGATGATGGTGAGCACCACCCAGACGGCAGTGACCACCCTGGTGACGACTCCCGAGGCGTCGCCGAGCAGGATCCCGGCGACGATCCCGATCACCACCGAGGCCACCCAGAAAACCAGTTGGAAGTTGAACGCCTTGGCGGCTTCCCGGCGGGTATTGCTACCCCGCGGGCTGACCGCCCAGAAGAGCAACGGGCCGAAGAGCCACAGCACGAACGGGGAGAAGTGGGCCAGCGCGCCGCCGAGGCTGGTCTCGTGCATGCTTCGGCGGCCGTCGACGACTGGGCCGCTGAGGGCGAACGAGGGCTGGGGCAGCGGACCCTGCAGCGCGATGGTCAAATCCAGCGGCGAGTCGGCCAGGAACACCTGGCCCAGACGCTGGTCCAACTCCGCGGCGGTAATGCGGCCTTCGCGGTGCCACTGTCGCAGGGTGGCCTCTGCCTGCTGACGGTCTTGGGGAGCGATTCGCTCCTCCTGGAGGCTCAAGGGGTCGTAAGTCATGTTTCGATCCTGCCTATCGTCCACTCCCCCGGACCATCGGGTTCGGCCCTCAGCCCACCCTGAGCGAGACCCGAGGGCAACCGGCGCCGCTGCCCCTAGCGTGGCCGTATGCCCGCGTCATTGCCCTTTGAGGCGTACGGAGAGGGAATCGGCAACGCGACCTCCGTGCTGCGCAACAACGCCGCGATCGCCGGCCTGGGCGCCCCGGTCCCAACCTGCCCCGGTTGGACGGTGGCCGGCTTGGTCAGCCACCAGGGGCTGGTGCATCGTTGGGCGACGTCGATCGTGACCGGCGCCGAGCCTCGCCCCGACACGGAGGTTGAGGCCGAAGCAGCCGCCGTCCCGGATCTTCTGGAATGGCTGGACGACGGCATGGTGGACCTGGTCAACGCTCTCGCCCTGGCCCCCGCCGATCTGGCCGTGATGTTCTTCCTGCACGATGCGGGTCCGGCCCGGGAGGCGTGGGCTCGGCGCCAGTGCCACGAGACCACGATCCACGCCGTGGACGCGATGGCCGCACGGCTGGGTCGGCTGCCGAGCGAGCAGGAGCTGTGGTTCGGCGACGACCTCGCCCTCGATGGGATCGACGAACTCCTGCTGGGCTTCCTCCCCCGCCGCAAGACCCGGCTTCGCTTCGAGGAGGTCGCCACCGTGGTGGTTGCCCCCGACAACACCACGCGCACCTGGACCATCGACGCCGGCCCCGATCACGCCCGCGCGTCAGTCGGCTCGTCCGCGACGCCGGAGTTGGTGGTCGGGGGCAGTCCTCGCCGGGTCTACCTGGCGTTGTGGAACCGCGGTGAGCCGTCGCTCAACGGGGACCGGGGCCTGTTCGAACGGTATCGGAGGCGGATGCGCGTCGAGTGGTGAGCAAGCCCGACTAGGCTGCCGCCCATGACCAAGCCAACCGTCACCGTGCCCGAAGGCCCCGCGCCGACCGACCTGCAGATCATCGATGATGAGCTGGGTTCCGGCCCCGAGGCCGTCGCAGGCAAGCGGGTTGCCGTCCACTACGTCGGGGTCGCTCACTCCACCGGCCAGGAGTTCGACGCCAGCTACGACCGGGGCGAGCCGCTGGTCTTCCAGCTAGGCGGTCGCCAGGTGATCACGGGTTGGGACACCGGGCTGGTAGGCATGCGAGTGGGCGGCCGCCGGACGCTGATCATCCCGCCGCACCTGGCCTACGGCAACCGTGGCGCGGGCGGCGTGATCAAGCCCGGAGAGACGCTGATCTTCGTCTGCGACCTGGTCGGGGTCGCCTGACCCAGCGGGTAGGCGCAGCCGCCGCCTAGTCAGGCGCGACGTCTAGCGAACCGCCACTACCAGCTGCCGCCGCCGCCTCCGCCGCCACCACCACCGGAGAAGCCGCCACCACCACCGAAGCTGGAGCCGCCGCCGAAACCGGTCCCGGACGAGAAGTCCGGGGCCGGGCTGACCCCGGTCGACACCTGGTCATTCAACGTTCCGAGGTCGATCCAGGCGTGCCCCCAACTCCAGGGGCCGTAGTACCAGTTCGGTGCCTGATCCGGGATGCGCCCGAGTTCAACCAGTCTTTCGCAGACCTTCGTCCAGCGCTCGGTGAGGTCGAACAGGATGGCCCAGGGGAGGTACTTGGAGAAGATGTCCTCGCCCTCCTCGAACTTGAGCTGCTCCGCCTCGGCCGTGGCCAAGTAGGTGCGGAAGCCCTCGACCTGGTCGGTGAGCGCCCGTCCCACACCGGTGCGCTGGCCCCGGCGCAGCTTGGCGGCGAGCACGCTCACGGTGACGATCACCGAGATCAGCAGCGGGAAAGCCCACAGCACCAGCGGCCCGAGGAAGAAGAAGCCCGCGACCCCAGCGAACACCGTGGGCATCACGAAGGCTGACAACGCTCCCCCGGCCTGCTTGCGGATGAACCAGCGGCCGTTGGCCGCATCCTGTGAGGCCTCAGCCATCACGGCATCGTGCGCTTCGGCCAGCACCCCCGGCTGGTCCAGCGCCACCACGTCGCCCCGTCCGCCGAACAGGTTCTGCAGCAGCCTCGCCTGCTGTGTGTCCCGGACGGCTCGTGGGTCAACCAGGGTGGCCTCCGATGCCTCGCCGCTGCGCAGCATGATCGCTCCGCTGACCGCCAGACCGACCAGGGTGGCGGTGGTTTGACGCACCTCCGGCTGGCCGGTGAGCAGGAGGCCGGCGTCGGCGTACGGCAGCTTCGGTGGCGAGAACGCCACCGGCACCTCGTACCCGGGGTCACTGACCTCCTCGGCGACTGCGCCCATGGGCGGCAGCAGCCCGGCGGGCAGCCCCGCGAAACGTCGATCCGGACCGTGTCGGCGGTAGAACAGCCAGCCAAGCACCGGGACGATGGCAGCGGCCACGCCGGACCCGATCAGAACTCCCTGGCCGATCCGCTGAGCGGCCAGGTCGGCGTTCTCGACCAGATGGGGACGGTTGTCCGAGATCTGGCCGGCCTTGATCTTGGCCGAGACGGTGAGGATGTCGCCCGGGGGGATGCTGCTGGCCACGAACTCCGCGACACCGCTGTTGATGGTCGCCTGGTCGCAGCCGCCTGATGCGCCCGGCGCGGCCGCCGAGCAGGTCTGGTCGAGCACCCCGCCCGGCACGGTGACCTTGACGGTGGCGGCCGTGATGGTCGGGAACTGGTTCCCGGTGACGTCCCAGTACAACTCGTCGTAGGTGCTCGAGGTACGCATCGCGCCGCGGACGTCATAGTTGAGCACGTAGGTGGCCGTGGGCGCGAAGATGGTCCGGTCCGGGTCACCGACGCGCAGCCGCTTGGATCGCAACCGCCCATCCCCCTGGTCAGTGACGTCGGTTCGGGTGGACACCCCGGACGGGCTGCTCACCTTGAGATTCTCGATCCGGTAGACGGCGTCCTGCTCTTTGTCATAGGGCTCGCGGGTGACCCAGAAGCGCTCAAGGCCGTGTCTGCCGGAGCTGGTGCCAAAGCGCAGCACGATGGTCTCCTGCACGTGCAGCACCCCATCGGTGCCAACGGTGTAGACCACGTCGAAGCGATCGAACACGTCCTCGCTGGCGGCCTGAGCCGGGGCGGCGCCAGCCACCAGACCCATACCGGCGACGATCAGGGCCGCAAGCAACGCCAGCCAACGGCGGATCATTCGCCCCTCCGCCGGTTGGCCAGTTCCCGCTGGGCTTCGCGATCGGCGTCGCGCTCAGCGATGGTGGCCCGCTTGTCCCAGGCCTTCTTGCCGGTGGCAATCGCAAGCTCGACCTTGGCGTAGCCGTCGGAGAAGTAGATCGCCAGCGGGACGATGGTGCGCCCCGAAGCGTCGGTCTCTCGGGCCAGCTTCGCAATCTCCTTGCGGTGCAGCAGCAGCTTGCGGGTGCGTCGGGTGGCGTGGTTCGTCCAGGTGCCGTGCGAGTACTCCGGGATGTGCGCGTTTCGCAACCAGACCTCGCCGTCGTCGACGGTGGCGAAGGCGTCGGCCAGGGACGCCCGTCCCTGGCGAAGGGACTTCACCTCGGTACCGGTGAGCACCAGGCCCGCCTCGAACCGATCACCGATGTGGTAGTCGTGCCGGGCCTTCCGATTCTGGGCGATCATGATCCGCCCCTGTGGTCGCGGCATCTCGTCCCCTCCTCGCACGCTCCGGCCAGGCTGGCCACCCTACCAAGGTACGTGACCAACCCTCCGTTTCGAACGGGTCAGAGGTAGCTCATCGGGTTCACCACGGCACCGTTCACGTACACCTGGAAGTGCAGGTGGCAGCCGGTCGACAGCCCGGTGGTCCCCACGTAGCCGATCACCTGACCCTGCCGCACCCGCTGGCCGGCCCGCACGATCATCCGCGACTGGTGGGCATAACCGACCGACACGTAGCGGCCGTTGATGAACCCCACATCCAAGACGGTGTAGTTGCCGAAGCCACCCTGCCACCGCGCCGAGGCCACCCTCGCGTCCGCGACCGCGAACAGCGGTGCACCGCAAGGGGCGCCGAAGTCCGTGCCACGGTGCATGCGCCATACCTTCAGGATCGGGTGGTAACGCATCCCGAAGGGGGAACCGGGCTTGGCGTTGACCGGCATCACGAAACCCTTGTTCGACTCGGCCGGTGCGACGTACTTCTTGTTCTTCTTGGCCGCCAGCGCCTTTGCCCGAGCGATCGCGGCCAACCGCTTCTTGCGTGCGATCTCGGCCCGTCGCTTGATCTCGGCACCGATCCGAGCATCCTCGGCCCTCAATTGGTCGTATTCGCGCTGCTCGCCGGCGAGGTCGTCCATCGCCGCCCGACGCGCCTTGGCGTTGGCCACGACCAGCTTCGCCACGGTCGTCCGGACGCCGGCGGCTTGCGACACCAGGGCCGCGGTGGCGCCCACCTGGCGAGCGGCGGCGGCCTTCTCGTTGGCGACGTCGGCTTCGTCGGCGGCCAGTTCGTTGCGGCGCTCCTGGAGAGCGGCCTTGAGGGTCTGCAGCTTGGCCAGCAGTTCCTTCAAGCGAGCCATCTGGGCTGCGGTGCTGTCCATGATGGTGGTGGTCCACTGCAGCCGCTGGGCCAGATCGGCGGTGGACTCGGCGCCGAGGGCCACGGTGTAGCCGACCAGAGTCGACTGCTGCTGGTACGCGGCCCGGACTGCTTCGCCGATCCGCGCTCGCTGAGCCACCACTTCGGCCGAGCCCTTGGCCACGTCGGACTTCGCCAGGTCGAGCCGATGCTGCGAGGCCTTCAGCCGGGCCTGAGCGGCCGCAAGCCGAACGCCGATGGCGCGGTCCAATTCCCGGGCCTTTTCGAGTTTCCCGGTCACGGTGATCAATTGGCGCTGCGCTTTTGACAGCGCTGACTGCGATTTCTCGAGTTTCGCGGTCGCGGTATTGACGTCAGCTTTGGCCGAGGCGATCTGCTTCTTGGTGGCGACGATCGCCGCCCGCACGTCGTCGCGCCGATCGTTGAGGTTCTCGGCGTTGGCCGAACCGACGCTCGAGGTCAGGACCAGGCCCAGACTGACCACTCCCACGGCCAGCCGGGAGGCGTGGCGCTGGATGATGGTCGTTCGGTGGCAGGTGGGGGAAGTCACCTGGTTCACGATGGAGGCCCCTATCGGTCGGCGAGGGTCACACCCTGAGGTACTTACGGGTGGCGATCAACGTCGGAATGATAGAAAGCACGACACCCACTGCGACAACCCCAACCAGCGTCCAAAGCACTTGTGGCCAGTCAATCCACTCGACAGTCTGAATGGCGACTTTAGCTTTCTGGCGGATGACGAACTCCTCGACGGCGGCCAAGGACAGGCAGGCCAGCAGGGCTCCGCCGAGGGCCGCCAGCAACGATTCGAGCAGGAACGGCAGCATGATGTACCAGTTCGAAGCTCCGACCAGCCGCATGATGCCGAGCTCGCGCCGCCGCGAGAAGGCGGCCATCCGAATCGTGTTGCCGATCTGCAGGGCGGCCGCCAGCAGCAGCAGAGCACTGGCCGAGATGGTCGCCCAGGTGGCCAGGTTCAGCCAGTCGAACAACGGCTTCAGGTATTGCCGCAGATCCTGGACGGCCTGCACTCCCGGCATTCCTGAAACGGCGGAAACAACTCCCTGATATTGCTCAGGATTCTTCAGCTTGACCCGAAAGGAATCCTGCATCATCTCGACGGTCATCGATTCTAGAATCGGGGAGTCCTGGTAAACCCGTTGGAACTCGACGAACGTCTCCTCCTTGGACTCGTAGTAGACGGTGGCGACCTCGGGGTTGTCGGTGAGCGCCTGCCGGATGGCGTCCTTCTGGGCCTGGGTGGCGTCCTGGCCCGGATCGCAGTTCTTGCCCTTGGAGTCCTTGGTGCACAGGAACGTGGTGATCTCGATCTTGTCGTACCACCGTCCCTTGAGCAGGTCCACCTGCTGGGTGGCCATCACCCCGGCCCCGAACAGGGTCAGCGAGACCCACATCGTGACCACGACGGCGATCGCCATCGAGGCGTTGCGGCGCAGGCCGGACCAGGTTTCGCGCAGTGTGTGACGCATCAGCGCCTCCCCTCGTGGATGGTCCGGACGTTCTCACTGGTAGCCATAAACACCCTTGCTCTGGTCGCGGACGATCTCGCCGCCGTCGAGTTCAATCACGCGCTTGCGCATCTGATCAACGATCGAGGAGTCGTGGGTCGCCATCACCACCGTGGTGTCGGCTCGGTTGATCCGGTCCAGCAGCTTCATGATCCCCACGCTGGTGGCCGGGTCGAGGTTGCCGGTCGGTTCGTCGGCCAGCAGGATCGCCGGCCGGTTCACGAAGGCCCGGGCGATCGCCACCCGCTGCTGCTCGCCGCCGGACAACTCTTCCGGCAAGCGCTCCCCCTTGCCCTCGAGGCCGACCAACTCGAGGGTTTCGGGGACGACTCGGCGGATCACCGAGTTGGACTTGCCGATCACCTGCAGGGCGAACGCGATGTTCTCGTTGACGGTCTTGCCGGGCAGCAGGCGGAAGTCCTGGAACACGGTGCCGATCTGGCGGCGCAACGCCGGGATCTTCCAACTGTGCAGCCGACCAAGATCCTTACCGGCCACGAAGATCCGGCCGTCGGTGGGTCGGTACTCGCGCAGGATGAGCCGCATGAAGGTTGACTTGCCGGACCCCGAACTGCCGACCAGGAAGACGAACTCTCCTTTGTCGATGTCCACGTTGACCCCGGACAGGGCCGCCCTGCGTTGGCCATCGTAGACCTTGCTGACGTTGTCGAATCTGATCACGGTGCACTCCGGCCGGGCTCGCTGACGGGGAAGGATTCCTGAGAAAAACTCAGCCGACCGCGTGTGAGTCTAGGTCAGAGCGGCGATCGAGAAGAATCCGCCACGCGTGGCAGGCCGGGTCACCGGTCTCCCTGCTGGCGCCGCCAGCGGATCCCGGCATCGATGAACCCATCCAGGTCGCCGTCGAAAACTCCGTCGGTGTTGCCTACCTCGTGCTCGGTGCGCAGGTCCTTCACCATCTGGTATGGGTGCAGCACGTAGCTGCGCATCTGGTCGCCCCAGGACGCCTTCACGTCCCCGGCCAGCGCCTTCTTCTTGGCGTCCTCCTCCTGCTTCTTCATCAGCAGCAGCCGCGACTGAAGGACCCGCATCGCCGCGGCCTTGTTCTGCAACTGGGACTTCTCGTCCTGCATCGAGACCACCAGTCCGGTCGGCAGGTGGGTCAGCCGGACCGCGGAGTCGGTGGTGTTGACGCTCTGACCGCCCGGGCCGGAACTGCGGAAGACGTCCACCCGGAGGTCTGCCTCGGGGATGTCGATGTGGTCGGTGGACTCGATCAGCGGGATCACCTCGACCGCAGCGAAGGACGTTTGGCGTCGTCCCTGGTTGTCGAACGGGCTGATCCGGACGAGACGGTGAGTGCCGCCCTCGACCGACAACGTGCCGTAGGCGAAGGGGGCGCTGACCTCGAAGGTGACCGACTTGAGTCCTGCCTCCTCGGCATACGAGGTGTCCAGCACCGTCACCGGGTAGCCGTGCCGCTCCGCCCAGCGGACGTACATCCGCAACAGCATCTCGGCGAAGTCCGCGGCATCGACCCCGCCGGCGCCGGCGCGAATCGACACCACGGCGTCCCGCTCGTCGTATTCGCCGGAGAGCAAGGTTCGCACCTCAAGTCCCTCGATCTCCTTGGCGAGCTTGCGCGCCTCCGACTCGGCCTCGGCGCGGGTGGCGCTGTCGTCCTCCTCCTCGGCCAGTTCCACCAGGACGCCGAGGTCGTCCAGGCGCTGGCGCAGCGCACCGACCCGGTCCACCTCGGCCTGAAGTTGGGAGAGTTTCGAGGTGACCCGCTGGGCGTTCTCCTGGTCGTCCCACAGATCGGGAGCGGCCACCTGCTCCTGCAGGGCGGCGATCTCAGCTTCCTTGCCCGCCGGGTCGACGACGGCCTCGATCGACGTCAGGGTCTTGTCGAGTTCGGCGAGGAGGGTTGTCAGATCAGCGGCGGCCACGAGGGGCGAGTCTACATGCGGCTATCTGAGCCGACGGGGAGGGTACCCCTGGTCCAGGCGGACGCGCGACAGCAACTCGGGGACCATTTGACATCAGGCCCCCCTCTTCACGGACCCGCGGCCAAGCCGAGAGTGATCCGAGTCTCACCTTGTTTCGGAAATCTCGGGTTACAACGCGAGATCCGCCCGGCAACCCGAGCGCCGCTCGCGGCAAGCCCGAGGCGAAGAAGATGCTGACCACCCGGGCGCCCTGTTAGCCAGGACCCAGTGGCCTTCGACGCAGGCTTGCATCCATTTAGTTAGTAACTAACACTAGAGCCATGGGCCGATGGGATCAGACACACGAAGCACTGAAGCGAGCGGCTTACGAGCTATTCGCTGAGCGCGGGTACGAGGCGACAGCCACGGCTCAGGTCGCGGAGCGTGCAGGCGTCACTGAAATGACGCTGTTCCGGCACTTCCCAACGAAGGAGGCACTGCTACTGACTGACCCGTTCGATCCGCTCATGGCAGAGGCAGTGCGAGCGCGTCCGGCGCACGAGCCAGCGATGCTGGCGTTGACGCAAGGCATCCGGCAGACATGGGGGCGTGTCGATGCGGACACCACGCGGGAGCTGCGCGACCTGCTCCGGATCGTGGCGCGGACTCCCGCTTTGCGAGGTGCTGTAGAACGCAACAGCAACGACACCGCTGCTGCATTGACGGGCGCCTTGGTCGATCGTG
>CAYVOW010000025.1:0-28558 GCA_964453585.1 uncultured Micropruina sp.
GCAGCCGGCCTACGACATCGTCAAGGGCATCAAGGACACCTACGGCGACGTCCAGGTCAACGTCCACTGCCATGCCACCACCGGGGTCACCCTGGTCAGCCTGATGAAGGCGATCGAGGCCGGGGCGGACGTGGTCGACACCGCGATCTCGTCGATGTCGCTCGGCCCGGGCCACAACCCCACCGAGTCGCTGGTGGCGATGCTCGAGGGCACCCCGTACACCACCAACCTGGACGCCGACCGGCTGCTGAAGATCCGCGACCACTTCGCCAAGGTCCGGCCGAAGTACGCGGCCTTTGAGTCGGCCACCCTGGTCGACACCGATATCTTCTCCTCGCAGATCCCCGGCGGCATGTTGTCCAACATGGAGTCCCAGCTGAAGCAGCAAGGCGCCGGTGACCGGATCCGCGAGGTGATGGCCGAGGTTCCGCTGGTCAAGGCGGACGCCGGCCACCCGCCGCTGGTCACCCCGTCGTCCCAGATCGTCGGCACCCAGGCGGTGTTCAACGTCCTGATGGGCAAGTACAAGGTGATGACCGGCGAGTTCGCCGACCTGATGCTCGGCTACTACGGCGAATGCATGGGGGAGCGCAACCCCGACGTGGTCGAAATCGCCCGCGCCCAGGCCAAGAAGGACCCGATCACGGTCCGCCCGGCCGACCTGATCGAACCCGAATGGGGCGGCCTGCACGACCAGGCGGCCAAGCTGCCCGGGTTCAACGGCACCGACGAGGACGTGCTCACCTACGCGATGTTCCCCGGCGTGGCCCCCGGCTTCTTCGCCAGTCGGGACGAGGGTCCCAAGAACGTCGGCAAGACCGCCGACCAGGTGGCGGCCGAGGCCGCCTCCGCGTCCGGCGCCTCGAAGGCGGTCACCGGGACGATCAAGTACAAGGTCACCATGGGCGGTCGCGAGCACAACGTGACCGTCGAGAGGGCGTGAACGAGATGGCAACCAAGCCCAAGAGCATGAAGAAGCGGGTCGACGAACTGCTGGAGAAGCGGCTGGAGACCCGGGCCGGCGGCGGTGAGGCGCGACTGGAGAAGCAGCGCGCGTCCGGCAAACTGACCGCCCGGGAGCGGATCGAGTCGCTGATCGACGAGGGCTCGTTCCAGGAGATCGGCCTGTTCCGGAAGAACCGCACCACCACCTTCGGCATGGACAAGGCCAACATGCCCGCCGACGGCGTCGTCACCGGCACCGGCGCGGTGATGGGTCGTCCGGTGCACATCGCCTCCCAGGACTTCACCGTGATGGGTGGCTCGGCCGGCGAAACCCACTCCAAGAAGGTGGTCGAGATGATGGAGTCCGCGCTCAAGTGCGGCACCCCGTTCATCTTCATCAACGACTCCGGCGGCGCCCGGGTCCAGGAGGGAATCGACTCGCTGTCGGGCTACTCGCAGGTGTTCTACGCCAACGTGATGTTGTCCGGCGCGGTGCCGCAGATCTCGATCATCTCCGGCCCCTGCGCCGGTGGCGCGGCCTACTCGCCAGCCCTGACCGACTTCATCATCCAGACCCGCAAGGCCCACATGTTCATCACTGGGCCGAGCGTGATCGAGCAGGTGACCGGCGAGAAGGTGACCCAGGACGGTCTGGGCGGCGCCGACACCCACATGGCAGTGTCCGGGGTCAACCACTTCGTGGCCGACGACGACGAGCAAGCGATCCTGATCGCCAAGAAGCTGCTGTCGTTCCTGCCGCAGAACAACACCGAGGACGCCCCGATCGTCGACCCCGACCCCTACGTGGAGTACGACCCGTCGCTGCACGACATCGTCCCGGTAGAGGGGACGAAGGGGTACGACGTCCGCGACGTGATCGGCAAGGTGGTTGACTACGCCGACTTCCTCGAGGTCCAGGCCGGGTACGCCAAAAACATCGTGGTCGGCTTCGGCCGGATCAACGGCAAGTCGGTCGGGGTGGTCGCCAACCAGCCCAACGCGATGGCTGGCGTCCTCGACATCAACGCCTCGGACAAGGGCTCCCGCTTCGTCCGGTTCTGCAACGCCTTCAACATCCCGATCGTCACCTTCGTCGACGTCCCGGGCTTCCTGCCCGGCGTCGCCCAGGAGCATGGCGGCATCATTCGCCACGGCGCCAAGATGCTCTACGCCTACGCCGCGGCCACCGTCCCGAAGATCACCGTGGTGCTGCGCAAGGCCTACGGCGGCGCCTACATCGCGATGTCGAGCAAGGACCTGGGCGCCGATCAGGTGTTCGCCTGGCCGACCGCGGAGATCGCCGTGATGGGCGCCGAGGGTGCAGCCTCGGTGGTCTTCAAGCGGGAGATCGACGCCGCCGACGATCCCGCCGCCAAGCGTCAGGAGATGGTCAACGCCTACCGCGACACCTTCTCCACTCCGTTCGTGGCCGCGTCCCGCGGACTGGTGGACGACATCATCGACCCGGGCGACACCCGTCGGAAGGTGGCCATGGCGCTGGAGTTGCTGGTCGCCAAGCGGCAGCTGCGTCCGGCCAAGAAGCACGGCCTCGGCCCGGTCTGATCGGAACTGTGATGAGCGACCAGAACGCCGAACTGCTGGAGATGGTCAAGGCGTTGACCGACAAGGTCACCGCCATGGAGGTGGAGATCAAGCAGCTCCGGCTGCTGCACAACGATGTCCCGGAGGAGACCATGGTGGCCATCGCCGCCGCCGTGGCCGCGTTCCTCGGCCACCGGGCGAAGAAGCGCCAGGCCCAGTTCGGAACATCCAAGGCGTGGCAGTCGGGCACCCGGCGCCAGCAACACGTCCACGCCCCGCTGCACCTGCGCTGAGGAGAACACCATGAAGCTGAAAGTCACCGTCAACGGCATCCCCTACGACATTGAGGTGGAGGTCGAGGAGCAGGACGCCCGTCCGCTCGGGTCGATCGTGATCGGGGCCGGTGGCCCCGGCGCCCCGACTCCGGCCACCGCCTCGGTCAAGGCCGCCTCGGCCAACGCCGTGGTCGCGCCGCTGTCCGGGTCGGTCGCCCGGGTGCTGGTCGAGGAAGGCCAGCAGATCGAGGACGGCGAGGTGCTGCTGGTCCTCGAGGCGATGAAGATGGAGACCGAGATCACCGCCCCCCACGCCGGAACGGTCGGCCGGATCCTGGTCGAGAAGGGCGACGCCGTTCAGGGCGGCCAGGGGCTGATCGAACTCGCTCGCTGAACGTCGGCCCTCAATGTGGGATCTTTCGTGGCAGTCGACGAAAGATCCCACATTCTGGCGGGCTACTGGGGCTACGACGTCCGGAACACCTTGTGCTGGGCCGCCTGGGCCCGCGGCCGGATGGTCATCCGGTCGATGTTGACGTGGGCCGGACGAGTGGCGATCCAGTCGATCGCGTCGGCGACGTCATCGGCGGTCAGCGGGTTGGCCACACCGGCGTAGACCGCGTCGGCCCGCGCCTGATCGCCCCCGAAGCGGGTCAGCGAGAACTCGTCGGAGTGAACCATCCCGGGGGCGATCTCGCAGACCCGGACCGGCTGGTCGTAAAGCTCCAGCCGTAGCGTCTCGACGATGGAGCGTTCGGCGGCCTTGGCGCCGCAGTAGCCGGCGCCGCCTTCGTAGCCGGCGTCGGCGGCCACCGAGGTGACGAACACGATCACGCCGGCGGCACCGACCAGTGCCGGGAGCAGCGCCTTGGTCACCAGGGCGGTGCCCAGCACGTTGACCTGGTACATCCGCTCCCAGGCGTCCAGGTCGGCCGCGGCCACCGGTTCGAGGCCGAGTGCGCCGCCGGCGTTGTTGACCAGTACCGCGCACCGGCCACCCACAGTGGCCGCCAGAGCGGCTACGTCATCCGCCGAGGTGACATCGCAGGTCACCGCCTGTCCGCCGATCTCGTCAGCCAGGGCCTCGATCAGGTCAGCGCGGCGGGCCGCGCAGATCACCCGGAAACCGGAGCGGGCCAGAGCCCGCGCGGTGGCGGCCCCAATGCCGCTGCTGGCCCCGGTGACGACGGCGAGTGGCTGTTCTTTCATGCCGCCATTCTCACCCGCTGCCGCTGTGGGGCCTCGCGGTGACCACGTCTACGTCCAGCCCTCAAGTTCGCTCGGACAACCCCCTGCGGATGGCCGACCGACGCCGCTAGGCTCGCGCTCATGAGTGCGAAACTGATCCTCCTTCGCCATGGCGAAAGCGAGTGGAACGCCAAGAACCTGTTCACCGGCTGGGTCGACGTGGACATCAACGAGAAGGGCGTCGCCGAGGCCAAGCGGGGCGGTGAACTCCTCAAGGCCGAGGGCTTGCTGCCCGACGTCCTGCACACCTCGGTGCTGCTGCGGGCCATCCATACCGCCCAACTGGCCCTGGCCGGCTGCGACCGGCACTGGGTTCCGGTGCGTCGGCACTGGCGGCTGAACGAGCGCCACTACGGCGATCTGCAGGGCAAGAACAAGGCAGAGACCCTCGAGCAGTACGGCGAGGAGAAGTTCATGCTGTGGCGTCGCTCCTACGACACCCCGCCGCCGCCGATCGCCGACGACAACTCCTACACCCAGTTCAACGATCCGCGCTACGCCTGGTTGCCCCCCGAGGCCCGTCCGGCCACCGAGTGCCTCAAGGACGTGGTGATCCGGATGCTGCCCTACTGGTACGACGCGATCGTCCCCGATCTGAGGGACGGCAAGGTCACCCTGGTCACCGCCCACGGCAACTCGCTGCGCGCGCTGGTGAAGCACCTGGACGGGATCAGCGACGAGGCCATCGCCGGGTTGAACATCCCGACCGGTATCCCGCTGCTCTACGAGCTGGACGACGACCTCAGGCCCACCGTGCCCGGCGGTCGCTACCTTGACCCGGACGCCGCTGCCGCCGCGATCGAGGCGGTCAAGAACCAGGGCAAGAAGTAGCCGAAGCCAACGATGCCCCGGACCAGCCGGTCCGGGGCATCGTTGGTGTTCAGGCTCAGGCGATCGACCAGTTCTCGCCTTCGGGGTGCAGACCGGTGACCACGTAGATCACCCGGGACGCCATGATCACCGCATGGTCGGCGATCCGCTCGTAGTAGCGGCCGAGCAGGGCGACGTCCACCGCCGCCTCCACGGTGTACGGCCAGTCCTTGCCCATCAGGACCCGGAACTGGCTCTTGCGCAGCTCGTCCATCTCCTCGTCCGAGTCGGCCAGCTTGGCGGCGTCGTGGGCGTTGCGCTCGCCGAGCGCGCGTCCTGCCGTCTGCACCATCTCCTCGGCCACCCGGGCCATCAGCGTGAAGTTCGGCACCAGCCCCTCCGGCACCGCCTTCTCCGGATAGCGCAGTCGGGCGATCTTGGCCACGTGGGCGGCCAGGTCGCCCATCCGGGCCAGGTCGGCGACCATTCGCATCGCCGCCACGATCGTCCGCAGTTCTCCGGCCACCGGCGCTTGGCGAGCCAGCAGTGAGAAGCACCGAGCTTCGAGGTCGTCGTGGATGGCGTCCAACTTCGCATCGTCGGAGATCACTGCCTCGGCGGTGGCCAGGTCCGCCTCCAACAGGGCCTTGGTGCCCAGCCGCACGGCCTCGCGGACGGCATCCGTCATCGAAACCAGGTCGGTCACGACACTGTTCAGGCTTTCGTGGTAACTCTCGCGCAACACTTTCTTCCTCACCTCAGGTCAGAACGCGATCCGCCTTGGGGGCGGTTCAGCGACCACCCTAGGCCCGCCGTTGAGGGGGGTTCCAGCAGGCCGACCAACGGACGGTGAACAGTCGATGAACGTCTGGGTGGTCGGCAGCGTGCCGCGCAGATCAACGGTGAGCGGGCGGAAGCCGCAACCCTATGATCCCTGGTGTGACACCGCTGGAGGCCCGCATCGGCGGCACCGGGCTCGGCCTGTCCCTGGTCAAGCACATCGCCGAGGCCCACGGCGGCTCGGTATGGAGCAGTGTGGGCCACGGTTCCACCTTCACCCTGCGCTTGCCCGCCCACGACCCACGACAGGAGACCATGTGACCCGCGTGCTGATCATCGAGGACGAGGAGACCTACCGCGAGACGGTGGGCTACATGCTGCGCCGCGAGGGATTCGACGTCCTCGAGGCGGCGAACGGGGCCGAGGGTTTGGCCGAGTTCGACCGCAGCGGCGCAGACCTCGTGCTGCTCGACCTGATGATGCCCGGGATCCCGGGCACCGAGGTGTTCCGCCAACTGCGCGGCCGCGGTCCGGTTCCGGTGATCATGGTGACCGCCCGCGACGGCGAGATCGACAAGGTGGTCGGCCTGGAGTTGGGCGCCGATGACTACGTGACCAAGCCGTTCAGCCACCGTGAGTTGGTCGCCCGGATCCGGGCGGTGCTGCGTCGCGGCCAGGATGTCGAGTTGGTGCCTGACGTCGTCCAGGCCGGCGGGATCCGGATGGACGTGGAGCGCCACGAGGTCTCGGTCCGCGGCGAATCCGTCCGGCTGGCGCTGAAGGAGTTCGAGTTGCTTGAGATCCTGCTTCGCAACGCGGGCCGGGTGCTCACCCGCGGCCAGTTGATAGATCGGGTCTGGGGAGCCGACTACGTCGGTGACACCAAGACCTTGGACGTCCACATCAAGCGACTACGGGCGAAGCTGGAGGCCGACCCGGCACAACCGATGCTGATCCAGACCGTTCGGGGGCTCGGCTACAAGTTCGAGGGCTGAGCCTCGCGACGAACGCTGCTCAGCTCAGCGGGATGTCCGCGTAGTCCGGGTTGTTCGAACCCAGCACCGGCACGTTCGTGGACACCTGAGCGCCCGATCCGAAGACCAGGGTCACCTGGGCGGTGAGGCCGGGCTTGAGGTTCGCCGAGCTCAGTTTCACCGCCGGAGTCGGGGCGGTCAGCACGTTGGCGGTGTTCGGCTGGAGGTTCAGCGGGCTGGCCGTGACCTGAACCGCGCCTGCGTCCGATCCGTCCAAGGTGTGCGCCTGCACCGTCACCGAGCTGAGCGTGTCCGGCTGCTGGGTGAAGACGGTGGTCGATAGCACTGCCTTGCCGGCGTTGTCGGCGATCACCAGCAGGTTTCGCACCTTGACCCCCGGGGCGTCCACGTTCACCCCGGCACCGGGGGTGTAGGCCTGCAGGGTCTGGGCATTCATGCCGCAGCCGGCCAAGGACAGCGCGAGCAGGGTGGACGCGGGCAAAGCGAACCGCCGGAGCGGGCCTGGAATCGACATCGATGGGTCTCCATTCAGCGCTGGTCTGCTTGCTGGCGGCAGCCTAACGAATGCCCGGGGGTTTGCGTCCAGCTTCGTTTGGACCCGCTGAGACGCCGTCGATGTGAGTTCATGTTGGAATCGCTGGAAAATGGTGCTATATCGTGAGATTAGCCCTTGCAAACGGATGCAAAACCATGGTAAGCAATACATACCAACACAACGAACGTGGAGAGAGGCTGCAAGATCATGTACGCCGAAGAGCGTCAACGGACCATCGTCAACCTGGCACTGCGCTACGACCGGGTCGCCGTCACCGACCTAGCCGAGCGCTTCGAGGTCACGACCGAGACGATCCGACGTGATCTCGACGTGCTGGGCCGGCGCGGCATCCTGCGACGTGTTCACGGTGGCGCCGTGCCGGCGGAGAACGTCCGGCTGGTGGAGACCGCGGTCACCGACCGCGAACCCGCCTTCTCCCAGCAGAAGAGCCGGATCGCCCAGGCCGCGTTGCAGCTGTTGCCCAACGGCGCCGGTTCGACCGTGCTGATCGACTCCGGGACGACCACGGCGCGGCTGGCCACGGCGATGGCCGGGACCCAGGCCCACACCGTGGTGACGAACTCGGTCGCGATCGCGTCGCAGTTGGCGCTGTCCCAGAGCGGCCCGGTCCACCTGTTGGGCGGAAGGGTGCGCGGGATCACCCAAGCGACGGTCGGCGGCGATACCGTCGACGCACTGACTCGACTTCGCTGCGACGTCGCCTTCATCGGCACCAACGGCGTGACCTCCGACCACGGGCTCTCCACCCCGGATCCCGATGAGGCGGCGGTCAAGCGGGCCATGGTCAGGGCCGCCCGCAAGGTGGTCGTCCTCGCCGACAGTTCAAAGATAGGAGTAGGGATGCTGGTCAGTTTCGCCTCATTGCAGGAAGTCGACGTGGTGGTCACCGACGCGGGAATCGCCGCGGCTGACCGCTCTCAACTGATCGCTTCCGGGGTCGAGGTGCTGGTCGCATGATCATCACGCTCACCGCGAACCCATCGCTCGATCGCACCGCGAGCCTCGACGAAGCGCTCACCCGCGGCGGTGTGCACCGGATCTCCGGTGTCACCGTCGAACCGGGCGGCAAGGGCGTCAACGTCGCCCGGGCCATCCACTACGCCGGGCACCCGGTTCGGGCCCTGCTGCCGGCGGCCTCGCATGACCCGATGCTGGCCGCCTTGGAGGGCATCGCGTTGCCGTACCGGACGGTGCCCGTCCAGGGCAGCGTCCGGATGAACATCACCTTGACCGAGCCGGACGGCACCACCACCAAACTCAACGAGCCCGGCCCGCTGCTGGACGAGGCGACCATCGCCGAGCTGGCCAGCCTGGTCGTCCGGGAGTCCCAGAACGCCGACTGGGCGGTCCTCTCCGGATCGCTTCCGCCCGGCGTGCCGACCGACTGGTACGCCGACCTGGTCCTCCTGCTCCGCCCACTCGGCGTCCTGGTGGCGGTCGACACCTCCGATGCGCCGCTGCTGGCGCTGGCCGACCGTTT
Organism: uncultured Micropruina sp.; assembly: GCA_964453585.1. Taxonomy (GTDB): domain Bacteria; phylum Actinomycetota; class Actinomycetes; order Propionibacteriales; family Propionibacteriaceae; genus Micropruina. The sequence goes on from CAYVOW010000025.1 coordinate 8,632, forward strand.
CCCCGAGGCGGCTCCTGATCTTCTCAAGCCCAACTCCGAGGAACTCGCGCAGCTGACCGGTGCCGATGCCCACGAGTTGGAGGCCGCCGCGAAGGCTGGGGATCCCAGCGCCGCGGTGCAGGCCGCTCGCGGTTTGGTCGACCGCGGGGTCGGCGCCGTCCTGGGCACCCTCGGTGCCTCCGGTGCGGTGCTGGTGACCAAGGAGGGCGCCTGGCACGCGACACCGCCAGCCATCAAGCCGAAGAGCACCGTGGGGGCGGGAGACTCCTCCACCGCGGGCTACGTCCTCGCCCACACTCGGGGAGCCTCAGCCCCCGAGCGGCTGCGGAACGCCGTCGCCTATGGCTCGGCGGCCGCATCCCTGGCCGGCAGTTCGCTGCCCCGGCCCGAGCAAGTCAATGCTTCCGACGTCACGATCCGTGACCTCGGTTGACCACCACTGAGAGGAACCTTATGACCGACCAACCGGCCTTGATCAATGCCGATCTGGTGCTGCTCGACGTCGACCTTGGCCCGACCAAGAACGACACCATCCATTCCCTCGCGGGGCTCATCGCCAAGGCCGGACGGGCCGAGGCGGCGGGACTCGAGGCCGACGTCTTGGCCCGTGAGGCCAAGGCCGCAACGGGTCTCGGTGGCGGCATCGCCATCCCGCACTGCCGCTCCGCCGCGGTCAACACGAACTCGCTGGCCTTCGCCCGGTTGAAGCCGTCCGTCGATTTCGGCGCCTTCGACGGTCCGGCGGACATCGCGTTCATGATTGCCGCCTCCGAAGGTTCCGACGATGCGCACCTGCAGTTGCTGGCCCTGCTGGCCCGCAACCTGATGCGCTCGGAGTTCACCGACGGCCTGCGCAACGCCAAGACCGCCGATGAGGTCGTCGGGCTGATCAACGCGGCCATCCACCCGGAGGAGAAGGCTGCGGCCTCCCCCGCCGCTGCTGCCGCCGTGGCCGCTCCGGCCGCCGCCGCCGCTGCCGCGTCCACCGCACCGAAGCCGGTGCTGGTGGCCGTGACCGCCTGCCCGACCGGGATCGCCCACACCTTCATGGCCGCCGATGGCCTGGAGCAGGCGGCCAAGGAGGCCGGCGTGGAGATCCATGTCGAGCCGCAGGGCTCGGGCAAGGTGACCCCGCTCGATCCCGCCATCATCAGGGGTGCCGCAGCGGCGATCTTCGCCACCGACGTCGGCGTCCGCGACAAGGAGCGCTTCGCCGGTCTGCCGGTGATCGAGTCCGGGGTGAAGCGGGCCATCAACGAGCCGAAGAAGCTGGTCGCCGAGGCCCTGGAGGCCGCCGCCAACCCGAACGCCCGTCGGGTGTCGGGTGACCCGGCCGCCGCCTCGACCGGCAGTGGCGCCCAGCTCAGTTGGGGCAAGCGTCTGCAGCAGGCCCTGATGACCGGTGTGTCGTACATGATCCCGTTCGTCGCTGCCGGTGGTCTGTTGATCGCCCTCGGCTTCGCGCTGGGTGGCTTCGACATCGCCCTGCCCCCGGGTTCGGCCGGTGGTCGGACGTGTGCCGACCTGGCCGGCTGGCTGGCCGCTGACGCCTGCCAGGCTGCCGTCGACGGTGGCAAGTCGATCGGTTCGCTGGCGATGAGCGCCGGCTGGGCCTCCGGTGTCGGCAACTACCTCGGTGCGCTGCTGTTCACCATCGGTGCCGCCGCGTTCGGCTTCCTGCTGCCGGCCCTGTCGGGGTACATCGCCTACGCGCTCGCCGGTCGTCCCGGCATCGCCCCCGGGTTCGTCGGTGGCGTCGTCGCCGGTTCGGTTGGCGCGGGCTTCCTGGGTGCGCTGGTCACCGGTCTGCTGGCCGGCTTCGTGGCCGCCTGGATCGCCGGTTTCAAGGCTCCTCGCTGGTTGGCCGGCCTGATGCCGGTGGTGATCATTCCGCTGATCACGACCACGGTGGTCGGTGGCCTGATGTACCTGCTGCTAGGCAAGCCGCTGGCGGCGATCACCACGGCGCTGGAGAGCGGCCTGAAGGGCATGTCCGGTGGTTCGGCAATCGTGCTCGGCATCGTGATCGGCCTGATGATGTGCTTCGACCTGGGTGGCCCGGTCAACAAGGCGGCGTACCTGTTCGCCACCGCCGGCCTGGCCTCACAGAGCACCGCGTCGTTCCAGATCATGGCCGCTGTGATGGCTGCCGGCATGGTTCCTCCGCTGGCGATGGCCTTGGCCACCACCATCCGGAAGAACATGTTCACCGAGGTCGAGCAGGAGAACGGACGCGCAGCCTGGCTGCTCGGGGCGTCCTTCATCTCCGAGGGCGCGATCCCGTTCGCCGCGGCCGACCCGCTGCGGGTGATCCCGTCGATGATGCTCGGTGGCGCGTTCACCGGTGCCCTGAGCATGGCTCTGGGTGTCGGCAGCCGCGCTCCGCACGGTGGCATCTTCGTCTTCTTCGCCATCCAGAACATCCTGGGCTTCCTGATCGCCCTGATCGTCGGCACCGTGGTGGCGGCGTTCGCGGTGGTCGCCGCGAAGCAGTTCTGGCCGGCCAAGCAGGTCGAGGCCATCGCCTGAGAGGACCCTTCCCGCCCGCAGGCCCACCGGTTCGCCGGTGGGCCTGCGGCGTTGTGTAACCCGTACTCAGCCCCCGCTGAATCGCTTTAGCGGGCGTTGGTCGGGAGTCGCGCGGTCACCAGGAAATTTCACCGTCAGGCACATGTTGGGGTCACTGTCAAGGCCCCAATATGGCTCTGGCTAGGCCGGACGGGGCTGAGCGCGGTGCAATGCGTGCTATGATTGACGACTGGGAAAGGGGTCAATAGAAGATGACTTTTACTGTCGGTGAAACGGTGGTCTACCCCAATCATGGAGCGGCCGTCATCGAAGACATCGAAACCCGGACGATCAAAGGCGAAGACAAGCTCTATCTTGTCCTGCGCATCGTCGGCCAGAACGACCTGGTGGTCAGGGTCCCGGCCCAGAACCTGGATGAGATTGGAGTCCGCAACGTCGTGGACGCCGACGGTCTCGCTCGGGTTTTTGGGGTTCTCCGGGCTCCGCACACCGAGGAGCCGACCAACTGGTCGCGTCGTTACAAGGCCAACCTTGAGAAGCTGCACTCCGGCAACGTGATGAAGGTGGCCGAGGTCGTCCGCGACCTGTGGCGCCGGGAGCGCGAGCGGGGTCTCTCCGCTGGAGAGAAGCGCATGCTGGCCAAGGCCCGGCAGATCCTGGTGTCCGAACTCGCCCTCGCCGAAAAGGTCGAGGAAGATCGGGCCGAGGTGCTGCTGGACGAGGTGCTCGCCTCCTGATCCGTCGGTGATCAACACAACTCCAGAACCGGTCGTCGCCCTCGTGGTGGCGGCCGGTTCCGGCGTCCGGCTCGGTGCTGGCACGCCCAAGGCGCTGCGCGAGGTGTGTGGCCGGGCGCTGGTGGCGCACGCGGTGGCGAACCTGGTCGCCGGCGGCTGCACCCACGTGGTGGTGGTGACGGCTCCGGAACTGGCCGATGCGTTCGCCGAAGTGCTCGAGGACTGTGGGGCTCCGATCCGGTTCGCCGCTGGCGGCGCCGAGCGCCAGGATTCGGTCGCCAACGGCCTGGAAGCGATCGCCGCCGACCCGCAGTTGGCCGACTCACGCTTCGTCCTGGTGCACGATGCCGCGCGTGCCTTCGTCCCGCCCTCGGTGGTCGCCCGGGTGATCGCGGCGCTCCGCGCCGGAGCGGTCGGGGTGATCCCAGTGCTGCCGGTGGTGGACAGCATCCGGGAGGTGACCGGCGACTCGTCCAGGGTGGTGGAACGGGCGGCGCTGCGGATCGTCCAGACTCCGCAGGGATTCGATCGGGCGTTGCTGGTGCAGGCGCACGCCCACGTCAGCCAGAATGCTCTGGCGGTGACCGACGACGCCGCGGCCCTGGAAGCCCTGGGCCAACCGGTGACCCTGGTGCCGGGCGCTCGCGAAGCGATGAAGGTGACTGAGCCGTTCGACCTGCGGGTCGCCGAACTACTGGCGGAGGAGTGATCGCGTGAGGATTGGGATCGGTTCGGACGTGCACGCCTTCGCCGAGGGCGTCCCGATGATGCTCGCCGGGCTGCACTTTCCCGACTCACCGGTCGGGCTGGCCGGGCACTCCGACGCCGATGTGGCTTGCCACGCCATCTGCGACGCGCTGCTGTCGGCGGCCGGCCTGGGAGACCTCGGTAGCAATTTCGGCACCAGCGAACCCGAATGGGCCGGGGCGTCCGGGGTGGCGTTCCTGACCGAGAGCGCGGCGCGGGTGCGCGCGGCCGGCTTCGAGATCGGCAACGTGGCAGTGCAGGTGATCGGCAACCGGCCGCGGATTCTGCCGCGTCGCGTCGAGGCCGAAGGGTTGTTGTCGGCGGTGATCGGCGCGCCGGTCTCGGTGGCCGCCAAAACCACCGACGGGCTGGGCTTCACCGGGCGAGACGAGGGCCTGGCCGCGATCGCCACCGCTCTGCTGCTGCCGCGATGAGCCTCGACGCGATCGCGCTCTGCGCCCGCGGGGAGGCGGCCTGGCATCACCTCGCCTACGCCGGCCTGGGGCAGCGTTGGACCAACGATGGCCAACTCGCCCGGGGCTACGGCGTTGACGTCCCTCAACCGTTTCTGCTGGGCGCCGTCACGCTGACCCCGGCCGCAACCGTCCCTGACGAGGTGCCTGGCATCGTCTGCGACAGCTTCGCCCGGCTGAGGCTGCCCGGCCGGATCGCGGAGCCGGTCGGCCACTGGATGATCCGGGGTGCCGGTCGCGCTCCCGAGGCCCACGCTCCACGAGGGCTGACCGTCCGGATGGCCGTCACCGACGAGGACGTGGAGTGGTTCGAGGCGTTGGCCTTCCTGTCCGCCGACGGCCAACCGCCGTCTCGGACCGGGGAGTTGCACCCTGCCGGCAGCCAGCGACTGCCGGGCCTGACCCTGCTGATCGCCGAGCGGGACGGCGAGGGGGTCGGGACCGCGCTCTCGGTGGCCGACGGGGTGGTCAACAACATCGGTGCGGTGGCGGTGATGGAGGCGCAGCGGGGGCTGGGCATCGGTAGTGCGCTGACGGCCGCGGCGATCGCCGTCCGACCAGAACTGCACGCGGTGCTGTCGGCCACTGACCTCGGCCAGGGCGTCTACCGCCGCCTGGGCTTCACCGACGTCGGGCGTCCGCTGCACCACCGACCCGGGTAGGGACGTCCCGCTGCCGACGGCTTGATCGGACGGACCGGCTCAGCGCACCTGGTCAGCAGGGACGATGAAGGTGTTGCACTGTCCGACCGAGGTGCTTCCGGTGAGGCCCTTGGTGTACCAGATCTCCCGGTTCTTGCCGGACCCGTGGCCGGAGTCGATGTTGGCCTGGCCCGACAGCACGTCGTCGCCAAGGTTGAAGGCGATCTCGCGCAGCCTGGCCACGTCGTCCTCGGTCAGCTGCTGGGATTCCTTCACCGAGTTGGTGAACATGCCGGCCAGGCAGTCGGCCTGCTGCTCCAAGCGGCGGGAGTAAACGTTCGCCTCCGGCTTTCCGACCTTCTGCTCCCAGGCCAGCTCGGAGATCGAGATTCCGGTGCGGGCCTGAATGGCGTGGCCGAACTCGTGGGCCAGCACCAGATCCATCAGGAACTTCTGCCCCTGCAAGTTGGTCGGGAAGATCCTGGGGATCTGGTTGGAGTAGTAGATCCGCTGGTCGCCACCGCAATAGGAGGCGTTGACCTTGTCCAGCTTGCCGCAGGCGGTGTTGATCGGGGACGTGTAGACGGTGGCCGGGGGCCGCGGCAGCACGAACCCGGCCTCGGTGACCGGCTTCTCCCAGACCTTCATCAGGCAGGCAGTGAGGTTCTCGATGTGGGTCTGCAGTTGGCTGACCGGGGCGGTGGCGGCATTGATCGGGGTCAGGAAGGAACAGCCATTGGGCACGGTGGTTGAGGCGTCGTAGAGCTTGTTCTTCTGCAGCCACTGGGTGGCTTCGGTGTAGGTCTCCGGGGCGGGCAGGTCCGGCGGATTCATCTCAGGCGGCGGCGGGGTGTAGTTCTCGGTCTGGGTCGGCTGGGGGCCCGAGGTGGTGTTGCTGGCTCCGCCGGTCAGGTTGACCAGGATGATCCCGACCAGCAGGACGCCGCACAGGCCGATCAGGGCGAGCAGGATCGTCCGCAGCGGGTTGCCGCGTCGAGGCCCGGAGGGCTGGAGTTGGCCCGGTTGCGGATACTGCGCCTGCTGATAACCCGGCTGGGGACCCCGTTGCTGCGCGGGGAACTGTCCTGGTGGGTTCCACTGGGGCTGCTGGTTCCACTGGGGCTGCTGGTTCCACTGCTGCTGGTTCCATTGCGGCTGCGAGGTCGACCGGCTCGGTTGCGGCCAGGGGTTGCCTTGGGCGGGGGGGCGGCCCCAGTTCTGCTGACTCACCCGAACAGAGTAGACGGTGGGCGGGCTGGGTCGAGCGTGCCCAAGACTTCCCTGGTCGGCCCGGCCGAACCGATCAGCCTGGACCTCGGGTAGCGAGCGGCAACCGGGGGTGGCCGGGGCTGTGCGATAGTTTCGTACGCGGTTCCTGCCGCCCCCGATCGCCACGAACGAAGGATCAGTACCGTGACGCCGACCCGCTCCATCCCCTGGGCCCGCCTACTGGCCGGGCTGCTCGCAACCTTGGTGCTGTCCGCCGTGGCGGTGCCGCGAGCCGCCGCGGCCGAGGCCGTGGACAGCTACGTGGTGGCCGGCAGCATCGCCGAGGACGGTGGGTTGAGCGTCAAGGCCACGATCACCTTCGACGGCGCCGCGCCGGCGACGCTGGTCCAGCGGTTCGCCACCGTGATGACCGCCGGTGACCGTCAGTACACGTTTGACGTGAGCGAGCTCACCGCCACCTCGGGAGGGACACCGGTCAACGTCCAGACCAGCCAGGACGGCGACTTCAAGGTGGTCACCTTGGCAACGCAGGGACTCACCAATCCGGTCGAACTCAGCTATCTGGTCAAGGGCGCGGCGCTCAAGGAGGAGACCGGCGAGACCACGGTTTCGTGGCGGCTGTTGCAGGGCCTGAGCCTGCCGGTGAAGCAGTTCACCGCCGAGTTGGCGATCCCGTCGGGGATCAAGCTGGTCGACTGCCAGGCGGGCCCGCCGACCACCCTGGGCGCCTGCGGCTTCTACGGCGGCGGCACCCATGACCACCCGAACCCGTTCTTCTCCGACGGCCCCCGCGGCGCTGGCGAGGTGGTCAACGTGGTCGTCCGGTTCCCCGAGGGCACGGTGAAATCAAACGAGAGCGTCCGGCTGCTGTGGACCATCGGTCGCGCCTTCTCCACCGGCCCGCTGCCGCTGGGTCTTGCCCTTGGCCTGCTGGCGCTCGGCGCGGCCGGACTGTGGCTCGCCCGGCGCCGCCTCGGTGGTGACCAGGCGGCGACCGGCAGCGAACCGACCCGGGTCGCCGAGTTCACCCCGGTCGGCGCCGGCGAGGCCGAGTTCCGGGTGCTGGACGAGATCCGTCCCGGTCTGGTCGGCACCGTGGTCGACGAGCGGGTCGACCCGGTCGACGTGACCGCCACCCTGCTCGACCTGGCCATCCGGGGACACCTCCGGATCGAGGAACTTGGCCGAGAAAGCGCGCACGCCCCTACCGAGTGGACGTTCACCCGGCTGTCGGGTGCGGACAAGCTGGCCAGCTACGAGAAGACGCTGCTCAACGCGGTCGCGCCGGCCCAGGGTGAGCCGATCAAGGTGTCCAACCTCGGCCCGGCCGTGGGAGCCGTGATCGGACAGGTCCAAGACGAGCTGTACGACGAGGTGGTCAGACGCGGCTGGTTCGCCCATCGTCCCGATCAGACGCGCTCGAGTTGGAGCCGGGTCGGCTGGATCGCGCTTGCCGCCGCGGTGCTGGTGACCGTCCTGCTGGCCGCGTTCACCACCTTCGGGCTGGCCGGGCTCGCCCTGGTGATCCTGGCCCTGGGCCTGCTCTGGATCGCGCAGGAGATGCCGTCACGGACCGCGCAGGGCGTCGCCCTGATGTCGGGTCTTGACCTGCTTCGTGCCCAACTGCTCGGTCACCCCACCAACCAGATGCCGAAGGGCCGCGAGGTGAGCGAGCTGTCGGAGATCCTGCCCTACGCGGTCGTCCTGGGCGGCGCGGACCGCTGGCTGCAAGCCGTCGCCGACGCCGATGACGACGCCGAGACCGACAGCCACGACCTTCCCTGGTACCACGCGCACAGCGAGTGGCACCTGGCCGACCTGCCGGCGTCGCTGCGCAACTTCGTCACCACCGTCCAGGGGACGCTCTTCTCCCGCTGATCCGCCCCGGCCAGAGGGTCGGCAGTCTCAGCCCCGGAGCGACGCTCCGCAGCTTGCGGAGCGCGTCCTGCTCAGTTCCCGCAGGGGGTGACGTTGCGCCAGTTCAGGACCACGTCGTTGACGACCTGGGTGCCGGTGGTGCCGTAGGTCAGGGTCAGTGGCCGGTTCGCCACCTCGCCGCAGGCCCCGTCCTTCTCGACATAGTCCCAGCTGCCGAGCGCGTACTTGTACTCGATCTGGGTCCCTTCGCGGCCGGTCAGGGTGATCGTGTGGTGGGTCGCGTCGACGCGGGTCAGTTGCACCCCGCCCGGGTTCCACTGGGGCAGGCCGCCATCAAGACGGTCCAGGAAGCCGGCGATGTAGACCTGGCGCCCGGTGGCGTCGGTGCTGGCCGGGACGGTCAGGTTGATCTGCACGGTCACCGTCCGGGCCGCTGCGGTCGCGGTCACCGGAGTCGACCAGTCCGAGCGGTTGAAAGAGGTGTCCACCGAACGGACCGCGTACTCGTAGGTAGCGCCCTCGGTGACCGTGGTGTCGGTGAAGAACGGGGTGCTGGAGCTGCCGATCACCGCGAAGCTTCCTCCGGGCAGGCGTCGGCCAACCTCGTAGGCATGCAGGGTCGGGTCGTCCACTGCCGTCCAGGCCAGCTCGACCGCCGCCGGCGAGGCGCCGGTCACGGTCAGCCCGGACGGAACCGCCGGAGCCGTGGTGTCGGACGAGGGGGTCACGGTCAGCCGTCCGGGATTGGCCGGCAGCGTCCCGCTCACCGGGCCGGCGAGATCGGCGTACAGCCAGTCGCGACCCTCGGTCACCGAGTACCGGTAGACGTAGTCGTAGCTCCCTGCGGCCTCGGGCAACATCGACGCGGCGTACTCGTCGTTGTTGCCGACCTGGGTGTTGAACGCCGCAGTCACCCAGGTCCACGCGTCGCCGCGCGGGTCGGTGCCGACCGGACCGTAGCCCAGCTCCGCGAGCAGCCCCGCGGTCGCTCCCGGCTGACTGGTCAGTCCGTCGATCCACACCTGGCCATAGGCGGTGTCGGTCCGATCAACCGCGGACAGGGTGTGGGTCATCGTCGGCGGCCATTGCAGGTTCGCCCAGCCGATCGTCGGGTGGGGGACCGCGGTGACCTCGTTGGATGCCTCCCCGAGGTTTCCGGCCGCATCGATCGCCCGGACGATGAAGAAGTACTTCCTCGCGTTCACCAGGCCGGTGACCGTGGTGGAGGTTCCGGTGACCGGTTCCGGGGTAGCGGCCACCCAGCCACCACCGCTGACCGGGCTGACGAACACCTGATACGAGGTCGCCCCGGCCACCGCGCTCCAGGACAACTCCACCGAGCCGGACGCCTCGGAGGTCACCGAGAGCGAAGGAGCGCCAGGGCCGGTCAGGTCGAGGGTCCCAGACGCCAGGTAGGCGCCGCCGAGGGCCGGCAGGGCCAGCGTGATGGCGCCGTCCGCCACCCGAACCGTCGTCCCCAGGTGCACGCCGACCCCGATCCGGACGGTCAGCTCGGTGCCGTCGGCAAGGTAGCCCGCCACCGGCACGCGCAGTTCCCGCCGTTCGTCGCTGGGGTTGAGCAGGACGAGCCCGGCCGCCGTTCCGGTTGCCCGGCCGTAGGCCACGGTTCCGGCGCCGTCATCGGCCAGCAGCACCCGGAAGTCGCCCTGCCGCAGGGCTGGATCGGCCGAGCGAACCTGCGCCAGCCGCTGGTAGTGCGCGAACAGCTCGGTGTCGGGCTGACCGCCCAGATCCGCCCACGGGTAGGTCCGGCGATCGTCCGGGTCGTCGGCGCCGGTGACGCCCACCTCGTCGCCGTAGTAGACGCTCGGCATCCCGGCCTGGGTGAACTGGATCAGCGAGGCCAGCCGCAGCCGCTGCTTCCCGGTAGCCAGCGCCGTCGGGTTCTCCCGTCCCGCGGTGTTGGCCGTCCCTTCGGTCAGCGTCCAGAGCGCCCGCTCGGTGTCGTGGCTGTCGAGCAGATTGAGCAGTGAGTAGTAGGCGGCGTCGGGGTAGTCCTCACGGACCGACGCCAACCGGGCGGCGAACTCGCTCGGCTTCAACCGCCGACCCGAGTCGGCGAAGCCCTTGGCATCGAACGCCTGCGGGGTCAGCAGGCCCAGCACGGCGTCGCGGAGGCGGTAGTTCATCGTGGTGTCGAGCCGGTCGCCGCGGATGCTGCGCAGCAGGGTCGAGTCCTTCTGCCAGGTTTCGCTGATCGACAGCGAATCGGCCTTGACGGCCTTCGTCACCTCCCGGAACTTCTCCCAGTAGCCGTCGGGGAAGCTGGCGTCGCCGGAGACGTCGAGGCGCCAACCGGCCGCCCCGCGACGCAGCCACAGCTTGGCGATGGCGTCGGGCGCGGTCAGGAAGTACTGCTGCACCTCGGCCTCGGTCTTGACCAGCACCGGAATCGAGTCGAACCCGAACCAGGCCTCATAGCCCATCGTGTGCGGGCCGTCCGGGCCGGCGCAGGGTCCGTCGGCCTGCGGCTTGAAGACGAACCAGTCCCGCCATGGCGACGACACCGACTCGCAGGCGCCCACGGTGCCGTAGTGGCCGTAGCGATCGAAGAAGGGGCTGTCGGACGAGAGGTGGTTGAAGACCCCGTCCAGGATGATCCGGACGCCGACGGCCTTGGCGTGCTTGACCAGGTTGTCGAAGTCCTTGCTGGAGCCGAAGTACGGGTCGATCTTGGTGTAGTCCTGGGTGTCGTAGCTGTGGTTGGAGCCGGCGTCGAAGATCGGGTTGAAGTAGATCGTGTTGATCCCCAACGACTTCAGGTACGGCAGTTGCTGGTCGACGCCTTTCAGATCGCCGCCGTAGTAGTCGCGGCCGCGCGGTTGCTCCTTGGTCGGGCTGTCGGCTGGCGGGGTGTCGTCGAAGCGCCACGGGCAGGCTTGGCTTTCGTAGTTGCGGCAGTAGCCCTCGGGCTTGACCCCCCAGTCGAGTTTCAGGACGGGGTCGGCGTAGCGGGTGTCGCCGGTGACCGGATCGTTGTTGGCCCGGCCATTGCGGAAACGATCCGGGAAGATCTGGTAGACGGTGGCGTCCTTGGCCCAGGCAGGCGCGGCGAAACCGGGCACGTGCAGCATCAGGGCCCAACTCTGATCGACCGCGTCGTCGGTCATCGAACCGGCGCCACCGTCAAGGGCGGCGGTGTTGTCGTTGTAGTAGTCGGTATCGGTGCCGTCAGTGACCACGAAGCGGTACCAGAGATTGTCGGCGGCATGGCTGGCGGGGATGGTGTAGGCCCAGTAGTCGCAGCGGGAGTCGGCCAGGGCCGGGTCGTAGCAGGCGACGTTCGAGGCCACCCGGGTCATCGAATGCAGGGTCTGACCGCCGGCGTTCAACGAGTAGAGACGCAGCTTCACCGCGGTGACGTCGTTGTGGAAGGTGCGCAGCCGCAGGGTGACCGGCGTCCCGGCCGGTACGGCGCCGCTGGGCGAGCGATAGAGAGTGTCCCGGGAGTCGTGGCGCACCCCGTCCCAGGACACGTTGTTGTCCAGGGCCGGACCGGTCGATTCGACGGTCACGCTGGGCAGGTGGGTGGCCGCGTTGAAGCGGAAGGTCACCCGCTGGCCGGCCGCAACCGAGAAGGCGATATTTCCGCTGCCGCCGTCCGGGCCGTAGCTGACGTCCCAGTTCTGGTTCAGCGCCACCTTGAACTCGTAGTCACCGGCCGGAAGGCCAGTGGTGGCGAAGGTGTAGGTGCCGTTGCCGTCCGGGTCCTGCATCCAGGTCCGCAGGCAGTCGGGTTGCCAGTCGCCGGGGCAGCCGAGCTCGTCCTGCATCGACCCGGCCACGGTCGCGACGGTGCTGGTCACCGAATCAGCGACCCAGTGGGTGACCGGCGAGAAGAGGAAGGTGACCCGGGTGGGGCTGCCCAGGGAGAGCGCGATGTCGCCACCGCCGGGGGCTCCGCCGGCGCCATAGTTCTCGTCCCAAGAGTCGTTGATGGCCACCTTGTAGTTCCATTCGCCCGCGGGCAGGTCGAAGGTGGCCTGCCAGACCTGATCCGTGGCGTCGAACGTCAGGTGGGTGGCGGCGCAGTCGGCCTGCCAGTCGGTGGCACAACCCAGCTCGGTCTGCAGGCTGCCGGCCAGGGTCACCATGTCGGTGGCCGCCCGGGCCGCAGGGGTCGCCTGGGCGAACGAGCCCAGGGCCAGCGGGATCAGACAGAGCAGGGAGAGCAGGCGACGGCGCATGGATACTCCAAGGGGCCCGATGGGTGGGTGGGCGGGTCAACCCTCCATCGTTGGTCCGGAGGTGTCAAGGCTTGGTCGCCTCGGCCTGCAGGCCCTCTTGAGACCTGATGGACTCAGAGGGTGAGCCCTGGGTAGAGCGGATGGGCATCCAGCAGCTCCGCGGAGGCGGCCTTGGTGCGTTCGGCGACTCCGTCAGCGAGGGCGTACTTCGCCTTGCCCGGGGCGCCGGTGGCGGTGGCGGCCGGGGTGGTGTTGCGCAGCACGTCGGTGATCAACTCGGCGACCCGGTCGAACTCGGCAGCGCCGAACCCGCGGGAGGTCAGAGCCGGGGTGCCCACCCGGACCCCGGTGGTGTACCAAGCACCGTTGGGGTCGTTCGGGACGGAGTTGCGGTTGGTCACGATGCCGGCGTCCAGCAGCGCGGATTCGGCCTGGCGTCCGGTCAGCCCGAAGTCGCGGACGTCGAGCAGGACCAGGTGGTTGTCCGTGCCGCCGGTGACCAGCCGGACGCCGCGGCTGAGCAGGCCGTCGGCCAGGGACTTGGCGTTGTCGGCGACCGCCTGGGCGTAGTCGGCGAACGCCTGGGTACGGGCCTCGGCGAAGGCGACGGCCTTGGCGGCCATGATGTGCGACAGGGGCCCGCCGAGCACCATCGGGCAGCCGCGGTCGACGCTCGGCGCGTACTCCCCGGTGGCCAGCACGAACCCGCCGCGGGGGCCGCGTAGCGATTTGTGGGTGGTTGAGGCGACCACGTGGGCGTAGGGGACGGGGTTCTCCTCGCCGGTGAACACCTTGCCAGCCACCAGACCGGCGAAGTGGGCCATGTCGACGAACAGGGTGGCGCCCACCTCGTCGGCGATCTCGCGCATCTTCGCGAAGTTCACCCGCCGCGGGTAGGCGGAGTAGCCGGCGACGATGATCAGCGGCTGGAACTCGCGGGCGTCGGCGAGCAGCCGGTCGTAGTCGATCAGCTGGGTCTCGGGATCGGTGCCGTAGGAGCGCTGGTGGAACATCTTGCCCGAGATGTTGGGCCGGAAGCCGTGGGTGAGGTGGCCGCCGACGTCCAGGCTCATCCCCATCACCCGCTGCTCGCCGAACGACTTGCGCAGGGTCTCCCAGGCGTCCTCGGACAACTCGTTCACGTTCTTCGCGCCGAGCCGGGCCAGCGCCGGGGACTCGACCCGATGGGCCAGGATCGACCAGTAGGCGACCAGGTTGGCGTCGATGCCGGAGTGCGGCTGGACGTAGGCGTACTCGGCGCCGAACAGTTCGCGGGCGTGTTCGGCGGCGACCGCCTCAACGGTGTCGACGTTCTGGCAGCCGGCGTAGAAGCGGTGGCCGATCGTCCCTTCGGCGTACTTGTCGGACAGCCAGGTGCCCATGGTCAGCAGGACGGGCAACGACGCGTAGTTCTCCGACGCGATCAGTTTCAGGCTGGCCCGCTGGTCGGTGAGTTCGGCGCGGGTGGCATCGGCGATCCGGGGCTCGACCCCCTCGATCACCTGGAGGATCTGCTGGTAGACGGACGAAACAGAGGCGGATTCGGTCACGCTGGACTCCTTGGCAAGGGCCGGGCGCCGCCCATGCAGGGTCGCCCGTTGGGACGCGCTCACTCTACCGATTCGATCACGCTCGGCGGGCTCGCTGCCGTCGGGCGAACCCCCAGCCGTGCGGGCACTCGGTGACCCCGTCAAGCTGAGTGGCAGTGGCTCACGAGACGGGAACGGCCGCCGAGGGCAGGAGTGTGCTGGCGCCCGGCGCACCGCGGCGATCTCGACGTTCCCCGTGTCAGGACTGATAGCTACCCTCATCGTTATGCAGTTCCGGGTGGTCAGTCTCCTGGCCGGGCTGGCCTTGATGTTGGGCTCCCTGCTAGCCAACGTGCCGTCTGCCTGCGCCTGTTCCTGTGCCGTCCGGAGCATTGCCGAGCACTACACGGAAGCCGACGTGGTCTTCACCGGCCTGATCATCGCCGGGGAGGACCCCGACGCCGGCCAGCCGACGATGTCGTCGGCGCGCGAGGTGCGCTACCGGATCACCGTCGACCGGGTGTTCAAGTCGGACCTCCCCGCCGAGGTCTGGTTGGCCAGCGCGGCCGAGGGGGCGTCCTGCGGCCTGGAGGTCGAGGTGGGTCGGACGTACCTGTTCTTCGCTCTGGGAGGCCCGGCGTTACGAGCCAACCTGTGCGGGGGCACCCAGGGATGGACACCGACGCTGCCGGACGAGTTGGGCGCGGGTCGCCCGCCGCTCGCCCAGACCGATCCCGCCCCCACCGTCAGCACCCCCGCTTCGGACGGTCCGGCCGCGGCGGACCCGGGATCGTCGGGGCGGCCAGAGGTCGGGCCGGTCGCCCTGGGGGCGCTGGCGGTGATCGTCCTGGCTGCGGCTGCCGCGTGGTGGCGGCGTCGAGGGTAGGAGTTCCGGATCGACCTAGGTCGGTGGCGTCGGCGACCCTGGACGCTGCCCGCCCGACCTCGCGGCTGCCTAGATTGAAGGTGTTCGCAACACCCCACCGAGGAGCCACTCATGTCCGAGCCCATCGTCCACGCGTCCGAGTCCCCGCGTCCGCCCGCGGTGCCGCCCGCCCCGCCCGTCTTCGTCCCCCCGCCGCCTCGGGAACGTTCCTTCAGACGGGGGTTCGGGCTCGGGGCCGGCACCGGGATCGGTTTCGGCGCCGCCATCGGCGCAGCGATGCTGGTCTCGTCGATGGTGCTGGCGCTGGCCGCCGGGGCCGCGACCACCGCCGCCGCTGGAGTGAACACGTCGAAGTCGCAGCCGCTGGAGACCATCTGGGGCGCCGAGACCGCCCCGAACAAACTGCGGGCCATTCGGATCGAGGGCCCGATCTTGGCCGAGGAGTCCGACGGGCTGATGCTCGGCGCGGTCACCTACGGCTACCAGGTCGCCGACATGATCGACGCCCTGAAGAAGGAGGACGCCTCCGGACTGCTGCTGATCATGAACACCCCCGGCGGGACGATCAACGGATCGCGAGCGATTGCCGATGCGATCGAGCGCTACCAGTCCCGCACCGGCAACAAGGTGATCGCCCACGTCCAGGGCATGTCCGCCTCCGGCGGCATGTACGCGATGGCCGGTGTCGACCGGATCACTGCCGACCACGGCTCCCTGATCGGCAGCATCGGGGTGATCTTCGGCCCGTTCACCCAGTTCAAGGACGTGGTCGCCATCTCGGGCAGCTTCACCGAAGCGGGCGTCTCGACCCGCGGCGGCATCACCCAGGAGTACCTCACCCAGGGCAAGGGCAAGGACTTCGGCAACCCGTTCCGGGAGATGACCCAGGCCGAGCGGACGATCATGATGAACGGTCTGGAGAACGAGTACGGGTCCTTCGTTAACTGGGTGGCCGAGGCCCGCAACATCCCCGCGGACACCATCCGCAACGACCTCGGCGCTTACATCTATGACACCAAGACGGCCAAGCAGAAGCGACTGATCGACGAGGAACTGGGCATCGAGGAGGCCTACCGGGATGCGGCCACCTTCGCTGGCCTCGACGCCAACCAGACCCGGATCGTCACCGCCAAAGCTCCCGGCTTCCTCGAAACCCTGCTCGGCGCCCGCTCCGGCATCTACGGCCAGGGGCTGGCGGTCAAGCCGATCGGGAACCAGCCGGCCCAGGCCACCGCGGCCATCTGCCGGACGCAGTCGGTGCTGTTGTGGCACGGGTCGATGGCCAGCGCCTGCGGCTGACCCCTCAACGCGCGACTAGGGGCGCGGTGGCAGCACCTGATGGTTCAGCTGCCGCGCCCCGTCCGTCATCCAGGTGGTGATCGTGCCGTCGGCGGCCACTTCCACCACTCGGAAGCCGAAGTAGTCGACCCCGGTCTTGGAGCCGATGTGCCCGTCGAAAATCACCGGGACCCCGGCCACCACGAAGGCCTGATCGAGATCGTGGACGTGTCCGTTGAAGATCGCCTTGACGGACGCGTTCTCCTCTACCAGTTGCTGAAGGTCGGCGCAGCGGGGTTGCAGGGTGTCCTTGTCGATCGGCGGCACGTGGAACACCAGATAGGCGGGCTGGTCCTGATGGGCTCGCAGGGCGTCGGCGATGAAGCCGGCGTCCGGGCAGTCCTGGGATCCCTCGCCGTCCGACGTGGTGGCCAGCAGGAACACCCCCGCCGGCGTCTCGAGGACGACGTTGCGTTCCACTCCCCAGATCTCCCGCCATTGCTTGGCCGTGGCGAAGTCGTTGTTGCCCTGGGTGACGTGAAAGGTGACGTCCAGGCCGTCCAGCACTGCTTTGGCCTCGCGCAGATGCTTGGTCTTCTCGTTGCCGATGTCGCCGTTCAGGATCACGAAATCGATCGGCTGCGCCTCGTTCAGGGTATTGACCGTGGTCACGAAGGAGGTCAGCAACGCCTCGTACTCGGTGCCCTTCATGCCCCAGTGAGCGTCGGATCCGATCACGAACCGGAGGATCGGTTCCCCGGTCGTCGAGGCGGCGGATGCCGTCGGCGTGGGGGCGGTGGGGCCCGAGGTGACCGTGGGGGCCGTCGTGGTGCCGGGGGTGCAGCCAGCGACCAGCAGCGCGGCGGCAACCAGTGCGGCGCGGCGGGTGATGGGTCGGTGGCGGTCCATGACAGAGAACCCTAGGGGTCAGGGCTGTGGCGGGCCTGTGCGCCCGCTCGGCGGTGGCGGTGGCGACGCGGCTGGTTGCGGTTCGTGGCGGCGGGTACGTCGTCCAGACCACCAACGCGCGGCCACGTGGTGTCACCAGGGGGTGGCAGCGGACGACGGCCGACGACTAGGGCGGTGAGGCGCCGCAGCTGATCTGGTGTCAACGTGGGCGCGGGTGGCGCCCACGGCCCAGCAATGAAGTCAGGACCGACCGCGGCTGATCTGGCGTCAACGTGGGCGCGGGTGGCGCCCACGGCCCTGCAAGGAAGTCAGGCGCGACAGCGGCTGATCTCATAGAGCGCCACCGCGGCCGCGACGGACGCGTTCAGCGACTCCACCGCCGAGGCGATCGGGATCCGCGCCAAGACGTCGCAGTTGTCCCGAACCAGGCGGCTGAGTCCCTCGCCCTCGGAACCCACCACCAGCAGCACCGGGCCGTCCACCCCCGGGACGCCTCCGATCTCGGTGTCGCCCTCACCAGCCAGGCCGACCACCGTGAACCCGGCCTCGGCGTAGCTGCGGATGACGCGATTGAGGTTGACCGCCATCGCCACCGGAATCCGCGCCGCCGCGCCGGCGGATGCCTTCCACGCGGCGGCGGTCATCTGCGCCGAGCGGCGTTCCGGAATCACCACCCCGTTGGCTCCAAAGGCGGCCGCGGAGCGGATGATCGCGCCGAGGTTGTGCGGATCGGTGAGGTGATCGAGGGCCACCACCAGCCCGGGGGCCTCGGCGTGCAGCGCGTCGGCCAGGACGTCAATCGGGTCGGCATAGTCGAAGGGCGGCAACTGCAACGCGATGCCCTGGTGGACCGCCCCACCCGTCAGGCGATCCAGCTCGGTGCGGGACGCCTGCATCAGCGGCACCCCCTTGTCGGCGGCGTACTTCAAAATGTCGCGCAGCCGGTCGTCCCGCTCGACGCCGTCGGCCAGGTAGGCGCGGCGGATCGGAAGGCCCGCCTGGAGCGCCTCCAGCACCGGATTGCGCCCCACCACCCAGTCGTGCGACGGACGAGAGGCCGACGTGCGAGCGCGGGCGGCACCCGGCTTGCGGTCGGACGACTTGCCCGGCTCGTTGGGTCCGCGCTTGCGGTAGGCCTTGTGATAGGGACGATCCTCGGCCTTGGGCGTTGGCCCCTTGCCTTCCAGTCCGCGCCGAACCCGACCCCCGGAACCGGCGGTGTTGCCACTGCTGCCCAGGCCCTTGCCGCTCTTGCGAACCGCACCCTTGCGTTGGCTGTTGCCCGGCATGTCACTCCTTCGCGAGGCTCCAGCGAGCCCCGTCCTTGGTGTCCTCGACCTTGAGCCCGGCCGCGGCCAGAGCGTCCCGGATCGCGTCGGCTGCGGCCCAGTCCTTGCTGGCCCTCGCCTCGGCGCGCTGGGTCAGCAGGGTGCCGACCAGGGCGTCCACCACCGGGGTCAGGTCGGACCCGCCACTGACCTGGGCCTGCCACTCGGGGGCGGCCGGGTCCAGCCCGAAGATGCTCAGCATGGCCCTGACTTCGGCGTACGCGGTCGCTACCGCGTCGTCGTCGCCGGCGTCCAGGGCGACGTTGCCGTCCCGAACCCGTCCGAACAGCACGGCCAGGGCCGCCGGGGTGCCGAGGTCGTCGTCCATCGCGGCGCGGAACGCCTTCGGCAGCGTGTCGGAACTCACCGCGACCCGGCCGAACGGCGTGGACTCCACCCGCTTGAGGAACGAGTCGATCCGGGCCAACTGGGTGGCGGCCTCGGCCAGGGACTCCTCCGACAGTTCGATCGCGGACCGGTAGTGCGGTCCGGCCAGATAGAGCCGGACGGCGCGACCACCGTGCTTCTGGGTGGCCGCCAGCACGCCGGCGGTGTTACCGAGTGACTTCGACATCTTCTCGCCGGCCATGGTGACCCAGGCGTTGTGCATCCAGTAGGACGCGAACGGACGACCGGCCGCGCGGGACTGCGCCAGTTCGTTCTCGTGGTGGGGGAAGCGCAGGTCGATGCCGCCGCAGTGAATGTCGAAGGCGTCACCCAGGTAGCGTCCGGCCATCGCGGAGCACTCCAGGTGCCAGCCGGGGCGTCCGCGTCCCCACGGGGTGGGCCAGGAGGCGGGGTCACCGGGCTTGGTGCCCTTCCACAGGGCGAAGTCACGGGGGTCGCGCTTCCCGCGCGGGTCGGCGTCCTCGGCGGCGGCCATCTCGTCCACCTTCATCCCCGACAGCTCGCCGTAGGCGGGCCAGCTCCGGACGTCGAAGTAGACGTCGCCCGAGCCGTTGTCGGCGGGATAGGCATGCCCCCGCTCGATCAGGGTCTCGATCAGTTCGATCATCTCCGGGATGTGTCCGGTGGCCCTCGGTTCATAGGTGGGCGGCGTCACTCCGAGAGCCTCGAAGGCCTTGTGGAACGCGCCTTCGTAGAGGTACGCGTGAGCCCACCAGGGGCGTCCGGCCTCGGCGGACTTGGCCAGGATCTTGTCGTCGATGTCGGTGACATTGGTGATCAGCGTCACTTGGTAGCCGGACGCCTCGAGCCAACGCCGCAGCACGTCGGTGTTGACCTCCTTGCGGACGTGGCCGAGGTGCGGGTCTCCCTGAACGGTGGCGCCGCAGGAGTAGATGGAGACCTTCCCGGGCTCCAGCGGCTGGAAGTCGACGACGGCGCGGCGCGCGGTGTCATAGAGGCGGAAGGTCACCCGCGGGAGCTTACCGGGTGCGGGCGGGGTGCCCGGGCCCGGCCTTTGGTGCGCCGGACGGCCGATCCCGGACGACGCCGGCGGCTTCTGGAGTGGGTGGTTGCACCTGGTGGCGGCGTGTTGGTCGTCCTGGCCACCAACACGCCGCCACGTGGTGTCACCAGTGGGCGTGGGGA
>CAYVOW010000026.1:0-27872 GCA_964453585.1 uncultured Micropruina sp.
GCCCGGGCGTCCGCCCCGGCGAGATTGACGCCTTCGATCTCTCCCCGGACGGTCGCATTCCCGCGCCGGATCGACCGCCGCATATCGAACTGCGCATCCTCGACCTCGCCACCGGCGAGACCGACGAGGTCGTCCCGGGTTGGGACCGCTGGGCGGTTGAGTACCGCTGGACGCCGGACGGAAGCGCTCTGATCGCAACGGCCGACGAGGACGGCCGCTGCCCGGTCTTCGTCCTCGACCCGGCCACCCACACCGCGACCCGGATCACCGCCGATGACGCCGCCTTCACGCACCCGCGCCCCGCCGCCGACGGGTCACTGTTCGCGATCCGCTCGTCCTATGAGTTGCCCCCGAGGTGGTCCGAATCGACCTGACCGGGGCGCTGGCCACGGGCGAGGCCGTGCCCGCCCAGCGGCTGAGGGGGGTGGCCGAACCGCCCGCCCTCCCGGGCACCCTGACCGAGATCGAGACCACCGCCGACGACGGCGCACGCGTCCGCGCCTGGCTGGCGCTCCCCCAGGGCGCGGACGCCGAGCACCCGGCGCCGCTGCTGTTGTGGGTGCACGGCGGACCTCTGAACTCCTGGAATGCCTGGACCTGGCGGTGGTGTCCCTGGCTTTTGGTCTCCCAGGGGTACGCCGTCCTGCTGCCCGACCCGGCCCTGTCGACCGGTTACGGCGAGGCATTCATCGCCCGCGGCTGGAACTCCTGGGGCGGGAAGCCGTTCACCGACCTGATGGCGATCACCGACGAGGCGCTCCGCCGCCACGACCTTGACCACACCCGCACCGCCGCGATGGGCGGCTCCTTCGGCGGCTACATGGCCAACTGGATCGCCGGCCAGACCGACCGGTTCGACGCCATCGTCACCCACGCGTCGCTGTGGGCGATGGATGGCTTCCGCTACACCACCGACGCCGCCCACTACTGGAAGTACGAACTGGACGATCAGATGACCCTGGCCCACTCTCCGAACACGCGAGTGGCGCAGATCAACACCCCCATGCTGGTCGTGCACGGCGACAAGGACTACCGCGTCCCGATCGGTGAGGGCCTGCGCCTGTGGTACGAACTGCTGGCCTCGTCGAAGCTCGCGGCCGACGACGACGGACGAAGCCCGCACCGGTTCCTCTACTTCCCCGACGAGAACCACTGGGTGCTCAGCCCGCAGCACGCCAAGGTCTGGTACCAGACCGTCAGCGCCTTCCTGGGCCAGCACGTGCTGGGCGAGGACCGCGACTACCCGCTCTGAGCCGGCTTGTCCTAAGGGGGCCCGCTCCGATCGGAGTTGATGTCGTTATGCCGGCGGTCTCCGGACGCGGTTCGCCTCCGATCGGAGTTGGTCGTCTCAGGGGCGGGCTGACCGCCCCGAAAACGACACCAACTCCGATCCCAGTCGGCGCTGGTTGGTGGAGACGCCCATCCTTCACGACCCGGAAGGCCGCGACGGGGCTGGCGTTCCTGCCGTCGCTACAGCAGCCCCTCGCCCAAGACCAGCCAGGCCAGCACCTCGTCATCCGGTTCGTCGACCAGCCTCGCCAACAACTGCAGTCGTGACTTGCCGACCGCCTCGGCGCTGGTGTGGGCCCCCGGCCACTCCTCCGGGCACAGGCTGAGCAATCCCACCGCGTGCGCGACCTCGACGTCATCGGCTTCACCCGGATGACCGGGTAATCCGCCCCCCAGGACGTTGACCAGCCCGGCCACGGCCGGGGCGGCCCCTTCGGCGCTGCGCAGTGTGAACAGGCGTTGCTCGAACGCTCCCCAGGGATCGCTGCAGCCACGGGCGAGCAGCCTACCGGCCTCCTCCTGCGCGTCCAGGCCCAGCGCCAACGCGGCGAGCCAGGTGCGCATCACCACGCGCCCGTAGCCGCGCACCACCGGCGATCGACCCAGCAGGTTCAGCGCCGTCCGCACCCCGCGGGTCCGCCCTAGTCGGGACGAGCGGGCGGCCAGCACGGCTATCCCCAACAGATCGCCCGCCACCGGTCGCTGTCCCTCCAGCAACTCCTCGGCCTCCCTGGGAGCGCTCATCAACCCCCGCGCCAGCGCCTCAGTGATCACAAACGCCGACGCAGACCCCAGTTCGCCGGCCGTCTGCTCGAGCTGTTGCCGCGACAGTTCGTCCGCGCGCCGGACCAGAAGCTCGGTCAGCGGCGGGGCGGTCGCCACATCAAGGTGGGTCAACCCGCGCGGCGAGTGGACCGTCACCCGATGGACGCCCAGCCGCGGCAGCACCGAGTACACGCCCTGATCGAAGACGTGTTCCCA
Organism: uncultured Micropruina sp.; assembly: GCA_964453585.1. Classification (GTDB taxonomy): domain Bacteria; phylum Actinomycetota; class Actinomycetes; order Propionibacteriales; family Propionibacteriaceae; genus Micropruina. Next base: position 2,272 of record CAYVOW010000026.1, read on the forward strand.
GTTCCCCGGCGGCACCACCGCCCAGTCGGGGGTGGCCAACTCCACCGGCTCGCCGTCCGGCACCGTCATCGCGGGCAGCCAGGACGGCAGCCCGGCGCCGACCTCAGCCAGGTCCGCCACCTGCGACACCTGCAGGGTGGTCGCGAACCGGCCACCATCGGGTAGCTCCAGTTCACGCGGGATCACCCACAGGCGACCGTCGTCCTCCTCCAGCCAACCGCTGATCAGCCGGAAGCTGAGCACCGGACCCTTGGCGTCCCGCGGCGCCACCAGCAGCCGTCCTTCGGCGCCCGCCGCCCACACCCAAGTACAGGTCGCCGGGCCGGCCTGGTAGTTCAGCCGCCACGACGCTGGCTCAGCGTCCCCGTGCGCGCTCAACGCGTACCGCAGCGTCCAGTGCTCGCCCACGCTGTGCCGGACGGCGAGCCTCAGCGGACCCTGCTCAAACGCGTGATCAACCTCGTCAAGGTCCTCGATGAATCCGCCCAGGGCTTTTAGGCCACGCAGCTTCAGGGTCAGCCACTCCTCGCCAGCGCGCGACACCACCACTCGGCTGCCGTCCTCGCCGACGTCGATCAGGAACTGTCCCCAGCGCATGTCAGCGCCTCTGACAGCGCGGACACCAGTACAGGTTGCGGCCGTCCAGGATCTCACTGCGCACCTCGGCACCGCAGACCAGGCAGGGTTGACCCGCCCGGCGGTACACGTACACCTCGCCGCCGTGACGGTCGACGCGCGGCGGTCGTCCCATCACCTCAGGGAGGTGCTCGTCGCGGACCGTGTCGATCCGTCCCACTTCGACCGCCGACGCCATCAAGGCGACCAGGTCAGCCCACAGGGCGTTCCAGGTGCGGCGACTCAGCGTCTTTCCGATCCGGTGCGGATTGATCCGATGCCGATAAAGCACCTCGGCGCGGAAGATGTTGCCGACCCCAGCGGCAACCGACTGGTCCATCAGCAGCGACCCGATCGTCCGGGACGAACGGCTCACCTTCGCCCAGCCACGCGCTCCGTCGGCGTCTGGACGAAGGGGGTCCGGTCCCAGCGTGGTCAGGTACTCGTCCCGCGCTTCATCGGTGATCAAGCGGCACCACTGGGGCCCGCGAAGCTCGGCCACCCGGTCGCCGTGGGCGATCCGCAGCCGCAGATTCGACAGCGGCGCCGACGACGGCGACTCACCCTGGTAGACCCACAGCTTCCCGATCAGGCCCAGGTGGATGTGCACCAGCCGGTCCGGGCCGAAGTCGAGGAACAGGTTCTTTCCGTAGGCGTCGGCCCCCTGCAGGACCGCGCCGTCGAGAGTTTCAGCCTCCGCCGCGAACCTGCCCTGAGGGCTGGAGACCCGCACCGGCAGACCACCGAAGGACTCAACCAACGCGTCCGCCAGCCGGTGGATGACATGACCCTCGGGCACCGCTCCCCCTCACTCGGACGTGGGAGTCTACGCGGCCGACGAGTTCGACACGCCCCTCACCGCCAGTGCTTGGCCTCGTAGTCGGCCAGCTCTTGGAGTCGCCGCACGTGACGTGCGTCGCCAGAGAAAGGCGTTGTCAAGAACACTTTGGCCAGCGTCAGCGCCTCTTCCAAGGACTGCATCCGGCCGCCCAGCGACAACACGTTGGCGTTGTTGTGCTCCCTGGTCAGCCTGGCCATCACGGTGTTGTAGGCGAGTCCGGCCCGGATGCCCTTCACCTTGTTGGCGGCGATCTGCTCGCCGTTGCCGGATCCACCCAGGACGATCCCCAGCGAGCCGGGTTCGGCCGCGACCGCCTCGGCGGCGGGCAGCACGAAGACGGGGTAGTCGTCATTGGCGTCGTAGCTGTGGGCCCCGTGGTCGACTACGTCATACCCCGCCCCGCGGAGCTCCTTCACCAGGAACTCCTTGAGGTCGAAAGCGGCGTGATCGGCGGCGATGTGAACGCGCATAGGCAGAACTATCTCAGCAACCCGCGGCGAACGGGAGACGTTTGGGCCACGTCGTTGATGGCCGTGCTTCGCCGCTCCACCACCCCGGCAGATCGCTGGCCGCGGCCGACTCACCACGGCCTGCTCGAAGCTTTCCCGAGCCGCCGTGGAGTGGTCTGGGGCGACCTCAGTCGAAGATCGGCCCGACCGTCCGGGTGCGCTTCAGCTCGAAGAAACCGGGGTAGGCGGTCACCTTGACGAACCCGTCGAACAGGTCGCCGGCGGCCTCGCCCTTGGGCGCCGGCGAGATCACCGGGCCGAACAGGGCCATCCCGTTCACGTGCAGCACCGGGGTGCCCACCTCGTCCCCCACCGCGTCCATGCCCTGGTGATGGCTGGCTCGCAGGGCGTCGTCGTTGGCGTCGGTGTCGGCCGCCTCGATCAGGTCGGCCGGCAGCCCCGCGTCGGCCAGTGCCGCCTCGACGGTGGACCGCTCCGGGAGCTCGCCGCCGGGGTGGAACCGGGTGCCGATCGCGGTGTAGAAGTCGAGCAGCCGATCAGACCCGAACCGCTCCTCGACGGCCAGCGCCACCCGGGCTGGTCCCCAGGCGAGGTCCATCAGCCTCCGGTAGTTCTCCGGCAGATCGCGGCCCTCGTTGAGCACCGCCAGGCTCATCACGTGGAAGGTGGTCTTCACGTCGCGGACCTTCTCGACCTCGAGCATCCAGCGCGACGTCATCCACGCCCACGGGCACACCGGATCGAACCAGAAATCAACCTGCTGAGACATGGGGTCACCCTACCGGCCGCCCTCGCGGCAAGACTCGTTGGGCTAGCCTGGCCCGGTCCGTGAGAAGCGGCGGCCCACGAGGCTGCTGCGTCAGTGAGGGAGACCATGTACCCCGCAAACATCACCAGGGCCGAGGCGCAACGGCGCTCCGCCCTGATCCGCACCCATGCCTACCGGGTCCACGTCGACCTGACCGGACGAGACCCGGCCGGCGGGACGCTGGCGTCCCCGACCGCCCATTTCGTCACCACCAGCTCGATCGACTTCGACTCCGGCGCCGGCGCCACCCACCTCGACGTGATCGCGGACTCGCTGCTCTCGGCGTCCCTGGACGGCGCAGACCTCGACATCTCAGGCTTCGACGGCGAGCGCCTGCCGGTTCAGTTGGACGAGGGGGCGCACGTCCTCACCGTGACCGCGCTCGGCCGGTACAGCAACTCCGGCGAGGGCTTGCACCGCTTCGTCGACCCGGCCGACGACCGGGTCTACCTGTTCACCCAGCTGGAGGTCGCCGACGCCCGCCGGTTGTACCCGTGCTTCGAGCAGCCGGACCTCAAGGGGTCGTTCGAGCTGACCGTCACCGCACCGTCCCACTGGACCGTGATCTCGAACGCCGCCGCCGTACAGCCGCAGGTGGACGGCCAGGTCGCTCGCTGGGAGTTCGAACCCACCCCACCGATCTCGACCTACATCACCGCGCTGATCGCCGGCGAGTATCACACCGTCCATGACAGCCACCCGATCCGCAGCGGCGTCCTGCCGATGTCGATCTCCTGCCGACAGTCGATGGCCCCGTTCCTGGACGCCGACCGGATCTTCGGCATCACCAAGCACGGCTTCGACGTCTTCGAGAGCCACTTCGGCGAGCCCTACCCGTTCGCCGACTACGCCCAGGTGTTCGTCCCCGAGTTCAACGCCGGGGCGATGGAGAACGCCGCCTGCGTGACCATCCGCGACGAGTACCTCTACCGCTCCCGCACTACCCAGGCCAGCTACGAGGACCGCGACAACACGATTCTGCACGAGCTGGCGCACATGTGGTTCGGCGACCTAGTCACGATGACCTGGTGGGACGACCTGTGGCTGAACGAGTCGTTCGCCGACTGGGCGGCCCACTTCGCCCAGGCCGAGATCCGCGAGCGCACCGGGGTCGGCGCGGACCCGTGGGTGACCTTCTGCAACTCCGGCAAGACCTGGGCGTACCGCCAGGACCAGCTGCCGTCCACTCACCCGGTGGCCGCCGACATGGTCGACCTGGAGGCGGTGGAGCTGAACTTCGACGGGATCACCTACGCCAAGGGCGCCTCCGTGCTGCGGCAGTTGGTGGCGTTCGTCGGATTGGACGAGTTCTTGGCCGGACTGCGCAGCTACTTCCATCGGCACGCCTTCGGCAACACCCAGCTACCCGACCTGCTGACCTGTCTCGAGGAGAGTTCGGGGCGCGACCTGTCCCGCTTCACCAGCGAATGGCTGAGGACCGCGGGTGTGAACACCCTGCGGTCGGAGTACGACCTGGACGATCAGGGCCGTTTCACCCGGTTCGCCGTCCGGCAGAGCGCCGAGCCGGCCTGGCCGACCCTGCGGCAGCACCGAATCGGGATCGGCCTGTACGCCCAGGCGCACGGTGCCCTGGAACTCGTCCAGCGGATCGAGACCGACATCGACGGCGAACTGACCGAGATCCCCGAGCTGGTCGGGGCGGAGGCTCCGGCGCTGGTGCTGCTCAACGACGGCGACCTCGCCTACGCCAAAATCCGGCTCGACCGGGGCATCGATGTCGTGGTGGACGGCATCCACACCCTGGGTGACCCCTTGGCCCGGGCGTTGTGCTGGGGTGCCGCCTGGGACATGTGCCGCGACGCCGAACTCCCCGCCGCCGACCATCTCGACCTGGTGCTGCGTGGGGTCGGAGTCGAGACCGATCTGAACGTGGTCCGCCAGGTGCTGGGACAGGCCCACACCGACGTCAGCCGCTACACCGCGCCGGAGCAGCGGCCGGCCCAGTGGGCCAAGCTGACCGCGGGTTTGGCGCGCTTGCTCAAGGAGGCCGAGCCCGGTTCCGACCACCAACTCGCCTTTGCCCGCGCCCTGACGTCCGCGATCCAGGACGAGCGGGGCGCCGCGGTGTTGCAGGCCTGGCTGGACGGCACCGAAGTGCCGGCGGCGCTGGCCGTCGACGCCGACCTGCGCTGGCGGGCGATCCACAACCTGGCCCGGGTCGGCGCGATCGGCGAACCCGAGATCACGGCCGAGGCGGACGCCGACAAGACCACCACCGGCGCGGAGAAGGCCGCCGGCGCCCGAGCGGCTCGTCCCGATCAGGGCGCCAAGGCGGAGGCATGGCGCCGGGCGGTCGAGGACGCGTCCACCCCGAACGAGACGCACTTCCAGATCTGCGCGTCCTTCTGGCAGGACGGCCAGCAGGCACTGACCGAGGAGTACGTGGATCGCTACCTGGGCGTGGTGTCGGCGATCTCCGACCAGCGCGACGGGTGGGGCCAGCGCAGCATGGCGATCCGCAACCACGTGGTCGAACTGCTCTTCCCGTGGTCGTTGGTCACCCGGGAGTTCCTCGCCCGCCTCGACGGTTGGACGGCCGAAACCCCGCTGACCGATTCGGTGCGGCGGATGCTGTCGGAGCGCCGCGACGATGCCGAGCGCGCGCTGCGCTGTCAGGAGGCCACCGGCTGAACCGCCGGCGGTCGATCCGGAGGCCCGCGAGGGTCTCCGCTCAGGCCTTAACGACGTCAGTGGACGACTCCCCGCGCCGGAACCAACTCGGCGCGACCACCAGAGCCAGGATCACCAACGAGATGGCACCGGGGACCCCGACGAGGATGTACAAGGCATCCACGACCGACGGGTTGGGCGCCTCGGGCCAGCCCGGGAGGGTCTCCAGCGGCAACAGCGAGCTCAGTCCGAACATGGAGCAAAGGGTAGAGCAAGTTCGACTAGATTGACCGTTCGAGGCGACGCATTTTGGCCCTGCCCGGGTCGCGGCGCCGCGACCCGAGGAGCAGCGTGACCGAACCTTCCGCCGACGCGGCCGGGACGACCCCGCCGCGAGTCGTGTGGGACAGCCATCAGATCTCGCGGGCGGTGGCCCGGATGGCGCACGAGATCCTTGAGACCAACCGGGGCGCTGACGGAGTGATCCTGCTCGGCGTCCCGACCCGCGGCGTCCTGCTGGCCCGCCGGCTGGCCGACGCCATCCGCTCCGCCGAGGGCGACCCGGTGGCGGTCGGCGAACTCGACATCACCATGTATCGCGACGACCTGCGCCGCCAACCCACCCGGGCGGTGGGACGGACCCTGATCCCGCGCCCGATTGACGGCCTCGATGTCGTCCTCGTTGACGACGTGCTCTTCTCCGGCCGCACGGTTGCCGCCGCGCTCGACGCGCTGAAGGACCTCGGCCGTCCCCGCAGCGTCCAGCTCGCCGTGCTGGTCGACCGCGGCCACCGGGAGCTGCCGATTCAGGCCAACCACGTCGGCCGCACGGTCCACGCGTCGCGCGACGAGCGGGTCAACGTCCGGCTCAGCGAACTCGACGGCGTGGATGTGGTCACAGTTGCCAAGGGGGCCTCGTGAGACACCTGCTCAGTGCCGCCGACCTCTCCCGGGACGAGATCGAGACGATCCTCGACGGCGCCGAGGAGATGCATCAGCTCCAGGGCCGGACGATCAAGAAGCTGCCCACGCTGCGTGGCCGGACCATCATCAACATGTTCTTCGAGGACTCCACCCGGACCCGGACCAGCTTCGAGATGGCCGGCAAGTGGCTCTCGGCCGACACCATCAACATCTCCGGCAAGGGCTCGTCGGTCTCCAAGGGCGAGTCGATGCGCGACACCATGCTCACCCTGGACGCCATGGGGGTGGACGCCTTCGTCGTCCGGCACTCCTCGTCGGGGGCCCTGGAGCAGGCCCAGCACTGGGTGAAGGCGCACCTGATCAACGCCGGCGATGGCACCCACGAGCACCCCACCCAGGCGCTGCTGGACGCCTTCGCGATCCGCCGCCACTTCCGCGATCGCGGCGACGACGACTGGACGACCAAGCGGATCGCGATCGTCGGCGACCTGCTGCACTCACGGGTCGTCCGCTCCAACGTTCTCCTGCACCGGACGCTGGGATCGCAGGTGGTCCTGGTTGCCCCGCCGACCCTGCTGCCCACCGGCGTCGACCAATGGGGGTGCGAGGTGACCGGCGACTTGGACTCGGTGCTCGGCGACGTCGATGTGGTGATGATGTTGCGCGTCCAGCGGGAGCGGATGCAGGGCGGCTTCTTCCCCAGCGCCCGCGAGTACACCGCGCTTTACGGCCTGACCCCCGAGCGACTGGCCAGACTTCGTCCAGGCGCGGCGATCTGCCATCCCGGCCCGATGAACCGCGGCGTCGAGATTTCCAGCGAGGCCGCCGACGCCGCCAACTCGTTGATCCTCGATCAGGTGACGGCCGGGGTGTCGGTCCGGATGAGCGTGCTGTACCAGTTGCTGGGCGGGTCCGATGAGGGGACGACACGATGAGGGACCTGCTGATCTCCGGTGGTCGCCGGGCCGATGGCTCCGGGGGCGACCTGGGGGTGTCGGACGGACGGTTCGTCGACCCGGCCGACCTGCACGACCCGGAGCGGCTGGACGCCGACGGACTGCTCGTCCTGCCCGGATTGGTCGACTCGCACACCCACCTGCGGGAGCCGGGCCGCGAGGACGCCGAAACGATCGCCACCGGGACCCTGGCCGCGGCCCGGGGAGGGTTCACCGCGGTGTCGGCGATGGCCAACACGAACCCGGTCACCGACACCGCCGAGGCGGCCGACTACCTGGCGTCGCTGGCCCGGGAGAAGGCCCAGGCCGAGGTGATCGTGGTCGGCGCGATCACCAAGGGATTGGCCGGCGAGGAGCTGTCCGAGATGGGCCTGATGGCCCGCTCGTCCGCCGGCGTCCGGATGTTCTCCGACGACGGCCGTTGCCTGATGGACTCGCTGCTGATGCGCCGGGCGCTCACCTACGCGCGCACGTTCGATGCGGTGGTCGCCCAGCACTGCCAGGACCATCGGCTGGCCGGCCCGGCGGCGTGCTGCCACGAGTCGGAGATCTCCGGACGCCTGGGGCTGCCGGGTTGGCCGGCCCAGGCCGAGTCGGTGATCATCGCCCGGGACGTCCAACTGGCCGAGCTGGCCGGGGCCCGGTATCACGCCTGTCACGTGTCGACCGCCGAGGGGGTCGAGGTGATCCGCTGGGCCAAGGCTCGCGGCATCCAGGTGACCGCCGAGGTGACCCCCCATCACCTGCTGCTCGGCACCCGCGAGGTCGAGGGCTTCGACACCACCTTCAAGGTGAACCCGCCGCTGCGCACCGACGAGCACATCGAGGCGGTCCGCGAGGCCCTGGCCGACGGGACGATCGACCTGGTCGGCACCGATCACGCCCCGCACGCCCGAGAGGACAAAGACCACCCGTTCGACGTCGCCCTACCCGGAATGCTCGGCCTGGAGCAGGCGCTCGGCGTGGTGGTCGAGGTGATGGTGAACTCGGGCCGGATGGACTGGTCGACGCTCGTCCAGCGGATGTCGGTGGCTCCCGCCGCGCTGACCCGTTCGACCACCCAGGGACGTCCGCTGCAGCTCGGCGAGCCGGCCAACGTGGTGCTGGTTGATCCGTCGGCGCGGGCCGTGGTCGACCGGGACGCCAGCGCGTCCAAGTCGCGGAACAACCCCTACCACGGACGCGACCTGCCCGACCCGGTGGTCGCCACCGTGTGGGCCGGACGCATCACCCATCGCCGCTGACTCGGGTCGTCCCGGAACTCTCGGGTTATGGCGGAACTCTCGTGTTCTAACCCGAGATTCGCTCGATAACCCGAGAGTCGCGTCCTGGGACGCCCCCGGCGAGGTGCGACCGGAGCTCTCGTCCGGCCCGGACGCCTAGATCGCCTTGGCTTCCAGGTCCTGGGCCAGGGCCAGGATGCTCCCCTTGGAGCGGTCGTCGCTGATCTTGAGGAAGCGGCACACCTTCTCCACCGCCTCTTCCAGGCTGCCCTCGCCCAGCGGTTTCACCTGGTCGGCGCGGGCGTCGTTGACCGGCGCCCCCATCCCTCGCAGGTGCAGGGTCCAGGCCGCCACCGCCCTTTCGGCGCCCACCGGCGCGTTGCCGTCCGCGCGATCGGCGTTCAGGGCGGGGACGATCCGGATCGGGATCTTCTGGGACCCGTCGGCGGCAATCTGGGCCAGCAGGTGCCGGATGTTGGGGTTCTCGTAGCGCTCCACCAGGGCGGCCCGATAGGCCGCGACGGTCTCGGACGGCAGCGGGAGGTGCCGGGCGGCGACGTCCCACCACGCCTCGACCCAACTGCGCACCTCGGGATCGCTGATCGCGTCGTAGACGGTCTCGATGCCCTTGATCGTGGCCGCGTACGCCATCAGCGAGTGGGAGCCGTTCAGCATCCACAGCTTCAACGTCTCGTAGGGGACGATGTCGTCGACGAACTGAGCGCCCTTGGTCTCCCAGGCCGGACGTCCCGCCTTGAAGTTTCCGGACAGCACCCACTGGGCGAACGGCTCGGTGGCCACCGCCGCCGGGTCGTCCACGCCGGTGTCGACCTTGACCGCCCCCATGGTGGCGTCGGTCGGACGAGGGGTGATCCGGTCGACCATCGTGGTCACGAAGCCGACGTTCTCGTCGATCCAGGGCAGCAGGGACGGATCGGCGGCCCGGGCGAAGTCACGGATCACGTGCTCCACCATCTCGCCGTTGTCGGGGATGTTGTCGCACGGGCAGAAGGTGATCGCCCCGGCCCCGGCCGACCGGCGGGCAACGAGGCCGGCCACGAACTTGCCCGGGGCGGTGGTCACCGCGCAGAGGTTGCCGGTCTTCACCGATTCGATGTCGGCGGCGACCGCCGGGTCGTCGTCGTCCAGCCCACCCGCTGAGTTGCGGACGTAGCCAGCCTCGGTCACGGTCGAGGTGACGATGGCCAGCGCCGGATCGGCGAAGTAGGCCAGCGCTTGGTCGACGTCCGGCCCCGGATGGGTGGCGACGATCGAGTTGATCACCTGGTACTCGTTGCCCTGGGCGTGCTGAATGATCAGCGTGTAGAGGCCCTCTTGGCGCTGCATGTCCTCGGCGACACCGAGGCTGCGTCCGGTGAACGCCGCGATACCCCAGCCATCGGCGTCCGCGGCGTTCTCGGTGTACCAGGCCTGGTGCGCCCGGAAGAAGTTGCCGAGGCCGAAGTGCAGGATGCGAACCGGTGCCTTGGGGCGACCGTTGGCTGCGCGGGAGAGACGGGTCACGGGAGGGCCTTTCGTTGACTGCGATCGAGACTAGGCACGCCGCTGGCGCCGGGTGCGGGATTGCCAAAGTTGCCATCGGGGCTCGGCACAGTTCGGCAAACCCGGGCGTCGGGGGAAGCCCCAGACGTAGGCTGGCCAGGAGCTCGTGACCTCAGGAGGAGCAGCCGTGACCGAGACCCTGCAGCGCACCCTTCGGCCCACCGTCGAGATGATCGGCGGTCCGCACCAGGAGCTCAGCGAAGCCCAGGTCGACGAGTTCGTCCAGCGCAACCTGGCCGGGGTCGACTTCGACGGCAAGCGGGTGGTCCTGGTGGTGCCGGACGCCACCCGCAGTTGTCCCCTGCCACTGCTGCTGCGCACCGTCCACAAGTACCTGATCGACCGCGTCGGCTCGCTGACTGCGATCATCGCGCTCGGCACCCACTCCTACATGGAACCGGACGAAATCGACCGCTGGTTCGGCGTTCCTCCCGGGGGACTCGCCGACGCCTACCCCGGGATGACGGTGCTCAACCACGAGTGGCAGGACCCCGACCAGATCGTCCACATCGGCACCCTGAGCGAGGACGACGTCGAGCGGCTTTCCAACGGATCGATGCGCGAAGTCGTCGAGGTGGAGATGAACCGCCACGTGGTCGAGGCCGACATCAACCTGGTCGTCGGGCCGGTGTTCCCGCACGAGGTGGTCGGCATCTCCGGCGGCAACAAGTACTTCATCCCGGGCTGCTCCACCCACGACGCGATCGACCTCTCCCACTGGGTCGGCGCCCTGATCGGCGTCGAGGACATGATCGGCGGCCCCGGGATCACCCCGGTCCGGGCGATCATCAACGCGGGGTCGGAGATGATCCCGGGCGCTCGGCTGGCGCTCTGCCTGGTGGTGAAGTCGGGGTCCGGCGAGATCGAGGCGATCTCGTTCGGCACCTGTGAGGACTCCTGGGAGGTCGCCGCCGAGGTGGCCGCGGCCAGCCACGTGGTCTACGTGGAGCAGCCGTTCACCCGGATGTTGGCGATGATGCCCACCCGGTACGACGACATCTGGACCGCCGCGAAGGGCTGCTACAAGGCGCAGCCGGCGATGGCCGACGGGGGCGAAGTGATCGTCTACGCCCCGCACGTGACCGAGGTGTCGGAGGTGCACCACGAGATCTACGACATCGGCTACCACTGCATCGAGTACTTCACCAAGCAGTGGGACCGGTTCAAGGACGTCCCCAAGGGCGTCCTGGCCCACTCGACCCACGTCCGCGGCGCCGGCACCTACGATCCCGAAACCGGAGTGGAGAACAACCGGATCCGAGTCACCCTCGCAACCCAGATCCCGCCGGAGGTGTGTGCCGGCGTGAACCTCGGCTACCTCGACCCGGCAACGATCGACGTCGAGGCCTGGAAGGCCGACCCCGACGTGGTCGTGGTCGAGAACGCCGGCGAGGTGCTCTACCGCTACCGCAAGGGCTGACCGCGAAGGGTGGCCGTTACAGTGACCCGGTGAGCGACCCCACCGTCCCCCGCGACCCCCAGCACCTCGACGCCACCTCGGTTCGGGCAACGGTGGCCCGGTTGGAGCGGCGGATTCAGGCCCGGTTCCCGTCCCGCGGGCTGGGCAAGGTTCCGGGCGAGTTGCTCAAGGTGATCGACGACATGGTGGAGCGGTCGCTGGTCGAGCACGCCCGAACACGGTGGTTGCGCTGGCTTTGCCGCGGGACGATCGCGCTGATCGCGGCCGGGCTGCTACTGGCCCTGGGACTGGTGATCGTCCAGTCGCAGCGGGTCGGCGGACCCCAGGGGTGGGACTGGCTGGCGACCTTCGAAAGCCTGGTCAACGATCTGGTCTTCGGCGCGTTGGCGATCTTCTTCCTGTGGGCGCTGCCGGCTCGCTTCGAGCGGCGCACCGATTTGGCCACCTTGCACCGCCTGCGGTCGCTCGCCCATGTGATCGACATGCACCAGCTGACCAAGGACCCCGATCGGCTGCGCACCGAGTTCACCGAGACCGAGGCGACCGTCGAGATGGGGCTCACCGCCTCCGAACTGGCCAACTACCTCGACTACTGCTCGGAGTTGCTGTCCCTGGTCGCCAAGACCGCAGCCTTGTTTGCCGAGCGCACCACCGACCCAGCCGTGGTCAGTGCCGTCGAAGGGATTGAGGATCTGACCACCGGGCTGTCCCGGAAGATCTGGGCCAAGATCGCCCTGCTGCCGCGGATCACCGGCTGAGTCAGGCCACCTCAGCCGGGCCAGTGCGGATTGACCTCGGCCGTCGACTGCCGGACGACCAGCCGCACCGGCACCGTGGTCGGCAGCGGTTCGGCCAGCTTGACGCCGTTGATCAGCGACACCAGATAGCGCACCGCGCTCTCCCCCAGCATCGTCAGGGGTGCCGCCACGGTGGTCAGGCCGGGGGTGGTCAGTTCGGAGGCGAAGATGTTGTCGAAGCCGATCACGCTCACGTCCTCCGGCACTCGGATGCCGCGCTCGATCAGGCCCCGGATCAGCCCGATCGCCATCACGTCGTTGTAGGCGATCACCGCCCGGTGCCGCTTGGCGGCAACCGCCGCGGCCGCGGTTCGGCCGCCTTGGATGGTGGGGGTGAAGGGTCCGACCCGATGTTCGGTGAAGCGCAGCTCGTGGGCGGCCTCGCGGATCGTCCGCCAGCGCTTCCCGTCGGCCCAGGACGCCTCGGGCCCGGCCAGGTAGCAGATGTGGTCATGACCCAGCGACACCAGGTGCTCAACCGCGCGACGGATGCCGCGTCCCATATCGGGCACCAGCGACGGCACCCCGGGCACCTTTCGGTTCAGCACCACCGTGGGGACCGTCTTGGCGACCGTCCGCAGTTCGGTATCGGACAGCCGAGAACTGGCGATCACCAACCCGTCCACCAACGGCAGCGCCCGCCGGAACATCATCCGCTCCAGCGCTTCGGACTCCTGGGAGTCGCTGAGGGTCACCATGAACCCGGCCTGCACGGCAGCGGATTCGCAGCCGCGAATCACCCGGAAGTTGAACGGGTTGGTGATGTCGGCCACGGCCAGGCCGAGCACTTTGGTGGCCACTTTGATCGCCGGACGGGAAACCTCCCGACTCCGGTAGCCGAGCTCTTCGGCCACGGCCATGATCTTCTCGGCCGTGCGCGTGCTCACCCGTCCCGGACGCGAGAACGCTCGCGAGACCGTGGAGGGGCTGACCCCAGCGACCCGAGCGACGTCATAGATGGTCGCGTCGCGGGCAGTCGTCTCGTCCTCGGGCACAGCAGCACTGTAGCCACGCCCGGCCGTCGCGCCGAGGGATGGCTCAACCTGGCAGGTTGAACACCTTCCGGGGCAGGTCCGAGACCAGCGCCTGGGCCAGTTCCTCCGCCTCGTCGAGTTCCAGACGACCCTCGGTGACCAGTTCGGCCAGGTGCACCACGTCGCAGCGCCGGGACAGGTCGTGCCGGGCCGGGATCGACAGGAAGGCCCGGGTGTCGTCGATGAACCCGCAGGTCTTGTAGAAGGTCCCGTACTCGGTAACGGCCTTGCGCCAGCGCTTGATCGCGTCCGGGGCATCGATGAACCACCACGGCGGACCCACGTACACCGACGGGTAGAACCCGGCCAGCGGGCCCACCTCGCGGCTGTAGACGGTCTCGTCCATGCCGAAGATGACCACCCGGAAGTTCGGGTTGGTGCCGAACGCGTTCAGCATCGGCTTGAGCGCCTGCACCACCTCGATCGCCATCGGGATGTCGCCGCCGACGTCGGCGCCGAAGCGGTCCATCGTCGGCTGGTGGTGATTGCGGGAGACCGCCGGGTGCACCGTCATCACCAGGCCGTCCTCGGACGCCATCCGGCACTGCTCGAAGATCATCGTCCGGCGTAGCGCTGCGGCGTCCTCGACACTGATCCCGCCGCCGGAGCGGGCTTGGGCGTACAGCCGCTCGGCGTCTGCCCGGTCCAGCGGCTGGGTGCCCAGGTCGGCGTGGCTGTGGTCGGTGGAGACCGCGCCATTGGCCTTGAAGTAGGCCCGCCGGTTCTCCATCGCCGCGATCCAGCCGGCCCAGTCGCCGGTGTCGACCCCGGACACCCGGGCCAGGTCGTCCATGGACGCGTTCCAGTCCGGACGCGCCGCCTCCAGGTACTTGTCGGGCCGGAAGGTGGGCCGGACGTGGCGGCTGAACCCCTGGTCGTCGCGAAGCTTCTGGTGATGGCTCAGATCGTCACAAGGGTCGTCGGTGGTGGCGATGAACTCGATGTTGAACCGGTCCATCAGCGCCCGCGGTTTGAACTCCTCGGTGCGCAGCTTGGCGTCGATCGCGTCGTAGATCTGATCCGCGGTCTCCTCCGACGGTCGGACGTCCACGCCGAAGATGTCGACCAGCTCCATCTCCATCCAGTACTTCATCGGCGTGCCGCGGTAGAGGTACCAGTGCTTGCAGAAGATTCGCCACGCCTGCCGCGCCTGATCTGCGCTGAAGTCCGTCCGACCCATCGGGACGCCGAGGTCGGCCAGGTCGACGCCCTGGCCGTGCATGATCCGGTTGACGTAGTGGTCCGGGGTGAGCAGCAGGTTGGTCGGATCCGGGAAGGGGGTGTCCTCGGCGATCCAGGCCGGGGGGACGTGGCCGTGGGGCGACAGGATCGGCAGGTCCTTCACCTGCTGGTACAGCCGTCGGGCCAGCGCCCGGGTCTGCGGCTCCGCCGGAAACAGCCGGTCAGGATTGAGGGTCAGCGGCTTGGTCATACGGTCATTCTGTGCCTCCTCCGAAGGTGGCGGGTCGGTTTCCGCCGATTGCCGGTCCAACAATGGCAACTTGGGCAAACGGTGTCCGAGTTCGGTTGTTGTCTGGTGGGATGGGAGGCGACAGGCGAGCGGACCGCTCCCACCCGACAGAAGGACAGCACTATGAGCGACAAGACTGCGACGGCCCAGATCGGCGTCGTCGGCATGGCCGTGATGGGGTCGAACCTGGCCCGCAACTTCGCCAGCAAGGGGTTCAAGACCGCCATCTTCAACCGGTCGTACGCCAAGACCGCGGCCGTCCTGGAGGCCCACCCCGAGGCGAACTTCATCGGCTCGGAAACCGTCGAGGAGTTCGTCGATTCGCTGGAGAAGCCGCGCCGGATCATCATGATGGTCAAGGCCGGCGGCCCGACCGACGCCACCATCGACTCGCTGATCCCGCACCTCGACCAGGGCGACATCGTGATTGACGGTGGCAACACCTACTTCCCCGACACCCGGCGTCGCGAGAAGAAGATGGCTGAGCTGGGCTTCAACTTCATCGGCTGTGGCATCTCCGGCGGCGAAGAGGGCGCCCTGAAGGGTCCGGCGATGATGCCCGGCGGCCCCAAGGAGAGCTACGCCCACGTCGGCCCGATCCTGGAGAAGGTGTCGGCCCACTACAACGGCGAGCCCTGCTGCACCTGGATCGGCACCGACGGCGCCGGCCACTTCGTCAAGATGGTGCACAACGGCATCGAGTACGCCGATATGCAGTTCATCGGAGAGGCCTACGACCTGCTCAAGGGCGCCGGGGTTTCGGCGGCCGAGGCCGCCCACATCTTCGCCACCTGGAACACCGGCGACCTCGACTCCTACCTGATCGAGATCACCTCCGAGGTGCTGCGCCAGGTGGACTCCGAAACCGGCAAGCCCCTGGTCGACGTGATCGTGGACGCCGCCGGGATGAAGGGCACCGGCACCTGGACGGTGCAGGAGTCGCTCAACCTGGGGGTCCCCGCGGCCGCGATCGCCGAATCGGTGTTCTCGCGTGCGGCGTCCAGCAGCCCCGACCTGCGCCGGGCTGCCCAAGCGGCCCTGTCCGGCCCCGACGGCAAGGTCCAGACCGATGATCGGGCCGCGTTCATCGAGGACGTCCGCCAGGCCCTCTGGTGCGCCAAGGTGATCGCTTACGCCCAGGGCCTGCACCTGATCAGGGTGGCCGGCCAGGACTACGGCTGGGACATCGACGTGGCCGCCTGCGCCCGGATCTGGCGGGCCGGCTGCATCATCCGGGCGAAGCTGCTCGACCGCATCTCCAACGAGTACGCGGCCGGCAACCTGGAGACCCTGCTCGAGGCCCCCTCGATCAGCGCCGGGCTGGCCGACTCCAACCCGGCCTGGCGCCGGGTGGTGGTGAAGGCCACCGAGGCCGGCATCCCGATCCCCGGTTTCGCCTCGGCCCTGTCCTACTACGACATCGTCCGGGCGCCCCGGACGAATGCCGCCCTGACCCAGGGGCTGCGCGACTTCTTCGGCTCGCACACCTACCGGCGGGTCGACAAGGAGGGCTCCTTCCACACCCAGTGGTCCGGTGACCGCTCCGAGATCGAGGCGGTCGACGCCCACTGAGGCCAGATCAACGGCCCGTCCCTTCGGGGGCGGTCCGTTTTGCCGTGAACCTGCCAACTGCGGTCGCCACAATCTCGGTGGTGGCGGCTTCCCGGGGCCGTCAGGGCCTTCTCGAACCCCAGGCGCCGAGATTTTGGCCGAGTCGGTGCGTCATCGGCTGGCCCGGCGGTGGGAGCACCCCTAGGGTTGGCCCGATCCCGAGCGTTCGGCCGGGTGTTGCGTCGAGGAGGATGCATGTCTCAGGGGCAGGACTGGTGGCGCAGAGCCGCGGTCTATCAGATCTATCCGCGGAGCTTCGCCGACGGCAACGCCGACGGCATCGGTGACATCCCCGGCATGATTGCGCACCTCGACCACCTGGCCGCGCTCAGCATCGACGCGGTCTGGATCAGCCCGTGGTACCCCTCGCCGATGGCCGACGGCGGCTACGACGTTTCCGACTACTTCAACGTCGACCCGATGTTCGGAACCCTGGACGACGCCGACGCGTTCATCGCCGGAGCCCATCAACGCGGCATCCGGGTCCTGGTCGACCTGGTGCCCAACCACTGCAGCAACGAGCACGCGCTGTTCAAGGCGGCCCTGGCGGCCGCCCCCGGCTCTGCCGAGAGGGCCATGTTCCACTTCCGGGACGGACGCGGCGAGCACGGCCAACTGCCGCCCAACAACTGGCCCTCGCTGTTCGGCGGTTCGGCCTGGGAGCGGGTGGTCGGGCCGGATGGCCCCGAGCAGTGGTACCTGCACATGTTCGCCGCGGAGCAACCCGACTTCAACTGGGAAAACCCCGCCGTCGGCGACTTCTTCGACGAGGTGCTCCGGTTCTGGTTCGACCGCGGCGTCGATGGCCTGCGGGTGGACGTCGCCGACGCCATGGCCAAGCATCCCGATCTCCCCGACACCCCACACGACGAGGCCACCGGCTTCGGCAACTGGAAACGGTTCGAGGGGTCTCCGTTTTGGGACCGCCCCGAGGTGCTGCAGATCCACGCCCGCTGGCGCCGGGTGGCGGCCGAGTACGCCGACACCCCTGCTGGCGAGCGGATCTTCATCGCCGAAGCCAACGCCGACCCGCTGGACAAGCTGGTCCGCTACGTCGGGCCCGGCCAACTCCACTCGACGTTCAACTTCGACCACCTCTGGTGCGCCTGGGACGCTCCCTCGTTGCGGGCCATGATCGACCGCTCCCTGGCCGCCCACCGGGCGGTCGGGGCGCCGGCCACCTGGGTGCTCGGCAATCACGACCAGACCCGGGTCGCCACCCGCTACGGCAAGCCGATCACCGGTCGCCGGTTCACCTCCACTGGGGTCGACCCTCGCGACCAGTACGTCTTCGCCGAGCACCTGTTTCCGCTCCCGGTCGACATCGAGCTCGGTCGCCGCCGCGCCCGGGCCGCCGCCCTGCTCGAGTTCGCCCTGCCCGGTGGCTGCTACGTGTACCAGGGTGAGGAGTTGGGGCTCGAAGAGGTCGAGGATCTACCCGCCGAAGCCCGCCAGGACCCGTCGTTCTTCCGCACCGGCGGTCAGACCCCGGGCCGGGACGGCTGCCGCGTCCCGCTGCCATGGTCGGGTGATCGGCCGCCCTATGGGTTCGGGGACGACGGCAGTTGGCTGCCGCAGCCGGCTGGTTGGGCAGCCCTGACCGCCGCAGCCCAGTCGTCCGACCCCGATTCGACGCTCGCGCTGTATCGGACGGCGCTGGGCATTCGGCGGACCCACCCCGCCCTCGGCGACGGGACGCTGACCTGGCTGGACGCCCCAGCCCAGGTGCTGCACTTCACTCGCAAACCCGAGTTCGGCTGCCTGGTCAACCTGTCGGGTGAGGTCGTCGCCCTGCCCGAGGGCGTAGCCATCCTGGTGGCATCCGCGCCGGTGATCGACGGCCGGGTCGAACCTGAGACGGCGGTTTGGTACGCCCCCGCCGGCTGAGGGGACGACGCCGCGGTACAAACGCACCACAGGACACCTTCCAGCGGCGCGGCAAGTCTCGATCCCGGGTTGCAACAAGGTTTCAGCCCATTTGGTGACGGGCCAATGCCTGAGATAAGTTCAGCTTGTTCTCAGACTCTCGGGAAGGGCCCCCATGAAGTCACGCGCTTTGGCCGCGCTCGCGCTCGCGGTTGTCGGTTTCGGATCGATTCCGGCCGCGTCGGCCGAAGCGGCCCCGGCGCCGCCGTCGGTCACGCGGATCAGCAACTACTTCTCGCTGCCTGGCGGTGGCGCGAGAGTGACGCTCACTGGGTCGAGCCTTCGCGGCACCACCAGCGTCCTGTTCGGCACGACGCCGGCCACCAACGTCACCGTGATGTCGAGTTCGACCGTGACCGTGACCGTGCCCGCGCACGTCATCGGCACGGTCGGTGTCACGGTAAAGACCACCAAGGGCACCAGCGCGGTCACCGATCAGAGCCGGTTCACCTACCACAACCAGGCGCCTTCGGGCGCCACCGTGAAGGTGACCACCTACGTCCCGCTGGTCTCGATCTGCATGTCCGGCTCCACCTGCAAGTCGTTGGCCGTGACCACCTCGGGCTTCGCTTCGACCGTGACCTGCCGCGTCACCAACAGCGACTACGGCCCGATCATGGCGCCGTGGACGATGGGCGCCGCCGCGACGAAGCAAACCGGCTACTCGATCTCGTCCAGCTTTGTCGAGGTCACCTGCGACGGCGTGGTGGGCCGCAAGAGCCCCTGGTGACAGCCAGCCCAGGTCAGCCGGCGTCCTAGCCGGCCGCTGGCCAGCGGTGCAGCCCGTGGGCCACGGCGTCGGGAATCGGCATCGGGCGCCCCTGCGTATCGCCGCAGACCAGGACGGTCGTGGCCCGGGCCGCGACGGTACCGCTTTGCGGGTCGGTCAGCTCCGCGACCAAGGTCATCGACGTGCGGCCGACCGCAGCGACGCTGACCAGCGCCTGGTAGGGCTCCAACCGGTGTTCCAACTGGCCCAGGTAGTCCAGGTCCTGCCGCACCACCATCCACAGGTAACCGGCCTCGGCCGCCGCCGACATCCGGTTGGCCGCGGGATCGGTGTCGGAGCCCATCTGAATGCGGGCCTCGGCGACGAAGTCGAAGAAGCGGACGTTGTTGACGTGGCCGTAGGCGTCGAGGTCGCTCCAGCGCACCGCGAACTCGTGCCGGAACGGGTGCTCGCCGACCCGGAACCGGCCCAGATCCCGGAACTCGAACAGTTCCGCCGCCACCTGCGCGAACGGGGCGCGCTCCGTCGGGGTGAACCGTCTGGGTCGCCCGGCGTCGAAGTCGAAGGCGCACAGCCGGGTGCGCGCCCGGGCCGCCACCTCCCCGTCCTGGATCACCTGGTAGGCCAGGGTGAACTCGGCCGCCCTGAGGTTCCCCAGCCAGAGGTCCACCCGGACGGCTGACCCGGTGAACTCCACCGGTCGCAGGTACTCGATCTGGTGGCTGACCACCACCACGCCCTGCCGCAGCAGCCCCGGGGTGGGACCGGTGAGCAGGAAGGCGACCCGGGCCTCCTGCAGGTAGTCGGCGACCAGGGCGTTGTTGACGTGCCCCTGTGCGTCCAAGTCGACCCAGCGGACCGGAACCTCAACGCTGAACGCCGGATCGCTCACTCCTTGTCGAGCCCCTCGTCTTTGTACATGGCGGCCACCTGGGCGGCGTACTGCTTGGTGATCGCCGACCGGCGCAGCTTCATGCTGGGGGTGACCTCACCGCTGTCGACCGAGAACTCCTGGTCGAGAATGGTGAACTTCTTGATCGTTTCCCAACGCTCCAAGGTGGCGTTGG
This sequence comes from uncultured Micropruina sp., assembly GCA_964453585.1. Classification (GTDB taxonomy): domain Bacteria; phylum Actinomycetota; class Actinomycetes; order Propionibacteriales; family Propionibacteriaceae; genus Micropruina. The sequence continues at coordinate 22,359 of CAYVOW010000026.1, forward strand.
CCCGCTGCAGCTTCGCCTCCACCGAGGCCCGCAACTCCGGGCTCTGGAGGATCTCGGCGTAGGACTTCTCGGCCAGCCCCTTGCGCGCCGCCCACTTCATCAGGTTGTCGTGATCCATGGTGATCAGCGCCGACACGTACTTGCGGCCATCGCCGACGACCACCACCTGGGAGGCGTAGGGCAGGGCCGCGACGACCGCACCCTCGACCTTCTGCGGCGCCACGTACTTGCCGCCCGAGGTCTTCATCAGGTCCTTCTTGCGGTCGGTCAGCGTCAGGTAGCCGTCGGCGTCCAACTCGCCGATGTCGCCGGTGTGGAACCAGCCGTCGATGATCACCTCGGCGGTGAGCTCGGGCGCCTTGTGGTAGCCCCGCATCACGCCTGGCCCACGGACGAGCACCTCACCGTCCTCGGCGATCCGCACCTCGGTGCCGGGAATGGCCGGGCCGACCGTCCCGAACCGAACGGTCTTGGGATGATCCACACAGGTGACGGCGGTGGTCTCGGTGAGTCCGTACCCCTCGATGATCAGCAGGTTGGCGGAGTAGAACCAGCCCTGCACCTGCGGGTTCAGCTTCGCCGACCCCGACACCATGAAGTTGATCCGGCCGCCGAGCCGGTCCCGCAGCTTCGAGAACACCAGCTTGTCGGCGATCCGGTTGCGGAAGGCCAGCCCGCCGGGCATCGCTCGTCCGGTCAGCCGGTACTCGCGGGCCTGCTTGCCGACCGAGAAAGCCCAGGTGGCGATCTTCGCCTTCAGCCCCTCGGCGTTGGTGGAGAGGACGGCGTTGCGCACCTTCTCGAAGATCCGCGGGGCGCCGGCCATCAGGGTCGGCGAGGTCTCACCCAGCCCCGGGACGATCTTGTCCAGACGGCCGTCGACCACGGTCACAAAACCGATCGCCAACTGGATGCCGAGCAGGCACTTGCCGAACACGTGCGAGAGCGGGAGCCACATGAAGTGCTCCTCCTCGGCGGTGATGATCTCGGCGGCGTCGACAGCGAACCCGACGTAGATCCAGTTCTCGTGGGTCAACTCCACGCCCTTGGGGGTGCCGGTCGTGCCCGAGGTGTAAATCAACGTCGACAGGCTGTCTCGTCCGGTGCCCGCGGTGGCGTCGGCGACTGCTGTCGGATGCTCCCGCAGGTGTTCGGCTCCGCGATCGAGGAGTTGCTGCCACGAGAGCACCCGGTCGCCATCGCCGTTGCCGTCCATCACCACGACGTGGCGGATATCCAGGCCGCTACCCTCCAGCTTGGCCACCTGCTCGTCGGTGTCGGCGATCAGGATCACCGAGGCGGAGTGCCTGACGATGTATTGGAACTCTTCGGCGGCCGTGTTCGGGTAGACGGTGGTGGTGGCGCCACCGGCGGCGTTGACCGCGTAGTCGGTGAGGATCCACTCGATCCGGGTCGCGGACGCGATCGCCACCCGCTCTTCGGGTTGCAGGCCAAGGGCCAGCAGCCCGGCGGCGATCTGGTCGACGCGGTCGGCGGTCTGCCGCCAACTCAGGTCGACCCAGGCCTCGGCGGCATCACGATGGCGAAAGGCCAAGCGGTCGGGGGTCTTGTCCACCCGCCAGCGGAGCAGTGCCCCCATGGAGGACGGTGCGTCCCGCAGTACGCGGGCTGCCGTGGTCGCAGCGTCGGTCATGTCGCTCCTCGTCGTTGCGGGCGCCACCCCTGGGGGCAGGTTTCGGGCGAGTCTAGTGGGCGTTCGCTGACCCGGACAGTGACCCACCGCCGGCAGCCACCACCAGGGGCGATTGAATCGTAAACTTCCCTGCTAGAATGGTTCGCGTGAGCACCATCGTTGAACCCCGTTGGCTGTCGACCCCGCAGCAGGCCATCTGGCGCGACTACCTGAACGCGACCGCGCGGATCAACGAGAAGCTGGACGCCGAGCTTCGATCCTTCGGCCTGGATCTCGGCGAGTACGAGATCCTGGTGCACCTCTCCGAGTCGCCCGAACTGCAAATGCGCATGTCAGACCTTGCTTCGGCGGTCCGCCAGTCCCGGTCACGGCTGACCCACACGGTCACCCGGATGGAACGCAAGGGGCTGATCCTGCGCAAGAGTTGCCCCAGCGACCGGCGCGGCGTGATCGCCGTGTTGACCGGCAGCGGCCTGACGTTGTTGAAAACGGCAGCTCCCACGCACGTCGAATCGGTCCGCGAGGTGTTCATCGACCGGGTCGACCCCGACGACCTGGCCGCCTTGGGCCGGGCGATGAACGCGGTGGTGCTGGCAGACTGACCCCGTGGGGGTCGATGCCGCGCTACTCAACCTGAACGCCGATACCTCGACCCTGACCCGGGCGCTCTACTCCAGCGACGCGTCGTTGTACCGGGTGGTGCCCGCGGGGGTGGCCCACCCCCGCACCACCGAGGAACTCGACGAGCTGGTCACCGGTGCGCTGTCGTCCGATGTGCCGATCACGATCCGCGGAGCCGGCACCTCGTGCGCTGGGAACGCGATCGGTCCAGGGCTGGTCCTCGACACCTCACGCCACCTCACCTCGATCGTCGAGCTCGATCCGCTGCTCCGGACGGCGACCGTCCAGCCGGGGGTGGTGCAGGCCCGGCTCAGCGCCGCCGGATCCGTCCACGGACTCCGGTTCGGTCCGGACCCGTCCACGTCCGACCGCTGCACGGTCGGCGGCATGATCGGCAACAACGCCTGCGGTCCGCGGGCGCTCGGGTACGGCCGAACCAGTGATCAGGTGTTCGGCCTCGACGTCATCACCGGCACCGGCGAGCGGCTGACCCTCGACCGGACCACCGATCTGCGGGGCCTGGAGTCCCCCGTCCTGAGCGCGCTGCGGCAATTGGTCCAGCGCAACCTTGGCGTGATCCGCACCGAGTTCGGCCGGTTCCCACGCCAACTGTCGGGGTACGCCGTGGAACACCTGCTGCCCGAGAACGGTTTCGACGTCACCCGATTCCTGGTCGGCAGCGAGGGAACGCTGGGTGTGGTCACCTCGGCCCGAGTGTCGTTGACCCGCGACCAGCCACTTCGCCGGTTGGTGATCCTCGGCTATCCGACGATGGCGGACGCTGCCGATGCGATGCCCGCGGTGCTCGCCGCGCGCCCGGTGGCCTGCGAGGGGCTGGACGAGCGGATCATCGCCACCGTGCGGAATCGACAGGGAGCAGCTTCGGTGCCCGAGTTGCCCGGGGGTACTAGCTGGCTTTTCGTCGAACTCGCCGGTGACCAGGCAGCCGAGCTCGCTGAGCGGGCGGCGGCCCTGGTGCGCAGCAGCGGCTGCCTGGAGGGTCGGGTGCTCGCCGACGCTGCAGAGGTCGCCGGCTGGTGGCGGATTCGCTCCGACGGCGCCGGGTTTGCGGCGCTGGCCCTGGACAAGCCGGCGCATGCCGGCTGGGAGGACGCGGCCGTCCCGCCGGCCCGGCTCGGCGACTACCTGCGCGATTTCGAGGCTCTGCTGAGCTCCCATGGCCTGCACGGGCTGCCCTACGGGCATTTCGGCGACGGCTGCGTGCACTGTCGGATCGATTTCCCGCTGGATCGGCCGGGCGGCACCGCCGCGTTCCGCCGCTTCCTCGATGAGGCAGCCGCGCTGGCCGGCAGCTACGGGGGGACGATGACCGGTGAGCACGGCGACGGTCGGGCGCGTTCGGGCCTGTTGCCAGCGATGTACTCCCCTGCCGCGCTGCAGCTATTCGCTCAGATCAAGGCGATCTTCGACCCCAAGAACCTGCTGAACCCCGGGGTGATCGTCGACCCTCGACCGCCGGAGGTGGACCTGCGGATCGCCGAGCTCGGGCGTCCGCTGACCGGGTTCGAGGCGGAGGTGCACCGCTGCACCGGCGTCGGTCGCTGCGTCTCAACGCTGGGTTCGGCGACGATGTGTCCCTCCTACCGGGCCACCGGACGAGAGCAGGACTCGACCCGGGGGCGGGCCCGGGTGCTCCAGGAGATGGTCCGCGGCACGCTCATCACCGGCGGTCCGGCTGCGCCAGAGGTCCGGGAAGCCCTCGACCTCTGTTTGGGTTGCAAGGCCTGTTCATCGGAGTGCCCGACCGGGGTGGACCTGGCCTCCTACAAGGCGCAGGTCCTTGACCAGGAGCTACGGGGTCGGCTGCGGCCGCTGTCGCACTACACGCTGGGACGCCTGCCCAGCTGGCTGGCCCTGATCGGCCGGATCCCCGGTGCCGCGGCCGTGCTCAACGCCAGCCTGACCAACCGGTGGCTATCCCGGGTCAGCACCAGGCTGGCTGGCCTCGACCCGCGCCGCAGCCTCCCCCGGATTGCCGCTCGGCCCAACCGCCGCTTCGTCTACCCCGACCCGGACCCGAGTGTCGTCCTGTGGGTGGACTGCAACACCGATGGGGTCGCTGGCGACCAGCTCGCCGCCGCCGTGCGCGTCCTTGAAGCCGCCGGACAGCGCTTGGGAGTGGTCGGTCCGGAGGCCTGTTGCGGGCTCACCTACACCTCCACCGGGCAACTGGACGCTGCCCGCCGCCGGCTGCGCCGCTCGGTGAAGCTCCTGGGGCCCAGCGCCGAGGCCGGCCTTCCGATCATCGGCCTGGAACCGTCCTGCCTCGCGGTGTTGGGCTCGGACGCAGCCTGGCTGCTGCCGGACGAGCCGCTGGTGCCGCTGATCGCATCGCGGGTGACCACCCTGGCCGCATTCCTCACCACCCTGCCCGACTGGGAGCCGCCCGACCTGACCGGGGTCACCGTGATTGCCCAGCCGCACTGCCACCAGCGGGTCGTCCTGGACTGGAACGCCGAACGGGCGTTGTTGGCCAGCGCCGGAGCAACGGTCACCGTGGTGGATGGGTGTTGCGGCATGGCCGGCGGCTTTGGGATGGAGGCCGAGCACTATGACGTTTCGGTGGCGGTGGCCAACCTCGCCCTGCTCCCGGAGCTGCAGCGCGCGGGGCGCGACGCGGTCGTCCTTGCCGACGGACTGTCCTGCCGGGCCCAGATCGAGGACCTGAGCGACCGCCGACCGGTCGCCCTGGCCGAGCTGTTGGTGGCCGCCGCCGCTCGCCAGGTCACCAATTGAGGTCAGCCGGGCGGGGCTCGTCCGGTTCGGCAGTCAGATCCCGCACTGGCATACTGGACGGCGATTCCGTCCCTTCTCCGAGAGATCACCATGCCTGAGTTCGTGTTCACCATGCACAACGTGCGCAAGAAGTTGGGCGAGAAGTTGGTCATGGACAACGTCACCTTGTCCTTCTTCGAGGGCGCCAAGATCGGTGTGGTCGGTCCGAACGGTGCGGGCAAGTCGACGATGCTCAAGATCATGGCCGGGCTGCTTCGTCCCGACAACGGGGACGCCGCGCTCAAGAAGGGCGCCAGCGTCGGCATCCTGCTGCAGGAGCCGCCGTTGACCGAGGGCAAGACCGTGATGGAGAACATCGAGGAGGCGGTCGCCGAGACCAAAGGCCTGCTCGACCGGTTCAACGAGATCGGCATGGAGATGGCCGATTCGGACGCCGACTTCGACGCTTTGATGACCGAGATGGGGAACCTGCACACCGAGCT